>CBAAAE010000008.1:0-33729 GCA_964658845.1 uncultured Novosphingobium sp. | reverse complement strand
CAGCGAACAACATTCTGCCGTTTCGTATCGGCGACTTCATGCGGATCTTTGCCTACGCGCCGGACGTCAACGCGCCCTCGTCTGCGGTGCTGAGTACGGTGATACTTGAGCGGCTGCTGGACATCTTCATGTTGTTCGGGTTTCTGGTGCTCGGGCTGTCGGGCGCCGCAGCAGGTCTGCCGCCGATGGCACTGCGTGGACACGTCATGGGCATGTTGCCGCTGGCTCAGGGCATTTTTGTGATCGCCGCGCTTGGCCTGGGGCTGCTGCTGTTCGGTACGCACCTGCTGCATCGCGTCACAACGCGCCTGGTGGCACGCTACGGCAATCATCCCAGGACAAAGAAAGTCGGCGAGTGGGCAAGCCTGCTGTTCGACGCGGTACTGCACCTGAGTTTTGCAGGCAGGGTCTGGCTGGTGGTGCTGACCGCGGGAGTGTGGGCCTGCGAGAGCATGGTCTTTCTGTCATGCGCGCGGATCATAGGACTTACGAGCGGTCGTGGCGCGTTTCTTGCCGCATCGCTCAGCAACCTGTCGTTCCTGCTGCCCAGCGCGCCGGGTGGCATCGGCCCGTTTGACGCCTCGGCCAAGCTGGCGATGCACTCGCAGGGCGTTCCCGACGCCGATGCCGGCATCTACGCTTTGCTGGTTCACGTCATCATCCTGTTCGCCATTACGTCTGTCGGCGGCATTGGTTTCCTTGTGCATCGCGCCCAGCGCGGCAGCATGAGCAAGCCACTGGTAGAAGACCTGGCCGCGTTACCCACGGAGTTGTAGCTCCGCCGATCACTGGAAGTACAGGAAACGGACCCTATGTACCGCACGATGAGGCAGGCACTGCTGGATCGCATGGAGCAGGTGCTGAAGTTGAAGTACGACGTGACCGTGGCGGCCATCGCCATGGAGCAGCCGCCCAGTCTGGCCATGGGAGAGATCGCTTCGCCCATCGCCTTCGAGCTGGCAAAGCGCCTCCGCAAGGCTCCGCGCGCGATTGCCACGGAGTTAGCCGCGGAACTCGCCGGCATGGACGGGGTTAGCTCGGTCGAAGTAGCGGGCGCGGGATACCTGAATGTGAAGTTCGATCGTGCGGCAGCGGTGGCTCGCATCGCCGCTGGCGAACATGCCGACACCGGCGGCCAGGGCCTCCGGCTGGTGGAGCACACCAGCATCAATCCAAACAAGGCAGCGCACGTCGGCCATCTACGCAATGCAATCCTGGGCGACACCTTCGCGCGGCTGCTGCGAAAGGATGAGTACAAATCCGGCTACCCGGTGGTGGTGCAGAACTACATCGACAACACCGGCGTGCAGGTGGCGGATGTGGTGGTGGCGCTGCTGCACCTTGAAGGCCGCACACCCGCGGACGTGGATGCCTTGGTGGGCGACCTGATCGCGCGCGGTGAGCGTGTGGACTACTTCCTCTGGGATCTCTACGCGCGTGTCTCGCAGTGGTACGAGGCCGATCCCGATGCAAAGGCCGAGCGGAAGGCGCTCCGCCTGCAGACGCTGCACCAGCTGGAAGAGGGCGGGAACGAGGTCTCGCGGGTTGCGGACCTGGTTGCGACTGCCGTACTCGAGCGGCACCTGGAGACGATGGAGCGGCTTGGCATCGAGTACGATTTTCTGCCGCGCGAAAGCGAGATTCTGCACGCCCACTTCTGGGATGCGGCGCGAACACTGATGATCGATCGCGGCGTGCTGTACGAGGAGACAGCCGGCAAGAACAAGGGTTGCTGGGTGATGCGGCGACCAGGCGCGGAGGCAGCGGGTGAAGGGCCGGATGAGGACGCGAAGATCATTGTGCGGTCGAACGGAACCGTCACCTACGTGGGCAAGGACATCGCGTACCACCTCTGGAAGTTCGGCCTGCTGCCCGATCGCGATTTTGGGTATCGCATTTTCCACCACTACGCCACGCACACCTGCTGGATTTCGACGATGCACGGTGAGTCGGTGCTTCCGCATTTTGGGCAGGCTGCAGCGATCTACAACGTCATTGACTCCCGTCAGAACGACCCGCAGGCGAACGTGGTGGAGTCGCTGCGGGCCATGGGCTTTACGGCCGCGGCGGACAGCTACACCCACGTGAATTACGCCATGGTGGCACTGACGCCGCGCTGCGCCATGGACCTGGGCTACACGCTGACCGAGGAAGACAAGCTGCGCCCATACCTTGAAGTCAGCGGTCGCAAGGGCTTCGGCGTGAAGGCTGACGACCTGCTGGATCGTCTGATTGCTGCCGCGAAAGCGGAGGTCGACGCAAGGCATCCCGAAGACGACGAGTCTGAGCGACAGCTTGTTTCAGAGCAGATCGCCGTAGGTGCGCTTCGCTACTTCATGCTGAAGTTCACGCGGAACACTGTTATTGCGTTCGACTTTCGCGAGGCGCTCTCGTTCGAAGGCGAAACAGGGCCGTATGTGCAGTACTCAGCAGTGCGCGCAGCAAACATTCTGCGCAAGGCCGGCGTGTCACGGCAGGTTGCGATCGACGCCGTGCGAGGACTTGCGACGGCACCTTATTTCGAGGGCGATGCAGGCGACAGCCTTTGGGCACTGTGGCTTGCGACAGCCCGCGTAACGACGGTGCTGGAGCAGGCGATTGCCATGGCGGAACCAGCAATCGTGGCGCGGTTTGCCTTTCAGCTCGCGCAGGAGTTCAACAACTTCTACCATCGCAACCACGTGTTGAACGAGACGGACGAGACCCGCCGCAAGCTGCTGCTGGCAACCGCAGCCGTGGCTCTTCGAGAGTTGGAACGGGTGCTGGGCTGGCTTGGGATTGCCGTTCCCGCATCGATGTAGGCCGCGCCGGGGGAGCGAACTCACTTATGCTCCGCATGAATGAGGCACCCGGTCCGGCAGGCGAAGTTGCGACCGGATTATGCCGCTAAGGGCGCCAAGGGTCGTTTTTGCGTCGGGGGCAGGTCCTTCAGCACCTTGGTGAGCAGGCGTGCGAGTTTCTCCGGGTGCAGTGGCTTGGTCACAATCTCGAGGACGCCCAGCCTTCGCATCTCCTCTTCGTTTTCCGGATCAACGACACTCACAAACAACAGGCTGGGAATGCTCATGCGGCGTACGGCAAGCGTGCGAAGCAGCGCCAGTCCGTCCATCATGGGCATCCGGCTATCGGTAAGCATAGCGTCGATGGGTTCGCGCTCGAGGATACCGAGCGCTTCCACGCCGTCCCCGGCAGTATGCACGATCGCACCATGCTGCCGCAGAACCACGGCGAAGGTCATGCGGATGACGGGCTCGTCATCTACCACCAGCAGAGTCGCTTGGCCGATGGTCACCCTGCGAGCGCCCGTACCCACTCCACGATGGAGCGGACCGCCACTCCCGAGGGACCCTTGGCGATGTAGCTGCGAGCGTCGTCGATCCACGCCTGGCCGGCGATGTCGAGGTGAACCCACGGTGTGTCGCCGGCAAACTCCTTCAGGAACATGGCCGCGGTAACGGCGCCGCCGCCGCGGTCCATGCCTGTGTTCATGATGTCAGCGATGCTGCTCTTGATCAGATCCCGATAGTCGCTGGTGCAGGGCAGCCGCCAGAAGTGCTCTCCCGCGGCGCGCGAAGCACGCAGAAAGTGTTCACACGCATCTTCGTCGTTTGAGAACAGGCCGCCGTTCAACTTGCCCAGCGCAACGATGCAGGCGCCGGTGAGTGTTGCGGCGTCGATAAGGTGCGTCGCACCCAACGTTTTGGCGTAGTGCAGGCCGTCCGCCAGCACCAGCCGACCCTCCGCGTCCGTGTTCATCACCTCGATCGTCTTACCGGACATCGCGGTCAGGACGTCACCGGGCTTGTAGGCCGTGCCGCTGGGCATGTTTTCGGCCGAGCAGATGATGCTGATCACACTGACTTTCGGCTTCAGAGCGGCGATGGCCTGCATGGCGCCGATCATGGCACCCGCTCCGGCCATGTCGTACTTCATCTTCTCCATGCCATCTGCACCCTTGATGGAGATGCCGCCGGTATCGAAGGTAATGCCCTTACCCACCAGCGCGATGACCGGTGCATTGGCAGCCGGTGACGTTGCGGGCTGGTAGCGCATGACCACCAGGGCTGGTGGCTCGGCCGAGCCCTGTGCCACCGCCAGAAAAGCGCCCATGCCCAGTTCCTGTAGCTTCGCGGTGCTGTGCACTTCGCACTGCAGGCCGGTTTCGCGGCACATCTCGGCAGTGCGGCGGCCAAGCTCGGTTGGCGTCAGGATGTTGCCCGGCTCGTTGACCAGGGTGCGCGTGAAGTTTTGCGCGGCGCCGATAATTTCGCCCTCGGCTAATCCCGCGCGAATCTCATCCTGTGTTGCCTTCTGCTGCGACGGTGCAAGCAGCGAAACGCGTGTCATGCTGCGATCCTTGCGGTCGCTGCGATAGGTGTCCGGGTCGTAGTCGGCGAGCAGCGCACCCTCGGCCAGGGCACGCGCCGACGGCAGGCAGTCCAGCGTTTCCAGGTGTTCGTCTGAGAGCGCGCGGTCTTCCGGAAAATGGATTGCAGCGGTGCGAAAAGCATGCGTCCGAGCGAACCGGATGGCCGTGCCCGCACCTTTGCGCAGCTCCACCGGCGACAGCTTCTTTACCTTGCCCAGGCCGACCACAAGCAGCCGCTCTGCCTTGACCCCCGCGGGGTGGTGCAGGAGGAGCGTCTCGCCTGACTCCGCCTTGAACTCGCCCGAGGTGAGGAACGGCGCAAGCGCATCACTCAGCGCATCCGAGGTGGTCAACAGCGTTGGCAGTGGCGTTGCGTCAGAGCCGTTTGCGATGTCCACCGCGAACAGCGCGAGCAGCGGGACGGCAAAGGTCGCGGTATCCGCAAACAGAAGTTCAGTTGTCATGAGACTCCAGTGTATGCGCCGCGGGAACTCGCGGGCGGCTAGGCTCGCTGGCTGCGCGCGATTGCGGCGCGCGTCTCCTTGTCGGCCTCGCGTTTGCGTTCTGTCTCCCGCTTGTCCCAGTCCTGCTTGCCGCGTGCCAGTGCCAGCTCGCACTTGACGCGGCCGCCCTTGAAGTACAGCCGCGTGGGGATCAGGGTGAAACCCTTTTCGCGGGTCCGGGCGGTCAGCTTGCGCAGTTCGTCCTTGTGGAGCAGGAGCTTGCGGGTGCGCGTTTCTTCGTGGTTCATCAGGTTGCCGTGGGAGAAGGCACCGATATGCGCGTTCAGCAGGAAGGCCTCGCCGTCCTTCACCAGGCCGTAAGCATCCTTCAGGTTGGCCTTGCCTTCGCGGATGCTTTTGACTTCCGTCCCGCGCAGGGCGACGCCTGCCTCGAACCGGTCGGTCAGAAAATAGTTGTGCGACGCGGACCGGTTCACCGCGGCGTCGCGGCCGCCCATGGCAATGGGGTCGCGCTCCACGGGCTTGCGCGAAGGATTCTGCTGGGTCGGAGTGGAGGCTTGTGCCATATCGGGTTCAGATGCAATCTCCACGGAAGGTAACCCGTGTGGACGGCTGTACCCGATGATAAACTCAGACGACAAAATGGGCTTCGTCGGCCTTCCCGTAAAGGATACTGTGTGAGCATCTTGCTGGCACGCCCGTCCAAAGGGAAGCAGGAGTTTCCTGAGAGGCGGACGCGGAAGTTGAGCAAGCAAAAAGTCATGCAGAAGTCGGGCCAGTGCGCCGGCCGCGGCCTGCTACGAAGCGCATCCTTCTCGCTGTTGCTGTGCAGTGGTGCCGCTTGCTTCACACAAACCATGCACGCCCAGTCTGCTGCCACCTGGAGCAAGCGGGGAGCGGAAGCTGAGGTCCGCGAAGATTACGATGCCGCCTTCGAATCGTACCGCCAGGCGCACCTGCTGAAGCCCAGCGACCTTCGTTACAAGACGCACTTCGAGCGCGCCCGCTTCTCCGCGGCAGCCGCCCACGTGGATCGCGGCAGGGTTATGCGCGAGAGCGGCGATTACAACGGAGCGCTGACGGAATACGAGCGCGCTCTCGCCATCGATGGCAGTAACCAGCTCGCGCAGCAGGAGATTCTCGTCGTGGAGCGATTGATAAATGCCTCTCCGACGAGCAGCCTCGACCTGCCTGCCTCCCTCGGCCCATCGGCCGATGTCGCTTCGCTTTCAGAGCCGCTGAAGCTGAAGCCCATGTCGACCGACACGGTTACGCTGCACATGGTTGCGGACACGAAGGAGATCTACCAGGCGATCGGTAAATCGGTGGGCCTGAACGTGATCTTCGATCCGGATTACACGTCGCGCCGGATCGCGATGGACGTCAACAGTGTGAGCTGGGAGTCGGCGCTACGCATCCTTGGCACGCAGGCCGGTACGTTCTTCAAGGCGGTGACGGACAACACGATCTTCGTCGCGCAGAACAATCCGCAGAAGCGGACGGCTCTGGACAACGTTGCGGTGCAAACCTTCTACCTGTCGAATGCGGCGACGCAGGCCGACCAGAATGAGCTGCTCACCGCGCTTCGCAACGTGCTCACCCAGGACACCAAGATCTTCCTCGTGCCCAGCCAAAACGCCATTGTCATGCGCTCTACGCCAGACCAGTTGCTGCTGACGCAGGAGCTGCTGAATAACCTTGATCGGCCGCACAGCGAAGTAGTTGTCGACGTGGCCGTGCTCGAAGTGAATCGCGACAAGACACGCAATCTGGGCATCACCCTGCCGCAGAGCTTCAGCGTCACGCCGCAGGTGGCAAACGCGACCACGACGGCATCCACGGGCACAACGGGCACCACGACCAGTACCGGCACCACCACGACCAATAGCACCACGTCACTCACGCTGAACTCGCTTCGGAACCTGACCGGCGCGAACTTTGCCGTGTCCCTAGGAACGGCCTCGGTTGCTGCGCTGTTGAGCGACAGCGACACCCGCATCCTGCAAAATCCGCGCATCCGCGCAACGGATGGGCAGCGTGCGCAGTTGAAGATCGGCCAGCGCATCCCGGTTGCCACCGGTTCGTATTCGTCGGGCGCTTCCACGGCAATCGTCAGTTCGCTGGTCAATACGCAGTTCACCTATCTCGATATCGGTGTGAACATCGACATCACGCCCACGGTCCACGCAGACCGCGAAATCACGCTGAAGATGCGGATCGAGATCTCGAACCAGCAACCCTCCGTCACGATCTCCGGCGTACAAGAGCCCATCATTGGACAGCGCGTGATTGAGCAGGTGATCCAGCTGAAAGAAGGCGAACCGAGCATCCTGGCCGGCTTGCTGACCCGGCAGGAAACCAATGCACTTTCCGGCACGCCCGGTCTTTCCGATATCCCGATCCTTAAACGTCTTTTCAGCACTGTTAGCCGGGAGAAGACTCAGGATGAGGTGGTCTTCCTGCTGATCCCGCACATCGTGCGCGAACCGCTGGTGACGCGCATGAACACCCGGGCCATCGACACCGGTACGGGATCGTCCATCGAATTGCGGCACGAGCTCGCGTCCGCTGCGTTGCCGGCTGCGGATACCTCGGCCAACGTGACGACAGGCGCGTTCCAGCAGCAGCGCGCGCAGGCTGCGCCGCCGATGACCGCCGCGCAGGCCGCCTCTGCCATGATCGGGCAGGTCGGCAATGAGAACACGCCGTCTGCCCAGCGCGCCCAGCAAGCCCTCAATAATCCGGCCGGCGCCATGTTGCCGCAGGCCACGCCAGCCGCGGCCGGCGCTCCCGTCAATTTCACCGTGACGCCGTCTGCCGGATCACAGACCGTGGGCAGCACCTTCCAGATGGCGGTGATCGCCTCCGGCGCGAAGGATCTGTACTCGGTGCCACTGCAACTGCAGTTCAATCCCGCGCTGATGTCGCTGGTGAACGTCGATTCCGGCGAGTTCCTGGGGCGCGACGGCCAAGCCGTGGCCGTTGTCCATCGCGACGAAGGCAACGGGCTGGTAACGGTTTCCGTCTCGCGTCCACCGTCCGTTCGCGGTGTCGATGGGCAAGGCTCCATCTGCGTACTGACCTTCAAGGCCGTGGCCGCGGGTGATTCGACCGTGTCCCTGGTCAAGGTCGGCGCGAAGGATAGTTCGCAGTCCAGCCTGCCTGCCGTCGGCTCGCAGGCCACCGTCCACATCAGGTAGAGCGTCGCCAATGCCCGCACAGCGTGAGTCACAGGACCGGTCAGCCTCTCCAACACGAAAGCGCGAGCCGTCGCGCTTTGGGCGGGAGAGCGGCGTCACGCTGGTCGAACTGATCGTCGTGGTCAGCATTATTGCCCTGCTGGCCAGCGCAGCCGTCCCCGTAACTCGCTGGCAGATCAAGCGGACGCGTGAACGAGAGTTGCGGGCAGCACTGTGGGAGATGCGAGGCGCCATCGACAAGTACAAGGATGCGGCGGACCGCGGCGCCTTTCAGACAAAGGTGGACAGCTTTAACTACCCGCCGGACCTCGACTCGCTGGTTGCGGGCGTCGACGTGCAGACGAAAAAAGTCCGCTTCCTGCGCAAGATCCCGAAAGACCCGATGACCGGCCAGACTGAATGGCAACTGCGCGCCATGCAGGACGACGCCGACTCACAAAGCTGGGGCGGGCAGAACGTCTTTGATGTGCATTCCAAGAGCCAGGGAATCGCGCTTGACGGCAGCAAGTACTCCGAATGGTAGCCATGCCGAAACAACACCAGACATCCCGCGAGGCTGGCTTTACGCTGCTCGAGCTGATCGTCGTCATGATCATCATCGGCGTGCTTTCGGCTATTGCCGTGCCGGCTTTCACGCACCACTTGAAGGTCGCGCGCGAGGCGGTGCTTCGGTCAGACCTGCACGTCATGCGTGAGGCAATCGACTCGTACACGGTGGACAAGCAGAAGGCGCCGCAGACGCTGGAGGACATCGTCTCTTCTGGTTACCTGAAGGCCATGCCCATGGACCCCATGACGCATCGCGTCGACAGCTGGGTTGGTGACCGGTCCGACCAGTATCAAAATGTCGACGAGACGGCGACGGGCATCAACGACGTTCACAGTGGATCGCAGGAAGCCTCCACCGACGGCTCGCTTTATTCCACCTGGTAGCGCGATGAGCGTGGATCAGGCAGAGACGCTGCGCATGTACACGGCGTTGCGACTGCTCCGCATGGGTTGGGCTGGATCCCTGCTGCTCGGCGTAGGCCTCAATCAGAGAGGCCGTTCGCTCGCCCTCGCGTCGCTTGCGGCAGGCGCAGCCTCACTCTTCGTTGAAGCTGATCCAATCGAGCTTCGAGAGGCGCAGCGGCAGGGCTGCTGCACCTTCTCGGTCACCACCCTGGATGAAGCGCTCCGAGCGCTGAAGAATGAGTTGCGACAGGGGCGCGCGATTGTGGTTGGCTTGAGCGGGGATCCGGCGCGGTGGCTGGCGGACATGGTGGAGCGTGGAGTTCAGCCGCAGGCGCTGGCGTTTGCGGGCGATCCGGTCGCCGTAGAAAGCTCGAGTATCCGTGTGCTTTTGCAGCGCGGTGCCGAAGCGATGCATGGTCTTGGTCTGGCGGCAGGTCACGGTGGAACGGACCTGCACGCGATGCTCTCGGAAGCCATGGCAGGCGCCTGGCAGGTAGACGTTGACGTGGCGTCGAACCTGATCGAGCGCCGCGGAAGGGACCGGGAGATGTTCGCACAGGCGGAGCTGCTGGCTGCAGGTGGCAACGCGATCGCAGGCGCCGCGGTTCGTTGGCTGCGGGAGGCGCCAACGCTCTTTCCGCGCGCGCTTGACCGTGCCTTCTGGACGAGAGCGTTCTAGACGACCGCTGGCGCGCCAGCCTCACGCACCGCGTCCAGACGTGCCCACAGCTCCTTCATGCCGCGGCCGTTTTTGCCGAGTTTGGCTGCGCAGGCGATGATGTCGCTCACGCCGTGTTCACTTTTTAACGCTGCCAGCGATTTGCCAAGGGTGTTGTTTGACAGCTTGTCGCTCTTGGTACCGATCACAAGGTAGGGCTGCCGATGCAACTGCATGTACTGGATCAGTTGATGGTCGCTCTCCTGCGGCGGAATGTTGGTGTCTACCAGGCAGCAGCACAGCGCGAGTTGGGGACGTTCGGCCAGGTACGGGTCCACGAAACCGGACCACTCCGCCGAGATGGACTTTGACACCTTTGCGTAGCCATAGCCAGGAAGATCGGCGAAGACCAGCGAGGGCAACGGCCGCATCCCGCCGGATGCCAGCACCTCATGCAGGCCGTAGAAGTTGATCGAACGCGTCCGCCCGGGCGTGGACGAGACGCGCGCCTGGCCATCACCCATCAGAGCGTTGATCAGGCTCGACTTGCCGACATTCGATCGACCGAGAAAGGCGACCTCTGGAGCGCCGCCGGTGCGCGCCGGGAGGGGGAAGTGCTCGGGCGCAAAGGCTGACAGCAGGAATTCCGCACGAAGCCGCATACCTCGAGTGTACCGGGACAAATCCTCATGTTCTTCAACCGACCCGCTCGGCACGGCACGGCAGGCGGGCCATGCGCGATACACTGCTCCGCATGATTGCCTCTCTTCGGCAGGACTTTAATCGTCGTTTTACGGACGGAAAGTACGCGCGTCTTCTGCGAGGGTTGGACACGCGCACGCGCACGAAGATCGCCCTGCGCGTGGCGGAAACGCCTGTATTTCTGCCGAAATCCATGGTGCGGGAGATGGCGGACGCGGGTGCGGCGATGACGCACCAACTGGTTGGCGACACCGAGTACCTCTGGATGGCGCGGGAGACGATTCCGCAGGCGTACCGGGTCGCGGGGCAGGATGCTCACCCCAACTTCATGACCGCCGATTTCGGGCTGGTCCGCGAGGAGGACGGCTCGCTGACGCCCCGCCTGGTCGAACTGCAGGCGTTCCCTTCTGTGTACGGCTACCAGGCGGTGCTGGCGGACGAGTACATGCGCTGCTTCGATCTCGATCCAGCCCTGCAGCCGCTGCTGGACGTGGATGACGCGCAGTACTGGGAGGCGATGCGGCGCGTCGTCGTCGGCAATCATGCACCGGAAAACGTGATCCTGATGGAGGTTACGCCCAACCAGCAAAAGACGCTGCCGGACTTCCACGTACACGAGGATCGGCTGGGCATCCGGACCGTCGACATCAGCACAGTTCGCCAGGAGGGCCGGCGCTTACTGTACGAACGGGACGGCGTGTGGACGCCGGTCGAGCGGATCTACAACCGGGCGATTGCAGACGAAATGATCCGGAAAGCCGTGAAACCCGGCTTTGATCTGACAGCTGACCTGGATGTGGAATGGGCAGGGCACCCCAACTGGTACTTCATGATCAGCAAGTTTTCGCTGCCTTTCCTGCAACACCCCTCGGTGCCGCCGTCGGTCTTTCTGGACGCCTGGATGCGCGGCGAAGGCCGGGACCGGCTTTCCGGCGACCGTGACGACTGGATTCTGAAGCCGCTGTTCTCGTACGCGGGCAAGGGCATTGAGTTTGGCCCAAGTGACGACCTGCTCCGGTCCATTCCGGCAGAACAGCGAGGCGAATACCTGCTGCAACAGCGGGTGCATTTCGCGTCCACGGTGGAGACGCCGTTCGGCATGACGCAGGCAGAGATTCGCATCCTGTATCTCTGGCCTGACAACGGCGACTTGCGAGCGGTGAATACGCTGGTTCGTCTTGGCCGGGGCAAGATGATGGGAGTCGACCATAACCGCGACCAGCTATGGGTCGGGGGGTCGGCAGGCCTAATCGCTTGAACAATTTGATGTGCGATGGAACGGGAAAGTTCGCGTACATCCTATTCTGTCGGTCACGCTATCAGAAGCAGTAGACTGTGGTAAAAGTTACGAGAGTAACTACACTACGCTCGAGAGATCCGCCGATGTCGCGCCTGTTGCGTACCAACTCGACGGCCTTCCCCACATCACCCAGGCGAAATGAGACCGAAATCTCATTGCGTCAGATGTCGCAGCGACTGGCCAGAAACGACACGCAGGCACGCGTTGCGTACGCGTCCATCGAAGGAGAGACCGCATCCATGGCTGATCCACTGCTTGAGGACGATCTTGACAGCGCCGATGTTGCCGGTGGTACGCGCGTCATTCTCGCCGACTCACAGGCGATCTACCGCGTTGGCATGCGGAAGATCTTCGAGCTTGAGGATGACATCCGCGTTGTCGCGCAGGCTGAGACGCTGCTGAACCTGTACACCGTCCTGCATCGCTTTCCAGCCGACATCGTCGTTCTGGAGGGGCAGTTGATCACGGGCATTGTCGACGCCATTCCTGAACTGGTGCGCCGCGCGCCGCAGGCCAAACTGATTGTCCAGGTGGTCGAGGCGGACGAGGTCAACACCGTGGAGCTCTACCGCCGCGGCGTGCGTGGGGTGGTGCCCCGTTCCATCTCGCCTGATCTGCTGGTGAAGTGTGTACGGAAGATCGCAGCCGGCGAAACCTGGATCGACAACCGCTCCATCAGCTGGGTGATCGACGCGTACCGGTCACAGGCCTCGTCGCTCGTCAATCCCAGGAGCAAGCCTCACCTAACCACCAAAGAAGTCGCGATTATCACCTGCATCACGCGGGGCATGCGCAACAAGGAAATCGCCTACCAGATCGGCACAACCGAGCAGGTGATCAAGAACTACCTGCGGAAGATCTACGACAAACTTGGGGTCTCTGACCGGCTGGAACTCGCGCTGTATTGCCTGAATCACCAGTTGCTGAAGCATTACCCGCAGGAAGCTGTAGCGGAACTGGTCCAGTAATCCTGGTTCTCCCGCTACTTCGAGACTTCAAGATCGATGGTGAATTTCACCTCGTCACCGATGATGGGGGGCTTCAAGGTAGGGTCATTCTGGCCGAAGTTGAAGTACTCGCGGCTGAGCGTGCCGGTAGCGGAGAAGCCGCTTACGGTTTTGCCGTCTCCGCGGGGCTGTGGTGCCGCAGGGCCTTCCACGTCCAGCGTCACGGACTTTGTGACTCCCGCAAGGGTCAGGTCGCCGATGATCTGCAGGTGTCCGTCTCCGGTGCGCTTGACGGCGGTCGAGTGAAAGCTTAGCTGCGGATACTTCGCCACGTTGAAGAACGTGTCGCCTTTGATCTTGGCGTCGCGTTTCGGTTCTCCGGTGTCCACAGTGCTGGATTCCATGGTCGCTTCCACATGCGAGTTGGCAGGGTCTGCCGGGTCCCACCTGACCTGGCCAGCCACGCCGCGAATGCGGCCGCGCACGTTTGTGACGCCCAGGTGCCGGATGGAAAACTCCGCCTCGGAGTGGGGCGTTTCGATCTTCCAGGTTGAGGTCTGCGCACCGGCAGCAGCGGCAGCGGTCAGCACCACTGCGACACAGGCACAGGTCTTGAATGGGTTCATCATCGTTCTGCTTCGTTCTCCCAGTACAGTAGACGGCCGAAACGTTAGAAAGGACGGACATTAAACGAAGGGTACGAAGCCAGCGCTGCTGCGGCCAATATTTCCTGTCCGGTTCGGGAACTGCGGTGTAGCATCGCTGAACACATGTCTACAGTGATCGGTCAGCAATGGCGTGAGCTGACAGCGAAGCAGAGAAATGCCTTTGTGGCATGTTTTCTCGGCTGGGCGCTGGATGCCTTCGACTTCTTCGTGCTCACGTATTGCATCAGCGCCATTGCGGCGGACTTCCGTGTGGGCGTGGAAGAGGTGACGGAGGCCCTGTTCTGGACGCTGGTCATGCGTCCCGTGGGGGCGCTCCTGTTCGGCATTCTGGCCGAGAAGATTGGCCGCCGGCCCACGCTGATGATCAACATCGTCAGCTTCTGCGTCTTTGAGGTGGCGTCCGGGTTTGCGCCAACGCTGGTCTGGCTGCTGGTCTTCCGCGCACTGTTCGGCATTGCCATGGGCGGCGAATGGGGTGTGGGTGCCGCGCTGGCCTTTGAAACACTGCCGGAAAAGGGCCGCGGCTTTTTCTCCGGACTGCTGCAGGAGGGTTACGTCGTCGGCAACCTGCTGGCGGCGCTGGTCTACGCCGTGGTGTTTCCGCACCTGCACGGCCACGGCCTGCTGACCAACTGGCGAGTCATGTTCTTCATCGGCGCACTGCCTTCGCTGCTGGTCTTCTACATCCGCGCGGGCGTGGACGAGTCCCCGGTCTGGAAGACGGGACAGGCGCAGACGGTGAGGCCTTCGCTCAGCCGGGCCGACGTTTCGAAGTACCTGGGATCGTTCCTGCTGCTGGTGGTGATGATGTTCGCGTTCACGTCCTTCAGCCATGGCTCACAGGATCTGTACCCGACTTTTCTGCAGAAGGGCAAGCACTTCGACCCGGCGCACGTCGGCACCATTGCCGTGATTGCGAACGTGGGCGGTCTGCTGGGCGGCATCTGTTTTGGTACGTGGTCTGAAAAGCTGGGGCGCCGCAAGGGCATCATCATCGCTGCGCTCCTGTCTATCCCGATGATTCCGCTGTGGGCGTTTTCGCACTGGTTGCCGCTGGTGGCCCTGGGCGGCTTTCTGATGCAATTTATGGTGCAGGGTGCGTGGGGCATCATTCCGGCCCACTTGAATGAGCTTTCGCCTGCAGCCGTGCGCGCCACGTTTCCGGGCTTCGCCTACCAGATGGGAAACCTGCTGTCCTCGCGCAATGCCAAATTCCAGACAGTCATTGCTCGACGCTACTTTGGCGGAGCCCTGCAGATGGTGATGGCTGGTACCATCGCCGTCGTGGCCCTGATGGTCGCCTTGCTGGCGTACCTGGGACGCGACGCGAAGGGCAGGCAGATGACGGCGAACGATTAGCGGGATCAAAAGCGCTTTGCCGGTCGCGGGCGGAGTTGGTCATCTCGCGCGTTTTGCACGAGAATAGAAAGTACAGGACCCTGCTCGTGCCGCGCATCAACTTTCAGCAACAACTCGCCGCCCTGAAGGACAAGCTGCTCGCGATGGCGTCGCTCTCGCAGCAGGCGCTGGAACTGGCCGTGGAGGCATATCTGCAGCGGGATGAAGGCCTGTGCCACCATGTGCACGACATTGAAGCGGCCATCAATGCGGCGGACCGCGCCGTGGACGAGATGGCGTACGAGCTGCTCGCAAAGGAGCAGCCCATGGCGATCGACCTGCGCTTTCTGCTTTCAGTGATCAAGATCAATGGAGACCTGGAACGGGTCGGCGACCAGGCTGCCGCCATCGTCAAGCGTTGCCGTGAGTTGCGGAAGGTGGAGGGCGACACCGGACCTGAGAGCCTGCCCGGTGACATCGCCGGCATGGGCGCGATCGCCGTCAAGATGATTCAGTTGGCGATACGTTCGCTGCTGGATGGCGACGCCGACCTGGCCGAGCGGGTGCTCGAGATGGATGACGAGATCGACCGCATGAACCGCAAGGCACAGGATGCCCTGCGCGAAGAGATGGCGCGCCGCCCTGAAGTCACGGACAACGCGCTTAACTCCATCATTGTCGCGCGCAACCTGGAGCGCAGCGCCGACCACGCGACCAACATCGCGGAAGATGTCATTTTCTGGGTGCGCGGTGCCGACGTGCGCCACACCTTTGTCCACGCAACGGCGGAGCAGCCGCCCCTGCAAGAGCGGAGTAAACGACAGCAATGGCAGACGTAGAACAGCCCGGCATTGAGACGAATGCAGCACACATCGTAACGCCCGTCCCAGTCGCAAAGAAGGAAACGAAGGCGCAGAAAGTCGAGCGCCTGAAGCTGGAAAAGAACCCCTGGGCAGCTTGGGAAGAAGTGCGCCAGTTCGCACGCGAAGGCCGTGAAGCCGTGCTGCCCGACTGGGCCGGCGTCTACTTCAAGTGGTGGGGCATCTACACGCAAGGCGATGGCGTGGGCGCGGTCGGCGGCGTGGGCGGCGAGGGCAAGGCCACCGAGTACTTCATGATGCGTGTCGGCGTTCCCAACGGCATCCTGACCAGCGCGCAGACCCGCGTGATTGCAGAGATCGCTCGTGACCACGGTCGCGACCTGGCCGATGTGACGACGCGCCAGAACATCCAGTTTCACTGGCTCACTATCCAGTCGCTACCGTTGGTTGTCGAAGCGCTGGAGCGGGTTGGCCTGTCACCCAAGGGTGCGTGCGGCGACGTGGTTCGCAACGTCACGGGCTGCCCGCTGGCAGGCCTGCACAAGCATGAATTGATCGACGCCGCACCCCTGGCGCAACGCGTCGCCGCGCATCTCACCGCGAATCCCGAGTTCGTCAACCTGCCCCGCAAGTTCAAGATTTCGATTACCGGATGCCCGGAATGGTGCTCGTACCCTGAGATCAACGACATCGGCCTGACCGGTGTCGAGCGCTTCGTCGATGGTGTGCGCCAGGTCGGCTACAACGTACGCGTCGGTGGCGGTCTTTCGAAGGATCCTCACCTTGCGATCCGGCTGAATGCGTTCGTCAAGCCGGAGCAGGCCGAGGATGTCTGCTATCGGATTACAGAGATTTTTCGAGATCAGCAGGGCAGCCTGCGCGAAAGCCGCACCCATGCGCGAATGAAGTTCATGTTCATGAAGGACGGCTGGACCGCCGACAGCTTCCTTGCAGAGCTTGAACGCAAGCTGGGCTACAAGCTGGATCCAGCGCCCGAAGAGAACGTCCCGGACGACCTGTTCCGCGATCACACCGGCGTGCTGCCGCAGCAGCAGGATGGCCTCTCGTCCATCGGCATCTCTGTCCTGCGCGGCCGTATGAACGCGCGGCAATTGTTGGCGCTGGCTGATCTTGCCGATGAATTTGGTACCGGCTCGCTGCGCTGCACCATTCAGCAGAACATCATGATGGTTAACATTCCTAACGATTCTGTTCAGGCCGTCATCTCGCGCATCGACGCGCTTGGCCTGCATGTCGAGGCGACAAACTTCTGGCGAGGCACCGTCGCCTGCACCGGCACCGAGTTCTGCAAGCTGGCCATCACCGAGACGAAAGGCTTCGCACGCTGGCTGGTCGATGAGATGGAAGAGCGTGTGCCGCACTTCGACCAGCAACTGCGTATCAACGTCACTGGCTGCCCGAATAACTGCGGCCAGGCATGGATCGCGGACATCGGCCTCGAGGGCAAGAAGATCAAGGACGAAGGCCAGATGGTGGACGCGTACTACTTCTGCCTGGGCGGTGCCCTTGGCAAGCACGCGGGCTTCGCACGCGCGGTGGGCTACCGGGTGCCCGCAGCCGAGGTGCCGGTCGCGATGGAGCGCCTGCTGGGCACCTACCTGCTGCAGCGCTCGCCGGCTGAGAACCTGCGTCAGTACTTTGCTCGTTTCAGCGACGAAGAATTGCGCGGCCAGCTTGCCGGTGCGATCGTGGCTCCGGTCGAACGAGACAAGCCGTCCGGCAGGCCGCCTGCGGACATGTAAAAACGTTTGCTGTCCGTGCCTCATATGCCGGACTCAAGGAGAGAACAGCCTATGTCGCTCTTCCCGATCTTCCTCAAGCTGACTGGCCGCCGATGCCTCGTGGTCGGCGCGGGCAACATCGCCGAGTCGAAGATCCAAAGCCTGCACGATGCCGAGGCGGATGTCACCGTGGTTGCGACTCGCGCGTCCGCAGTCGTGCATGAGCTTGCTGCCTCGGGTGAGATCAAGCTGCATCTGCGCGAGTTCATCGACAACGATCTGGATGACAATTTCCTGGTTGTCGCCGGGACTGATGTGCCGGAGGTGAACCGTGCGGTCTTCGCCGGTGCGGAGTGGCGCGGAATCATGGTCAATGCAGTGGATGATCCGCCTTACTGTGACTACTACTTCCCGTCGATCGTGAGGCGCGGCGACCTGCAGATTGCCATCTCCACTGCGGGCGAAAGTCCTGCGCTCGCACAGCAGTTGCGCAAAGAGCTGAATGAGCAGTTGCCGCGCGATTTGGGACCGTGGCTGATGGAATTGGGTCGCCTTCGCCGCGAAGTGCTGGGGATGGAACCCCTTGGCGAGACGCGCAAACTGCTGCTGCACCAGCTTGCGCAACGCGATGTCTGCGGCGCCGAGGCATGCCCATCGCGAGAGATGGCGCGCGCCCATGCCCGCAAACACTATCCGGAACGCAATGCCGTGCTGGAGCCATTACGATGATCCAAAACGCTGGCGCGGTGAAGGGAACCGTCTATCTCGTGGGCGCCGGCCCGGGCGATCCTGACCTGCTGACGGTGCGTGCCGCACGCCTGCTGGCGACTGCAGATGTCGTTCTGCATGACGATTTGGTACCTGATGCGATCGTCGCCATGTGCAGCCCGCATGCGCTGGTGACCAGCGTGGGCAAACGCTGCGGCCGGCCGCGGATCACGCAGGCGGGCATTCACGATTTGATGATCGATTCCGCCCGCCGCAATCTTAGTGTCGTCCGATTGAAGTCTGGCGATCCGCTCGTATTTGGACGTGCGGCCGAAGAGTTGAATGCTCTGCGCGAAGCGGGTATCGCAGCCGAGGTGGTGCCCGGCGTATCCGCGGTCTTTGCCGCAGGAGCGGCCTTGCAACTGCCGCTGACTGACCGCCGTGCAGCGTCGAAACTCATCCTGATCACCGGCCAGCACGCCGCTGACAAGACCACCGGCAGCACGCCGATCTGGCAGGGAACGCTGCCAGAAGACGCGACGCTTGCGATCTACATGCCGGGCCGAGACCTCGCCGCAGTGGCCCTCGATCTGCGAAACGCGGGCGTGGCGGAAGACATGCCATGCGTCGCCATCTCATGCGCGGCAACACCCAAGCAGCGCACCAGCGTGGCGATCCTGTCAGACTTTGGAGAGGTTGTCCCTGGCGCGGCTCCGCTGTTGGTGCTGGTAGGCCGCGCCATGCTGCCCATGCTGGACGGTGCAGACGTTCCAAGTGTTGTTAGCCAGGTGATCGAGCAGGCTGCCTCGCAGATCATCGCGAGTTGATCTGGATCAATCCCCACAGCCGTCATACTTCGACTCCGCTTCGCTCAGGATGACGGATGCATGATAGAAGTTACCGAACAGGTTGCTCGCGTTTCGCAGGGATTACGGTCTCCGGCGTCTCGGCTGAAGGTAGGTAGCCGTACAGCAGGTATTTCTCCCGTCGTGTGCGAAAGTCACTCAGACCTGGCTCCCACGTAGCTGCAACATCGTGAGCGTCTTTGCCAGATGTTAGAGCCTGCATGGTGACGTCATTCAGAATCAACTTTCCCGCTCTCGTCATCTGCAACTGCGTTGGATATTGCGCACGGATGGCGGCCAGCAGTTCGGCACCCATGGCAGGTGCGTCCAGCCGCTCGCGATCGGTGGCTGTCATACGGACGCCGTGGATCGTCTGACCCGCATAGGGGTAAGGCTTGGCCGGCGTGAAGCTCACCGGAGCGAAGGTGACGCCGGTCAGTTTCCGCGCGTTCAGGGTATCCGCCAGCTTCTGCGCCTCGGCGTCGGTGGCGATCCAGGGCGCGCCTACCTGCTCGAAGGGAGCGTCGGTGCCCCGCCCGACCGACAGATTTGTGTACTCCGCGAACGCGGTGCCGGGATAGAGCGCTGCCGCGCCGACACTCTGCAGGTTGGGTGATGGATTGACCCAGGGCACGCCGGTCTGGTCGAACCACAGGCCGCGCTGCCAGTTACGCATGGGCACCACGGTCAGCCGCGCGCCCAGGTGCCGCTCGCCGTTGAAGAAGCCGGCAAGCTCGCCCAATGTGAGACCCAGAGCCATCGGCTCCTGCATGTAGTTGACGTAGCTTTCCGTGCCCGCGTCACTGACCGGGCCACCTACCTGCACGCCGCTGATCAGCGCGGGGCGATCCAGGATAATGACAGGCGTGCCAGCCTTTGCGGCGGATTCAAGGAAGTAGCCGACGACGGTTTCATACGTGTAGAACCGTACACCCGCATCCTGCAGATCGATCAGAACTGCGTCCAGCTTCTCGAGGTCTTCGACCTTCGGACGGCGGTCTTCGGGCTTGCTGCCGTACAGCGAGATCACGGGCAAGCGCGTCGCCGTATCCACCGTGTTGCCTAGGCCCTCCCTGTCTTCTGTGCCGAGGATGCCGTGCTCCGGTGAAAACAGCGTCGTCAGTTCAAGGGATGGCGACCCTTTACCGCGACGCGCAGCGAGTATGTCGATGGTGCGCTTGCCCGAACTGTCGAGCCCAGTCTGATTCGTTAGCAAACCTAACCGAATGTGCGACGCATCCTTGGCGGGAACCGCCAGGAGCGCGCGGAAATTCGTTTCCTCAAGCACGTCGATGCCGGTGACGGTGGCCGTGCCTGTTGGTGCCTTCGTCAGCCCAAGAGCGCGCGCTGTAGCTGTCGCTACCTTGCCGCGCAGGGGTGTGATGGCTCCGCGGCCACGAGGATGCACCGCGTTCGCCAGCAGGATCACGTAGCTGTTGCTGCGCGGATCCATCCACACCGAGGTGCCCGTAAAACCGGTGTGGCCGAAGCTGCCGACCGGGTAGATGTCACCGCGTGGACGTGAGAAGGGCGAGTCGATGTCCCACCCGAAACCTCGCAACGCCTTCGCGCTGACAGGCTGTTCCGGGCGACACATCAACTCCAATGACGACTGCTTCAGAGGAAAACTGCTGGGCCGGCCGGCAAGCTTATCGAGCAGTGCCTGCGCAAAGATGGCCATGTCCTGCGCCGTGGAAAATACGCCCGCATGGCCGGCAACGCCGCCCATCCGCCGCGTGGTTGGATCGTGCACTTCGCCCCGCAACATGCGGTCGTCTGCCATCGGCTTGTCGTCATTGTGAGCGGTGGGGGCGATGATCGGCTTCAGCGAAGCTGCAGGCAGATACGTTGTGTGCGTCATGCCGAGCGGTCCGAAAACGTGCTTCGCCGCGTACTCATTCAGCGGCTCGCCCGAGAGCTTTTCGATGATCGCTCCAAGCGTAATGAAGTTGATGTCAGAGTAGACAAACTTCACGCCCGGCGGCCCGGCTGGAACCGACTCCATGGCCCGCTTCACACCCTCAGCCTTGCCGCTCCACGCATCCTTCAGCGAGACATCCGGCGCCAGCCCCGAGTAGTGCGTGAGTAATTGCCGCACCGTGATGTTACTTTTGCCCGCGGCTGCAAACTCAGGTAGATACTTCACCACCGGGTCGTCGAACTGCAGCTTGCCCGCCTCGTACATCTGCATGATCGCGACCGATGTGGAGATGCATTTCGAGAGTGACGCCATGTCGAAGACCGTGTCTTCGGTCATCGGCTCGATGGCAGGGTCTTCTGCGCGATTGCCGAAAGCTCGGTGATACACCACGTGGCCGCCGCTGCCCACAAGGACAACTGCTCCGGGTAACTGCTTCGCTGCGAGCGCATCGCGCATGATGCTGTCGATCTCGCTGAAGTCGTAAATCGGGGAGGTTTGCCCGTGAGCACTGCTCATGAAAAGCAGGCAGACGATAAGAGTGCCAGTCGTAGCCAGCTTTCGTCTTGAAGACGCACCGAACAGGCTTGCAAGGGAGCCCACTGCAAAGGTTACGACTGCTCCAATCAAGACGTACCAGGTGTAGGCAATTTTCGGCACGGTGATACCTCCAAGATGCACTGTGGCAGGCTGCAGCCATAGCGACAGGTTCAGCAGAAAGCCGGTAAGCATGCCCACAATTGCTCCCGCCTGCGTGGCATAACGCGTGAGCGTGCCCAGCAGAAAAACACCCAGCAGCGAGCCGTATGCGACTGATGCAATCGACAGGCCGGTCTCAACCACGTGTCCCTTGCCGCCGTGTGCGACTGCGTAGATCGCGATGGCAACCAACACCACGGCCCATGCGACGGTGGCGATGCGCGACAGGAAATTGCGCCGTTTATCCGTCGCATCCGGGCGCAGGCGCAGGTAGAAATCCACGATGGTCGTAGAGGAAAGGGAGTTCAATGCGGCAGACAGGTTCGACATGGCTGCCGCCAGAATAGCCGCGATCAGCAGGCCGGCGATGCCGACCGGCATCTGCTGCACGATAAAGGCGGGGAACAGCCGGTCAGAGCCCTTCACCGTAAGCGCTGCTGGATGTTGTCCGTAGAAGACGAACAAGCCTGCGCCGATGACAAGGAACAGCGTGAACTGCAGCATCACAACGCCGCCGCTGGCCAGCAGCGCAACCCGCGCGTCCCGCAGGTTTCGCGCGGCAAGCAGTCGCTGCACCATCAACTGATCCGTTCCATGCGAAGCCATCGTAAGGAACGCGCCGCCAATCAGGCCGGCCCAGAAGGTATAGGTTGTCGTCAGGTTCATGGCGAAGTCGAACACCTGCAGTTTGCCCGCGGCAGCGGTGACCGCATGCACGGTGTGCCATCCGCCCTCGATCTTCGCGCCCAGCGTAAACAATGCAATCACGGTACCGGCCACGTACAGCCCCATCTGCACCACGTCGGTCCAGATCACCGCGGCCATTCCACCTTCAAAGGTGTAGACCAGCGTCAGCAGCGTAATGATGATGATGCTCACAATGTCATTGGTGCCAATCGCAATGCCTACGACGATGGACACCGCGTAGACGCGAACACCCTCGGCCGCCGCGCGTGTCAGCAGGAACAGGCCTGCCGTCACCTTGTGAAGGGTGTGGCCGAACCGCCGGTCGATCAGTTGATACGCGGTGAACAACTCGCCCTCAAAGTAGCGCGGTAGAAACAGCACGCATATCGCAAGCCGGCCGACCATGTAGCCGAAGACAAGCTGCAGAAAGGTGAAGTTACCACCAAAGGCGATGCCCGGCACGCTGATGATGGTGAGCGTGCTCGTCTCCGCCGAGACTATCGAGAGCGCGATGGCCCACCACGGCACGCTGCGCGCCGCCAGGAAGTACGACGACAGCGACGTGTCCCCGGACTTGCGGAAGCGCAGGCCGAAGAGCGTGATCCCAAGCAGGTACACGGCGATGAGGACAAGGTCGAAGGCATGAAGCCGCGTCGGCATAGGGCGAGTGTACAGGGCGTCCTCATGCGAAAAGCGAGCGCCTGCGGCAAAGTACAGCCCAGCCTCAGGCCCGTCATCCGGAAGGGAGCAAAGGATCACGTGGCAGCTTGAGCTGGTGAAGCCAGGTGGATCTCAACCATGAAGCTGGCCGGCAGGAAGGGTCGGATTGCTTGGTGAGCCGGAGTGTATGGAGTTCTTCGCTGTGCTCAGGATGACGGTGGATTGCGGTGTAGCGGTCCAGCAGGTTTAGCCATCCAGCAACTGCCCTCGCAGGATCGTGCCGCGCAGGATTGCGTTGCTGTCGAAGATGTTGAAGTCAGCAAACGCGTCGCCTGGGTGCAGTCCCAGCATCGCTGCCGGATTGCGCGTGGCCAACTGCACCGCCGAGGGCAGATCGATGCCCGTGAAAGTCTGCACATTCCACACCGCGCGGTCCATCGTCAGGACTGACCCCGCCAGCACGCCGTCACTCATGCACACGCCGTTGGCCACCTGCACGTGCAGTTCTCCCAGCATGTAATTGCCGTCGGGCATATCCGTTGCGGCGATGCCGTCGGTCACCAGGATTCCCCGTTCCAGCCCCTTCATACGCAGCCATAGCCGCACGGCCTCGGGCGTGGTGTGCACGCCGTCGCAGATCAATTCGGCGTACAGCGTGTCGGCGTCCAGCACGACGCCCAGCATGCCCGGTTCACGATGGCCCAGGCCCCGCATCGCGTTGAAGGTGTGCGTGGCGGAGACGGCACCCGCCGCAATGCCCGCGCGCGCCTCCCTGGCAAGCGCATCGGAGTGGCCGAGGCTCACACGCACGCCCCGGGCCACGGCATGCGCGATCAGTTCGAGCGCACCCGGGATCTCTGGCGCGATCGTCATCAGTTTTACGTGACCGCGGGCCGCCTCGAAGCAGCGGTCAAACAACTCGACCGAAGGCTTCTGCAAACACGCCGGTGGGTGCACGCCGCGCTTTGCATGGGACAAGAACGGACCCTCAAGATGAATGCCGACCGGTGCTGCGCCGCCCCCGGGTAAATCGTTTTCGATCGCGTCGGCGATGCCCTCAAGCGCATGCAGCGTGCTGTCTACCGGAGCCGTTACGGTCGTTGCTAGGAAACGTGTGGTGCCATGCCGAGCCAGCGTGCGCGCAACGGCAACCAGCGCAGAAGTCGTGCCCTCCATCACGTCGTGCCCGCCACTGCCGTGCACGTGCACATCGAGAAAGCCCACGCTTAACGTGCTTTCTGGCAAGTGCAGCGTGTGTTCCGGCGAGGCTGTTGCATCCTGCGTGGTGATAGACGCAACGCGCTCGCCATCCAGCAGCACCAGCGGTCTTTGCAACACGCCGTCTACCGTGATCAACGCCTTCGCGGCAATTGCCTGCAGCGGGGAACTCACTGCGCCACACTTGCTGTCGGAACAGGCGGCATGCCAAGGTCTGCCGGGCTCGGTATGCTTTGCGAACGATCCCATTGCCGCTGCGCTGTCCGCACTTTGTCGATGCGGCTGAGCCATAACTGGATCGTCAGGTCGTAACGCGCCAGGTTGTTGTGCAGCCAGTATGGCCGGTAACTTTTCAGCCAGGCTGATTCATATAGATCGCGCAGCAGTGAATAGTTATTTCGCAGATCCTGCAGCCTGCCATTCACTGCGTTGATGTCGATCAGGTCGCGCGAGACTTCTGCGCGGCTGTCTTTGTCCCTGTTGTTCTGCAGTGCGTAAGCCTTCGCGTAACTTGTCGCGATCTCGTCGGTCAATTGGAATTTCAGGCCGATCAGGTCCATGCGACGCGCGCCCAGGTCCATGCTATCCAGTGCATCCTGCTCACGAAGAATGCCCGCTGCGCGCGCTTCCGCGATCAGCACGATCGCACGCTCCGCGTGCAGGCGCAGATCGCGCGTGTAGGGACGTATGCGGCCCGCCGAGATCAGCCCATCCGGGCTCCACGGATCGACCCAGAACAGCAGATCCGACGCATCCGAGCTCTTGAACTTGTCTTTCAGCAGCGCATGTGCGGCCATCAGTTCCTGCTCAGCCTGACTGATCTTGCCGGTACTGTCGCCGTGGAAGACTTCGCCGTACTCGCTCTGAAAATGTGGGATTGAGCTCTCGCCCTTGTGCCAAGCAGCTTCCGCGCCGAACAGAACGGCGTACCAGTTGTTGTTGAACAGTGCCTCGCCGTCGTCATCCCAAACGGTGTTCAACTGGCCGGTGCATCCGCTGGCCTGGCCTTGTGCGGTGAACTGCTGAATGTTCGGCAACGACAGGTTGAAGTTAGGGAACACGCGGCTCCAGTTGTTGACGCCGGGCGCTACCCAGCATTCCATTCCCGCGTCGGTGTAGGGCTTGATCCACGGCGCAAAGCCGCGCGGTTGCGGGTTGTACTCCCAACCCACGGCAATGGTCTGCTGCTTGAATGCCGCAGGCACAGACTTCAGCAGCGCCGGCTCCTTCATCGCAATGTCGCCCCAGAAAAGGAAACGCCGATTCAGTGGCTTCAACTCGGTGACAATCTGCTGCAGATAGTCGAGGTACACCGGTCCAAGTCCGCGCGCATCCACGGCGGCTTTGGTCTGTCCCTTGCCTAATTCAACTGTTTCATCTGCGCCCAGGTGCAGCAGCGGACTCGGGTACTCGGCCGCAAGCTCGGTGAACATGCGCTTGGTAAAGGCAAGCGAATCTGGCTGACCTGGGGCCAGCACATGCCCATGCGGAGTTTCGCCTAGCGGCGAGTAGGTGTCGTAGCTGAGCATGTAATGCAGGTGCCCAAAGGCCTCCTGCTCGGGGATGACGGTCACGTGGTACTTCGCCGCGTAAGCCACCAACTCACGCGCCTGCTGCGGTGTAACCGAGCCACCCGGAGGCGACGCCAGCGGGTCGGATGTGTACTGCATGGTGTGCTCGAAATAGGGAGAGTACACGTTCATCTTGTACGCGGCCAGGGTGCGTATCTGCTTCTTCTGGAAGTCCAGCGTCGGCACCGGTCCACGCGAAAGATCGTCATGCAGACCGCGGTACTTCATGGCCGGCCAGTCGCGGACAGCGGCCGTTTGCAGCGTGGCACCGGAGGGCGTGCGAGTGACCATCTGGCGTGCCGTCTGCGTACCGTAGAAGACGCCCGCTGCCGTCGCGCCGATCACGCTGATGCCGTTTGCATCCGGCACAATAGCATAGCCTTCGGCCTGCATTTCAGGCGCCATCTGCAGACGCCCAGCGGCCAGCGCGGCGCGGCCTGCGGCGCTTTCACTGCGCAACAGCGTGATGTGTGCGGATGCGCTCGCGGAGGTGGGCACACCCATCACCGTCAGGCTGTTGGACATTTCACTCGCGGCAAAGCTGTCGTCTGCATCGCATCCGGCGCACACCACGTTGATGCCGCTCACCACCGGCAAAGACCTGGCCGATGCGACCTCACGTGGGACCGGCAGCAGCACCAGTTGCGCTGGAAGTGACAGGCCGAACAGGAAGGCGCACGTTGCAGCCACACGCCAGAAAAGCGTTTGAGTCATGCAGACAAAGCTAAACGATTCTCAGCAGACATGCCCAACCGAGCCGGATTCAAGCTAAGGCTATGCCGGTGCTCGCACCGTCCAGAGCGCCGGTTGGCGGACAGGGAAGTAGCGCAGCAGTTCCGGTAGGCGCGGCTCCGCGGGCAGCCGTTTCCACGTGGCAAGGTACTCAGGCCGGTCGTAGGCGCGGCCGGCGAGCAGCAGGCTGGGCTGGCGCGCCGGCCAGTCAGTAAAGTGTTCCGCATCCGCCGGCAGCTTCCACGAGGCCCGCCGATCCAATGAGGGGAACAGAAACGCAACCGCAGAGCGCATGCCACGACCGTCGGCCAGGTTGTAGTCCCACAGACGATCCATCGGTGTGGACAGCACTTCGCAGGTCAGCGAAAGGCAATCCAAGGTGAAGATGGAAGACGCATACGGATCGGGACGGTGCAGCTCTGCCGGGAACTCTCCGTCAAAGTTCATCTGGCGCAACAGCTTGTCTCGAAAGCGGTGCGAGCACTCAAGCTGCAGCGCGCCGATCTTTGCGAAGCGTGCGCATTCCGCCACCTGCAGCGTCCAGCAGATGGCAAGTCGATCCTTCGATTCGCGTGCGATGAAGCCCTTCTTCGACTCATTCAGCCATGTTGCAAAGGTGCCGAACCAGGCGCGCAAATCCGCCGCCTCCGCCTCGGTTGCCACACCGTTGTAGGCGCAAAGAAAGGATGCGGAGCGCACGATTTCCGCGAAGCAGACCGTCTCCGTGACACCACGCGTGGTGCCGTCCACGCTTGGCGGAATGCATGCGGCATGGTCGAGGTTCGGCTCCATGCGCGTGTCTGCGTCGAGAAACCACGCACGCAGATGTGACATGGCGTGCGTGCCGTAGCGAGCCTCAGCCGTCAGACGCCAAGCCGCCACGCACGCTGCGACGATGCCGTTCAGGCGAACGACGGCGTCCCGGTGCGCAGTGAACGCGTGAGGATTGGCATATCCCGGACGGTGCTCGAAAGGCTCCTCTGGAGCACCTTCCTTTGGCCACCACTCCGTATCTTCCGAGTAGTACAGGTGCGCGTCCACGCCCTTGACCGGTGCAGTGACTGACGTCACGGGAGCGGGCGGTTGCGCCAGTGCCTCGGTCGCTGTAGCAAGGATGCGGGAGCGGTCGTATTCGGCCACGTTGAAATGCACGTTCTCGCTCGACTGCGGCAGCATCAACCGTGAGAGGGTAAGCGCACCCGCTGCACCGGTGCAGAAGCGCCGTCGTGTAAGTCGTTGCGTCAGACGTTGATAGGGCATTGCGGACATCGTGGGCAGAAGGCTAACACCTTCCCGCTGCGGGCGTGCGAAACGCCTACAGCCAGCCTTTCGTCCGTGCCAGCCGCGCGGCTTCCACGCGGTTGGCGGCGCCCAGCTTTGCAATGGCTTCAGACAAGTAATTGCGCACCGTTCCGTCGGACAGCCGCAGGGACTTTGCGATCTCCGCGGTACTTTCGCCCTCGCCTGCGCGGCGCAGGATCTGCCGCTCGCGCTCGGTCAGCGGGTCGCTCTCGGCGTTCCAGATCTCCGCGGCCAGCGCAGGATCGACGACGCGCATCGACTGGTTTACGCGACGCACGGCATCGGCCAGTTCTGCGGACGGGCGATCCTTCAGCAGGTAGCCATGTGCGCCGGCATCCAACGCACGGCGCAGATATCCCGGGCGAGCAAACGTGGTGACGATCACGACGCGGGTTTCGGGATAAAGCTCGCGCACGCGCGCCGTCAGTTCAAGCCCGGTAAGCTGCGGCATCTCGATGTCTGTGACCAGTACGTTCGGTCGCTGCTGGCCGACAATGCGCAGTGCTTCCTGGCCATCTGCGGCAACGGCCACAACTTCAATATCAGGCTCGATCGAGAGCAGTGCGGCCAATGCGCCACGAACCATCGCCTGATCTTCAGCCAGCACCACGCGAATCTTGCCGCTCAAGCGTGTACCTCGCTCGGCAGGGGATGTTCCGCCTTCATGACGGCGCTCCGCGATGGCAGTTCGATGAGCAGGTGCGTTCCCGCGCCGTCCGACGAGCTTACGCGCATGCGTCCCTGGACGGCCTCAACACGCTCGCGCATGCCCCGCAGGCCGCTGCCTTCGCTGCCGTGCAGGCCACTGCCATCGTCGTCAACGGCCAGGCGTAGTACCTCATTCCTAGAAGATAACTGGACCGTGCATGTGGTTGCACCGGCATGTCGAACCACGTTGGTCACGGCTTCGCGCAGGCACAGGCACAGGACGTTGATTTCGGCTGGTGTGAGCTCCACGGGAGCAATCGAGGTTGAGAGTGCGACACCAGCGGCCGTGAGGGTTCTACGTGCGCGCAGAACCTCCGCAGGGAAACCTTCCGATCGATAACCAACGACCGCTTCGCGGACATCCGCAAGCGCCTTGCGAGCCGTCTCCTCCACCTCCAGCATCTCCTGTCGGGAACGTTCCGGATCCAGCGTGAAGAGGCGATTTGCCAACTCGGACTTGATGGTGATCACGGTGAGCGTGTGTCCCAGCAGGTCATGAAGATCGCGTGCAATCCGCTCGCGTTCCGCCACCTGCGCAAGGTGCTCGATCTCGTCATTGGCGCGCTGCAGCATGTGGTTTGCCTGCTGCTGACGCGAGTAAGAGAGATTGCTGAGACCGATCACGACGCAGAAGAAAGCACCAATCAATCCAGCCCAGAAGGGTATATGTAACAGCCACGTTTCAAGCGCAATGCCCGCAATCTGAGCGCACAGCATCAACACGTAGGTCTGCGTTCGGCGTATTACAAAGGCAAGCATGACGACGGGGTAGACGAATGCACCGGAAGCGCTGGTGTTGAAAGGGAAGTAGACGAACGCAAGCGCAAACATCAGCACAAAAAGGACGCGTTGCGTGCGCCCTTCCGTGGAGGCTATGGCAAAGTACAGAAACAGAAAGGTTGCATAAAAGGCAGCGAACCACAACCAGTGGTGCAGCGAGCGATGGTAGTACGGCTCGATAAAAAAGAAACCCGTGTACAGCAGCGAAACGTAGCGAAGTGCACGTGCGCTCCCCTTCGACTTGCGCCATGCCTCGCCGGTGACGGATGACGTGTCCGGGTACGCCGCCGAGGTTCGCCCAAAGCTGTTGCCGAGCGAGAGCCACGCAAGCGATGACCGACGTCTACTGCTGCCACCGGGAGTCTTTACCACCGGGCTCTCGCCGTCATTTTCCTGCTTTCCTGACATCCCCATACCTCAACATCATGCTCCCTTTTTCATGCTGCTCATAGTGCCGCCTGCATTGTTTGCGCATGACATTTGTCACAGTGACAACTGTCACGGAACAAGGCTGACAGGCACCACTGGAGGTTCTATCCGCCAGGGCAGAATCTTGTTCCTGTCGGCACAGCACCGGCAACACAGGAGCAAGACGATGCGCACAGCACACTGGTCAACAGCGGTTCTGATGATGGCAACAGTCGCCATTGCCGCAGCGCAGGACTGCCCGCAGCACACGGCGCGCGCAATCGGCGAAGTGCTCGACTCCTCAGGAGCCTTGATCGTCGGCGCCAGCGTGCTCATCGACGAGAACATCACGCTGCAGAGCGATCATGAAGGACGTTACAGTACGTCCTGCATCGCCGATGGTGCCCACAATCTGCGGGTGGAGGCAAATGGATTCGAAGCCGCCACGGCGAAGTTATCGATCAGCAGCGGAACGCACACTTTCGTTACCCGCCTGAAGCCGTCGACGGTCACGACAGAGATCACTGCCGCTGACGCAACCGGTGTAGACAGCGACGATATCGCAGGCACAAAGACACTCCAGGCAAATGATTTGAAGCAGATGGCCGACGATCCGGATGAGTTCGCACGTCAACTACAGGTACTGGCTGCCGCAGCCGGCGGCGCTCCAGGGCAGGCAGTTGTCGCAGTGGACGGCTTCCAGAACAGCGGGCGTATTCCGCCGAAGTCGGCAATCGCTTTTATCCGTGTCAATCCAGATCTATTCTCTTCAGAGTACGAACGGCCGCCGTATGAAGGTGGCCGCGTGGAGATCTTTACCAAGCCTGGACAGGCTAAGCTGCATGGCTCCCTGTTCACGACACAAAGCGGACGATTCTTCAACGCGAAGGATCCGTTTGCACCCAGTCGCGCGGCGATCGGCAAGCAGCGTTATGGCTTCGAACTGAGCGGACCCATCCGCAGGAACAAGGCAGATTTTGCACTTGCGCTCGAGCATCGTCAGATCGATCAGTTTGCCGTGGTAAATGCAGTGTCGCTCGATGGTGCGGGCAACAGTGTCAACCTGATCTCTAACGTGCCGACTCCGCAAACCCTGTGGGAGGGAAGTGCACGCGTCGGCTGGATGCCAAACGCGAAACATAACATCACGGCAACTTACACGGCGGCCGTCAACTCTCTGCATAACGTCGGCGTTGGTGGTGTAACGCTGCAGGAGGCAGGTTACGAAAGTCTGCAGCAGGAACATACACTGCGCTTCACCGACATTCAAACAGTTTCTGCGCAGACCGTGCATGAGGTTCGCATCGGATATACCTGGCGTCTGCGCGACGACGACCCGCATACAGGTTCACCCTCGCTGCTGGTAGCAGGTGCGTTCACGGGGGGCGGAGCTTACACACAGGCGTTGCGCAGCCATCAGCACGACCTGGAAGTAGACGACGATGTTATGTACACACATGGCAAGCAAAGCATGAAGGCAGGCGTGCAGTTACTTGACAGCCAGCTGAATGACTCGCTGCCCACTAATTTCAACGGGCAGTATGTTTTCGGCGGCGGCAGTGCACAGGTGCTTGGCGGAACGGGCACCACCACCATCAGCGGGCTTGAACAGTATCGCCGCGCCCTCCTGGGACTGCCCGGCGGAACACCGACGGTCTACGCTGCAACGACCGGCAACGCGGCTATATCGCTAAATCAACTTCGGGTCGTGCTGTTCGCGCAGGACCAGTGGAAACTGAGACCCCGGCTGATACTGTCCTACGGCCTGAGATATGCGGTGCAGAGCACACCCACGACGCTGCGTAATGCTGGCCCACGGCTGGGCGTGGCCTGGTCACCTGACCGCGCGCAACGCTGGGTGTTACATGTGCGCAGCGGTCTGTTCTTCAGCGCGATCAACACGGCCAGCGTACTTGAAGCGAACAGGCTGAACGGCACGAACCAGAGCCAGGTGCAGGTCTACAACCCGATCTTCGGCCGGGCGCTGACGACCGGATCCGCGGCCATTACAACGGTGCGTGCACCGCTGCCCGGACTTAGCCAAACTCCTTCACTGCAGTCGCATCTTGGTGTCGAGCACGAGTTCGCCGGCCACTGGCATGCCCAGGCAAATCTGTACCTTGTGCGCGGCTGGGATCTGCTGCGCTCACGCAATATCAACTCACCCATCACCGGCGTACCCACGGGGCCACGTCCCGGCGTTCCAAACCTGAACGTGGATCAGTATCAGCAGACCGGCACCGTGCACGGCAACGTCATGTTCCTTGGCATGGACCAGCACAGCCTTCGCCGGTTGCAGATTTTCGCTGGTTACATTCGTATGGATCTGCGCACGAATGCTGACACCGCGGATTTCTTCCCGCAAAGCAACGTCACGGACACGGGCGAGACGGCGCGGCCCATGTGGGAATCCACTCACCACTTGATAGCCTTCTCGAATCTGACGTTGCCGAAAGGTATCTCACTGTCCACACAGTTCGATGCGGCCAGCGGCAATCCTTATAACATCACAACCGGCTTTGACAGCAACGGTGACGGTAACTTCAATGACCGCCCGCACCTTGCGACGGCTGCGGACAGCACGGTCTACAGCACGCGCTTCGGTTCACTCTCGCCCACGGGCGCGGGCGCTTACATCGTGCGTAATGCGGGGACGTTGCCCTGGAATGTCCATCTGGATGCGAACCTGAGCCGCAGCTTCACGCTGCCGCATCGCGACGGACGCGACGCCCAGAACCTGGCTGTAAACGTGCGCTCCACTAATTTGCTGAACCACACCAATGTCACCGCCGTTGGTGGCGTACTTGGCTCTCCACTATTCGGTCGCAGTTACTCTGCTGATCCGGGACGGCGCATGGAATTGGGTCTGCGCTACAGCTTTTAACAAACCAACGTGTCACACCACCAGTGTATTAGGAGGCTTCCATGAACCGCATGTCACAACTTACGCTTGTCGCATCGTTACTTACCATACCAGCCGCTGTGCAATGCCAGTTCATCGCACCCCCGTCGACAGGAGTGCTCGTTTCGTACCAATACTGGCCCGTTCAGTACGTGCAATGGGTTGGAACGGAACTGTCTTACAGCATGATCGAGTTCGACGTGGATAACACGGGCAAACAGCCGCTGTACAACGTCGTACTTACAGAACGCGCATCCGGCAAGCGCATCACTTACGCGAACACAGACGCTCTTGTTGCTGCCGCAAAGTCGCAGGGCATGACTGCCTTCAAGACACAGATCGCTTTCGACGCGGCGGAGACAACGAACGTCGGTGCCGCTTCCACTTTGCGTCTGTCACTCGCGGACGGCAGGCCGCTGCAATGGCGCTTCATCCAAGGCTCTGACGTCTCGGACCAAGGTGCCGGGCTGACGCCATTGCCGGCTGCGCCCATGCCCATCTTCGCGTACCGTGAACAGGCTGCCGTTGCAGGAGAGGGAACCGCGCTGCAGGTGGGCGATGCCGTTAGTGCAGCTGAGGTCTGGCCTGAGATCTCACATCCGCCGCAGTTCATCGCCTATCGCGGTGCCATGTCTCTGAACGCGCACACCGCTGTGTTGGCCGCTGGCAAGGAGACGTGGACCATTACGTCAGCCCCGACAGCGCTGAAGGTTGGCAGTGTCTGGGAACTCGACAGCGATAACGGCGATCACCGTACGCTTCGCGTCGACAAGATGGATGGCGCACATTTTGCGATCGGGGGCACCGATCGTTCCCGGCAGACCACGTCGTTCACCATTGACTGCTCGCGCGCCGGCGACGCATGGTCCGTCGAACGGCTGCGCTACGCACCCGTTCACGATGGCGAAAAGCACTACCTCGCGCTGCAGTTCAATGCGCCCTTGTCGGCGACCGCAAGCGCGAGCAATGTGGACCTGACGGTCGGCCGCAAGACAAAGGTTGCGTCTGCCACGATGACGGTTGCAGGCACACCTGAGACACGTATCGTGACGATGCAGATGCAGACACCGCAGTGGGCGAAGGGTAAGACACTTCGCGAAGAAACGACATGGAACAGCACGACGTTCACCACCGTTTCGACCGCACCTAAGTAGAGTCTCCATGGTTGCGAACCCGGATAAAGCGCCCACTCCTGGTGCAACGGGCCACAGGATGCGGGCCCATGGACAAGACCTATGGCCCGCTTTTCCTGCCCGCTTGACCCCATTCTTCTACGCTTCGGCGGTCTCCCCACGCAGCCTCCGCAGTTTGACTGCAGGGTGCTCAAGAGTTATATTTGGAGTGCGGGGTGGAGCAGCCCGGTAGCTCGTTGGGCTCATAACCCAAAGGTCGTAGGTTCAAATCCTACCCCCGCAACCAAGGCATTAA
>CBAAAE010000007.1:0-33821 GCA_964658845.1 uncultured Novosphingobium sp. | reverse complement strand
ACAAGTTCCGTCGGTGACAAGCTCTCGTAGTGGTGACAAGCCAGGAGCCCGGACAAGCCAGAAGGGGAGGAGACGCCCCGCACGGTAACAAACAACAAGTGACAAACCACACCGGAAAAGAGACGATCAAAGAAAACAAGAAGGAGGCCTTATGAAGCTAGCGAACCTGCCCACGGAATCTCGCAATCCCGCCTCCGAAAAGATCGACATCGTCTCCACCGAGCTGATGCTGCACATCATCAACGATGAGGACTACACCATCGCCGACTGGGTGCGCCTGCAGATACCCAACATTGCGCGTGCGGTGGATGCTATCCACGAGCGGGTCGCCAAAGGCGGCCGGATGTTCTACATCGGAGCCGGCACCAGCGGCCGGCTTGGCGTGCTGGACGCCAGCGAGTGCCCACCCACCTTCGGCGTTCCGCGCGACCTGGTACAGGGCATCATTGCCGGCGGCGAGCCCGCTCTGCGGGTCTCAGCCGAGCACGCGGAAGACAGCCGCGAACAGGGTGGCGCCGATCTGGTCGCAAATGGCTTCAACCAGTCTCCCGGACTTGACGTACTGGTCGGCGTCGCCGCCAGCGGACGCACACCGTACGTGCTCGGCGCAATGGAACACGCGCGTCAACACGGCTGCCTGACCGTCGGCCTGTCCTGTGTGCCCGGCTCGCCCGTCGAAACCGCGGCCGACATTGCCATTACTGTCGCGACCGGGCCTGAGATCATCACCGGATCCACGCGCATGAAGGCCGGTACCGCCACCAAGCTGGTGCTGAACATGCTGTCGACCGCGCTGATGGTGCGAATGGGCTACGTCTATGGCAACCTGATGACGAACGTGCAGACCACCAACCAGAAGCTGATCGATCGCGCGGAGCGCATCGTCGCGGCGGCTACCGGCTCTTCCGCAGAGCACGCTGCGGACCTGCTGCAAAGGGGCGGCAACGTGCGTACGGCCATCGTCATGGAAAAGCGCGGCCTCTCCCGCAAGGATGCCGATGAAGCCCTCATCCGCTCGGGGCAGAACCTGCGGCGCGCGCTCGAAAGCCCACCCGCCTAACCGCTACAACCGCACCAGCCGGGTACCCCACTGCATGAGCGCCTCCGCTCGTGAGTGGGATCTCGATCCCGTTAGTTCTCGTCAGGCATCTGGACATGATCCACAACCACCACGTCCACTGGAGCTTTGGTCGCGGTCAGCTTCAAACCCAGCTGCTCCTGCACCGCGGTAAACAATGAGGTTGCGGGACCTTCTGTCCCCGCTTGACCGAGCCTCTCCGGCGTCCACTTCAACTCAAACGTGAACCGCTCACGCTCTGGCAGTCCCGTCTGATCCACCACCAGCCGTCCGCCGATCTCCGGTTGAAACGCCAGCACACTGGCAAGCATCTTGAGGTCGGCTCCCTGTCCGGTGACATGACCGTGACCATCGTTGTGCAGCCCCTGCCAGCTCTTCGGGGCCTCGGCGTCCTCGACCGGCGCTGCAAACTTCACCAGCCTGGTTCCGCCGATCGCCTGCAGCGCCAACACCGGCAGGGTCCGCGATTCTTGATGCACCTTCAACTGAAACCTGTCGGCAAGCAGCTCCTTCAGCATGCCTCGTAAGGTCTCCACGCGTTCCTCACCCGTCATCTTGCTGACGCTCGCGGCAGTGTCGGCGTCCAGCTTCCCTTCCAGATCGAACCCCGTGGACTTCATCCACTTCGGCCCACCGGCGATCTGGTCATCCGATCCGGAACTCAGCCGGTACGCGAACTGCAGCAGCGACTGCAGCGTCAGGTTCTTCGCCTCCAGCCGGCCCTTCCCCAGGTTCAGGCTGGAACCCTGCGCATCAGGCTTGCTCAAGCGAACAACACTCACCTCGAACGCCGCACTTTGAGAGCCACCCGGTGCCCGGGCCGTCAGAGTTGCCGGCGACACATCCAGCATCATCACCAGCCACATCAGTGCCGCACGCCCAACCGCCATCACACGCCCCAATCTCCTGCAGCTTAAATCCTTGCAGGAAGCAGTGGCGAAACGTCGAGTCAATTGCCTCATGAGCTAATCAGCCCCGGGATTTCGCTGGCATGTTTCGAGAAGGATCGCGACTGCCGTGGGAAATATGGACGCTCTCGATAACGCCTCGCGGCTCGTGGAGATGCCGCGCACCGGAGCACCCTCCGCCGCCAACGTAAACTGAATAGAATGCCTCAAAACGCCAGCACAACCGCGCCCACCCCAAAGCGAAAGCCACAGGCGCATCTCGCCTTTCTCGGCCTTTGCTGCGGCGTGGGCGTCTCGACCATTTACCTGTGCCAGCCACTGCTCCCGCAGATGGGCGCGACCTTTGGTGCGGGCGCGGCGGCCGCCGGACAGGTCGGCGTGGCCACGCAGGTTGGCTACGCCGTCGGGATGCTGACTTTCACGCCCATGGGCGACACCAAGGAACGGCGCGGCCTGATCCTGAAGATGTTCGCAGCCGTCTCCGTCGCGCTGCTGCTGGAGGCCTGCGCGCCCACGCTGCCACTGCTGCTGCTGCTCAGCGCCTGCGTCGGCGCGTTCGCCTCGGTGACGCACATTGTCCTGCCTATCGCGCCCGACATGGCAGAGCCGCATGAGCGTGGGCGCGCCGTCGGCATCGTGATGACCGGCCTCCTGCTGGGTGTGCTACTGGCGCGAACCGTTGCCGGCTGGCTGTCGGAGATCACCGCGCACTTCACGACGCGCATTGCAAGCTGGCGAGTCGTCTTCCTCTGCGCCGCCGCTGGAACCGCGCTGCTGCTGCCCGCCATCCGTCGCCTGATGCCGGAACTGCCGCCAAAGGAGCACCTTAGCTACCGCGAGGCCATGCAATCGCTCTGGACCCTGGCGCGGACGGAGCCTCTCCTGCGCGAAAGCTGCGTGCTTGGAGCGCTGTGCTTCGGCGCCTTTTCCGCCTTCTGGAACACGCTTGCCTTCGTTCTACAGACACACGGGATGGGTGCCGGCGTGACCGGCAGCTTTGGCCTGGTAGGAGCGGCGGGCACGCTCATGGCAGCCTACGCGGGCAAACTGTCCGACCGCCGGGGACCCCGATATGTCATCACGCTCGCGCTGGGCGCGCTTGGGGCATCGTTCCTCGGGATCTACGCGGTGGAGCGGCTCGCACAACACGAGGGCGCAACCGGCCACTTACCGGTGTGGACTTACCTGCTGACGCTGGCCGCCATGGTGGTCCTGCTGGACGTCGGCATGCAGGCGCTGCAGTTGGGCAACCAGACCCGCAACTTCGCCCTGCAGCCGTCGGCGCGTACCCGCATCAACACCCTGTACATGACCAGCTACTTTATCGGTGGGGCGATTGCTTCGGCCATTTCGCCGGTGCTTTGGCAGCACTTCGGCAACGCCGGCATCGCGGTGCTTGAGGTGGCGCTGATCAGCTTCGCGATCCTCCGCCACGCGACCGGCAAGCCAATCCCGAGAGCATCGCACCACACGGCTGATGCGGGGGAGCCCATGCTTCACGCTTGACGCGGCGGACGGGTTCACGCCGTACATCCGCGAGCCGCCTTCCCCGCTCTAACAGGTCTGCGGCTGCAGCCTGGCCCGCCCCAAGGGAGACTTTCGCAATGGTTCGCATTCCTTACAGATTTCCAGTCGCAGCACTTGCTCTGACGCTCCTTCTACCGGCTGCCATGCTGCCCGTCCAGGCCCACGCACAGCAGACTACCGACAGCACCACGCCGGCAAAGACGAAAGCGAAGAAGAAGTCGAAGAAGTCAGCCTCGAGCACAACCCAGTCCACAAGCACACCTTCCACGGCTCCCGGCGCTAGCGCCCCAGCGACGAGCGGTGGCACGCCCGATCCCGTTAATCCCAGCGCCAGCCCGGAACCACCAACGCCCACCACGCAGGGACCGCCGCCAGCACCCACTACGCCACCGCAAAACACACCGCAGGCCCCGCGATAAAATCGGTCTGCAGGATCAATATCGCTACGGCAAGCACAGCTACGACTGACACGCAGGCCGCGCCCGCAGGCCTCCGGAGCCAGTTGGTGCTTTTCGACTGGCGAAAGTCCGATCCGCTGCATGCGCTCCTTTGCTTGCCAGGTGTAGCCCTCCCTCTGATCCTCGGGGTACACCTTGGCTACAACGGCACGGCTGTGCTGATGGCTGGCGGGGCCCAGTGCGTCGGGTTTGGTTCCTATCAGCAGCCGCTCTTCCGCCGCTCTGGAGCCATGATGGCCGCCTCGCTCGGCATTGCCATCTCTGCACTGGTTGGCGCCCTCTGCCGAGACAGCACCGCCGCCCTGGTCGCCGCAACCATCGTCTGGGCATTCGCCTATGGCATGTCGAACAGCATCGGCACCGCAACGGCGTGGGTCGGCCAGCAGTGCTGCGTCTTCCTTGTCATCTCGTCTGCCGCACCGTCCACGCCCGGTACCACGCATGACCTGGTGCTCTCAGCCCTGCTGCGCGGCGCCGGTGTGCTTGCTGGAGGAGCCCTCCAGACCTGCCTCCTGCTGCTCTTCCGGATTCGCCTGCCATCTGCGCAGACGATGTTCACCTCGCACGATTTCGATCCAACGCATTTTCAACGGAGCTTCCTCCGAGAGCAACTGGCTCCCGGCAGCGGCGCGATGCAGTTCGCCCTGCGCATGGTAGTGACTGCCGTTCTGGCCATTCTGCTTTATCGCCAGCAGACTTGGACCAGCGCCTACTGGATAGGCATGACGGCCATGCTGATCCCTAAACCCGAGTTCACCATGACCGCCGCGCGCGGTCTGCTGCGCGCTGCCGGCACCATCCTGGGTGCCATGCTGTGCACCCTGATCGTGATCGGACTGCGCCCCGGCGGCATGTGGCTGGCCACGCTTGTCCTGGTCTTCCTCTTCGGATCGTACCTGCTGAACACGGTCAACTACGGCGCTTTTACCGTCATGCTGACCGGCTACATCTGCTTCCTGCTGGCCATCGCGCACCAGCCGCCTCGCGAAGTACTGGTGCACCGCATCCTGGCAACCATTGCAGGATCTCTATTGGCCCTCGGCGTCCATGCCATGTTTCTCTTCGGACGCAGGCTCTTCGGCATCGCCACACCCGTTCTGCATTCGCTCGAGGAACGCTTTTCACGCTGAAGCCGGGTGCCCCATACGGACGTGGTTTCGTGGCACGTTCGTAAGGGAGATTGCCTTATCCCGGGCTGCGGGACGGCGCTGGCCCAGTTGCAAATATTGGCGATCTACTGCACGTCGTGACCGATATCACCGGCGCTTCCGGCCTGCGCCAGATATGCCTCGATCGAGCTCTCAAGCACGCCTTTCGCCTCCAGCACCAGGTCGATGCAATCGCGGCCCGCACCAAACCCACCCGCGTGCGGCGTGACATAGTGGGCGGCGGCTTTGACCTGGTCGCGAGCATTCCATGTCGCCACGGCAAGCCCCACAGCACGCATGGGCGGCAGGTCGATGATGTCGTCGCCCACGTAGGCGATCTCGTCGATCGCGACGTTTGCCTCCTCCATAATGTGGTGGATCGCGTCCATCTTCTGCTGCGAACCCTGGTGAACGAATTCGACCTTCAGGTCACGCATGCGCACGGCCACCGTGTCGCTGGTGCGCTTGGTGATGATGCCGAACCGCAGACCCGCCACCCGTCCAATGCCCATGCCCAGGCCGTCGTGCGCGGAAAAGCCCTTCACCTCGACCGCCGCGATCGAGCCATCCTCGCGCCTGCTCCCAGGGATGAAGTACAGGCCGCCATCCGTCAGCACACCATCCACGTCGAAGACGATCACGCGGATCTTCTCCGCACGCTTTTTCAGATCAGGATCCATGCTCCCCATCATCGCAGACACGACCATCCCGGGGGCGCAGAAGGCGATCCCGGAGGTCCGCTGGAGGATCTGGATACGCGCTCGTTGAAGATAGAAAACGGTTAGCTACCAAGAACCTATTTCCAACTGCGCGCGTGCTGTCATAGCATGGCTCCGCAACCAAGACCCGGATCGACCGGGATGGCGGCCAGACGCGTCGCCGACAGGAGCAGCCAGTATGACCCCGCGCACTGCATGCACACCCAGTATGCGGCGCTTAGCGTGAGTCTTGCGATGGCGTTCGCCCAGGCGAAGCTTCCAACAACAGCCGGGCCTGCCTGGAGCGATCTTAACCCTGTGACCCACCTGACGGCGGAGACGTTCGCCCACCCGCCTGCGACTGACCGGCCGTGGGTTCGCATGAATACTCCTGCAGACCTGAGCTCTGAGCTGAAGGTAAGCCTCAGCCACGGCTCCACGACAAGCCCAGCCGGGCTATAGCTTCGATGAAGACAATGTTCGCAAGACGCTGCTGTTTACGGCCTCAAAGGTCTCTGGCGGAGAAGCAACAGATCTTACGCTGAAGGCGCCACTACCACCACCGGCACGCGGCTTCGGAGGAGGCGCTGCTCGTCCTGCTGCGCCGCTGCCGCCTCGTCGCAGCACACTGCTCGCGGTGCTTGCCTACGCTGTGCCTCTGCTGCCTGTGAAACGAACGGCGTCGTCAGCCTTGATCCTGCGTCGTTTGTCGACCTGACCTCAACCCTGACGGATGCCGACAAAGGTGGTGTTGCCGCCCTCCCCACGACAGCCCACCTGAAGTGGACGGCGCCTTTCAGCCGGTCAGTGGCAGGTGATCGCGCTCTGGTCTCAGGGCGTTTTTACCCAGCGCAGATCTGTTCAGTAAGGAAGGTACCGACGAACTGATCCACGGGATGGAAGCGGACTGGACGCCGGAGGTGAAAGCCCTGCTGAAACAGAATGGCGGAGATATCTTTTACGATTCGCATTCATCGGATCGCGGCAGCCCAACGGAGTTGTGGACCAACCATATGGAGGCAGAGTTCAAGGCCCGTCGCGGCTCTTCGTTAATCCAGAATGCGCCTGTTTTGTTCGAGAAGAATTTCAGCTTCAGTGATGGCAGCGCGCCGTGCGTGCGCAACGATCTGAATGCCGTACGTGGAGACCTTTGGGTTGAGAAGCACCTGAAACCAATGGTGGCATGGGCGCACACCTTCAACTACCGTGTCCGCCTGCAACCGTACGGCGAAATCCTTGCGGCGACACCCGATGAGATACAGGCGGCAAGTGTCGTGGACCGTCCCGAGACAGAGTCACTCTTCTTTGGTGACGAGGTCGATAGCTACCTGCCCATAGCCTCCGCGAATCACGTAACGGGTAACACCTGGTTCTCAACCGAGTGCTGTGCGGCGCTTAACAAGGCTTACGCGCAGACGTTTCAAGACGCGATCATCCGCATGCACCGCAGCTACGCCGGCGGGGTTACCAGGCTGGTCTATCACGTGTACCCGTATCGCGATGCAGCAGATGCGAAGTGGCCCGGATATCACTCCTTTGGCCCCGCCGGTTTTTCAAATGCATGGGGGCCTCGCAACCCGTTCTGGATGGATGCGTCGGCTTACAACGACTACATGGGACGGACGCAGCAGGTACTGACCCAGGGCGACGCCAGGGTGGACGTTGCCGTGTACATGCAGAGCTACCAGTTTCCGCAGCCGATGCAGGTGAAGGGCGGATTTCATATCTGGCCCGACACGAAGCTGCAGGAGGCAGGCTACACCCGCGACTACCTTAATCCGAGCCTGCTCGCAATGGTGGACCCAACAGCAGCCGCGGGCCATGTAACCCTCGGCAGACCCGCCTACAAGGCGCTGGTTATCGACAGCGAACAGCAGCCCGCGACGGACCCGGTCAGGACCTCCATGCCGCTGGAGGCAGCGCGCCGCATGATGATGATGGCGAGGGCCGGCTTGCCCATCATCATCGTTGGCGCCTCGCCAGATCAGACGCCCGGCAAGACACCGGCGGACGATGCCGCGCTGCAGAGCATCATGAGTGATCTGGCGAAGTTGAAGAACGTGCACAGGGTGCCGAATGAGGGTGACGTACCCGCGCTGCTGCTGTCCCTCGGCATACAACCGGCAATGAATCCTATGACTTCTTCACCAGTGCTGAGTGTTCACCGCTACGACGCGACAACGCATAGGAGTTTTTACTTTCTCTACAACGAAGGCATGGTAACGCCTCCGAATGAGCCGGCCAACCTGTTTGAGCCGGCCCAGGGCACGCCTTTTGACCGGCAGATTCACCTTCAGGGCGAAGGTAAGCCCTACCTGATGGACGTCTGGACGGGCCAGATCAAACCTATCGCAAGCTATGTTCCGGACAGGGGCGGGGTAACTGTCCGAATCAAGATTGCGCCTGATGATGCAGCCATCATCGCTCTCAGCACTTCGGTGATGTCTACGACTTCCGTGACTCCCAACATCCCTGCCGCCGTGGCTCTGCCTCCTGTTATCGATCTCACGAAAGCAGGTGGCACCTGTCGGTGGAAGACTGGAAGCCGGCAAACGACTACGCGAGGACTGGCTTAAAGGCGACCGAAACGAGTAAGGAAGTGACACAACTCGATATCGACGACCTGAAGCCCTGGCGGAAGATCCCGTCGATCAAAGATGTGTCAGGCGTTGGCACCTATACCGCCAGCATTAATCTTCCTCCGAGCTGGAAGAGTGGTACTCCCGCGCGGCTGGAGCTGGGTGAGGTCTTCGATTCGTTCAGCCTGTCGGTGAATGGCACCCGCATCCCGGTGAATCAGATCAGTGCAACCGCGGAGGTCGGACCGGACCTGCATGCCGGCATGAATACGCTTACGGTACGAGTAGCCACGACGCTGAATAATCGGCTCTCAAGCCTTGATCCTGCCGTTGCGAAGAGAGGCCTCATTCAGGACTACGGGCTGATCGGTCCTGTGGTGCTTTCGCCTCATCGCTAACCCTCTTTTAGCCTCAGCAACGTTGCTTTTGACGCGCGCCTGCAACCTGGCTTTCAGCTTCGCTGAGATTTCATGTAATTGACAACTTTCTATAGTGAGAAGAAGAGGGATGTGCGCTCAACATGGACGTCATGTAACTAGACTTGATTACTCGCTGCGCAGCGAATCGAGGGCATGCCACGCGGGCGGCAGTAGATCAGTGTAGGCGCTTTCGGGCGAAAGGTGCCAATGGCGCGGGGCAACAACTACCTTGTTCGGGCTTGCATTGAGCCAGGCTCCCCACCAGGAGAAGCTGCTGTTAGCGATGATGTGGTGTTGACAAGCGGCCATGAGGCGCAGGTCCTCCTGGGAGGAGAAGTCGTCATTGCCTTCCACGAACACGCCGCGCAAACCGGCCGGCAGGTTGTTGCGGGCAAACTCGATATCATCAGAAAAGATGAAAAAGATAGGATCCTCAAATCGTCGGCGGATAACATCGATGGCCCGCAGATAGTAATCGAGCGGAAGAGCAATGTTACCTTCCGCTGCCAGGGTATAGTCTCCGCGCCGCACATGCAGCGAAACGGATACAGCAGTCGCAGCAATCTGTTCAAGCAGCCTTTGATTATCCCCGCTGGCCGGTTGTCGCAACTGAAACTCCCTGCGGAGTTGCGGAGCGACAGCCTCGGCGTATCGGTAGGCCTGCCAGTAGCCGGAGATGTAGAGGGTTCGGACGCCAGAGGGTAGCTCCAGGTCTTCGATGAAGTGGTAGCGCTGTTCCTTGGCCTCGTAGCGAACAGCGACACGACCCAAAGCCTTCACGGGCGCGCCTACTTTGAGCCCGCGACGCCCCTGTGAAAGCATCAGGCGATCGAATCGATTTCCCAGGCGGACCGGCGACGTGATCTGAAACTGTGAGAGGAGGAACGGACGGCTGTACATACCATGTGAAAGCGTCCCATGCGCAGGCTCCTGGATCACAAACAACTTGCCCTTGTACCTGTCAGCAAAGTAGAGCCCTGCGGCGTATTGAAACAGTTGATTGCCAAGGCCGCTGAGCTGCTTGCTGAAGACGTTCATCGAATGAAACTTTCACCCACAATCAACTACAGTAACGGCAATTCTCTGCCGCTGCCAGCCAAGTTGCTGTGCACACCATCCTTGTAGCTGTGTACGGGGCCGTCACCCCACCCTGTGTCGGCTGCGTCCCTCCAGTAGGATGGACGCAGGATGGGAATGACGCCGGAAGATGGACTGGAACAAGCCGACGCTGCCTCGCTGCATCCAGGCCCGGCGCTTCTACGGAATGCATGGATAGTTCGTCGGCGGCGCATCCTGGGCGTGGTGACCAGCTTTGTGGTCGGACAGGGCACGGCGCAGGGCCTGACCATGGTTGCGGGCCTTTTCCTGGTGCGCCATCTCAGCATCCAGTCGTACGCTCAGCTAGGTTTGGCGCTGGGCTTTCAGGCGATGTTCTCGACGCTGATGGACCTGGGGTTTGCCGGCACCATCGTACCCTTAGTGGGTGCCGCAAGGGACGACCGCGCGCTCGTCGGGCGATATGTACGTTCGGCGAAACGCCTTCGCGATCGATCCTTCTACGTTCTTGCACCCATTGCGGTCGTCGCGTTTTTAGGCATCATGCATCGCCAGCACTGGTCTTTTGGGCTGCAAGCTGCGCTTCTGACTTCTACCCTGGTCGCGCTCTATTCCAGCGGAAAGGTGTCCTACTTTTCGGCGCCACTCATCCTGCATGGGAAACTACGTTCTTACTATGTCCTGCAAGTCATTGCCGGACTGATCCGACTTGTCAGTTACGTGGTGCTGGCGTTTGCAGGTAGTTTAAACGCGTCGGTAACCGCCGCGATCGGTGCGCTCACCATCATGTTCACTGCCGAGTGGTATTCCCGGCAAGCTAAGCCCCTGATGGACTGGCCGGCGCACGGAGACCCTGCAACCGACAAGAAGGTGCTTCGCTATATTCTGCCGGCTGCACCCGCAATTATCTTTGCTGCATTTCAGGCGCAACTCACCCTCTTCCTCATCAGCATCTTTGGCGGCCATACAGCGTACATCGCTCAGGTCGCTGCTCTCGGACGTATCGCTCAAGCCTTCACCGTGCTGACCACATTTAATTTGATGGTCGTGGAACCCTTTGTTGCGCGGCTAAATCATCGCCGCCTCTTGCCGACCTTTCTGACGCTAACGCTCCTCGCTTGCGTCGTTCTAGCACCAGTCGTGTACGCTGCCTTCATGTGGCCGCAGTTCTTTCTCCTCCTGATTGGCCCGAAATATAGCGACCTTCGCGATCTGTTGGGCTGGGTGATTCTGGCTGCCACGATCAACTACATCGCGGGTCTGATCTGGATGATGAATCGCGCTCGCCGGTGGGTCTTCTGGTCAGGTTCGTTCCTCGAGGTTGGCCTTCTGATCGCAGTGCAGATCGCGTACGTTACGTTGATCGGCGTCAGAAACACCCGTGAAGCGGTCTTTCTGACGGTCGCTGCCAGCGTCTGCGTGCTGATCGCGCATGTGTACGTAGCGATCCTCGGTTTTTGGCGGACCCATCGCAAACAGAGCCACGACCTGGCCCCTCTGCCTCTGGCTCAGTAGCATGAAGCTCCTGCTTCAGAGAAGATGGGGTCCCGGAATACTTCAGCCTGCCTGTTGGCGATTGACGCTTTGGCGAATGCAATGCTCATAGCCTTGATCAAAGTAATAGCTCAGCACGAAGGTCATGAGGCGATTTGGACAGGAGACCTTCAGCGACTGGTTGGCGATGCCCTCCAGGACTGACATCGCCAATGGCACGCGGGTGAGCACGCCGCCGAGCCGAGCACCCCGGGGGACTTCTCTTCGCGGTAGTTTGCCCGGCCAGAGTTCGTCGAAATATGCTGCTGACTCGCCAACTTTTTCCATGCGGCGGCAGGCGCTTGGAAAGCTCGTGGGATGCAGATGGTAGGCGACGGCGTCCGGCAAAAAGACCATGTCCAGCCCATGCTCGGCTTCGATGCGGCAGGCAACTTCGATGTCCTCCATGGCTGCGTATGGAAATGACTCGTCGAAGGGAAAGGCACGCAAAAGCGATGTCTTCAATGAAAGATTGCTGGTGTAGAAATGCTTCCAGCTTGGCTTGACGCCGGCGAGCAACTCGCCGTAGTTGAACTGGATGCCATCCGTATCCAGCCATCGCATAAACGGCGTGATTTGCTGCCCCTTCTCGGCCCAGACGGTGAGCCCAAGTCCAACGACAGACGGCTCTGGGCGCTGCTCGTGCAGTTGCATGTGGAGAGCCGTGAACTGCGGCGCAGGAAAGATGTCGTCGCCGATCAGAAGCGTGATTGGCGCCTCAACCAGGGAGACCGCGACATTGCGCGCACGCGCCGGCCCGCTGTTCTCCTGGCGGAAATAACGGACGGATAGCGGTGTGCGCTTAAGATAGTCGCTTACCCACGCCTCGGTAGAATCGGTGCTTCCGTCATCGACAATAACAACCTCGAAGTCCTTGCGCGTCTGTCGCTCGAGATGCTCCATGCACTGCTTCAGAGCGTCGCGACGGTTGTAAGTTGGAACGACTATTGCGAGCGGGTATGACACTGCCAGCCTCCGAAATTGCTCGCGCCACGATAAAGCACCCATCGTTTACGAAGACAGATCTTCTACTTGGACACCCGCATGTCTCAAACATGCACATGAGTTCGTAATGTTCCTGCCTGACCATTATCTCTCAGGTAACTTTTCGCCGCGCAGTTGTCGGCCTATCAAGGACTCATGATCCCGCAGTGTGCCGGCAACACTCCGTAAGACAGAGGCTTGGTGCCAACCCTCAACAAGAGACGCAGACAGGCCTCGCTAGGGCGACGTCAGTAAGCAGAAAAGCCCGGATGGAAGCGTGCGTACGACCCTGCCTGGGCAGGGTGCTCTGCGATCCCCGGCTCCTCACCATGAGCAAGCGCCTGTCATTCTCGCCGGAACGATGTTTGTGCGCTTTCCATCGTTTCCAACGGGTTCCTTTCAACGCTTGACAGACTGGCGGACGCAAGCGCATCGTGATTGGCAGTCCGCTATGGAACCGATACCAGTTTCTTGGATGAGGGTGGAAGTGCACGACCTGTTCGCGCCTTTGCGGCGGCTGGCGAGGCGTTTGGTGCACAGCCTAGCGTTGCTCGCGATGCTTGTGCCCTCATTGTTTTGGGCGCGGGCTGCTCCCCCGATGCAGACGTTCGATGTCGTGGTGTATGGCGCAACACCCAGCGGCATCATGGCTGCAATCGGGGCGCGCGATCTTGGCATGTCGGTAGCGTTGGTGGACCCCGGCCAACACGTCGGCGGCATGGTGGCGGGAGGCCTAAGCTATACCGACATCGAGCGGCAGGAGTACCTCGTCGGCGGCACAACGTTGCAATTCTTTAAAGCCCTGGGAGCGAAGTACGGCGATTCGATCGGATGGCGTTTCGAACCGCATGTCGCGGAAGACGCCTTCAATAACATGCTGAAAGACCGCGGCATCGCTGTACTGCACGGCGAACAGATCGATCGGGTCGAAAAGCGAAAGGCTCAGCTACGTTCCTTTCACACGGCAGCCGGACATACCTTTGCCGCGAAAGCGTTTGTTGACAGCTCGTACGAGGGCGACCTGATGAAGTTTGCAGGCGTGAGCTACACGGTTGGTCGCGAAGGCACGACCAAGTACGGCGAATCGCTCGCAGGACGGCAGGACTTGCTGCCCGGACAACACAACTTCCGGACCGATGTTTACGGCGAAGGCCTGCTCATGAATCTTCCCGCAAACGCCGTCGCCCCGCACATTACACCCCAGCAGCAGGTGGTAGCTACAGGCCAGGCAGACGGGCGCTTCCAGTCTTACTGTTACCGCATCACAGTCACGGATGATCCCGCAAACCGCCTGGATGTCCCCGCGCCTAATGGCTACAAGCCCGAGCAATACGAATTATTGAAGCGATACCTGGTCAGTAATCCCGGGATCGGCATCAAGGACGTGCTCGGCATCAACCGGATCCCGCATGGCAAGGGCGACACAAACAGCAATGGCCCTGTATCGCTGGATTACCTCGGCGGAAACCTCGGATATCCGGACGGCACTCCGCAGCAGCGCGATGACATCGCACGAGCGCATCTGGCCTGGGCACAGGGACTCTTCTACTTCCTGCAGCATGACGCAAGCGTGCCGGCCGCGTTGCAGAAGGAGGTGCGTACGTGGGGCCTGCCGAAAGACGAATTCACCGACACGCATCATCTGCCCTTTCAGCTCTACGTGCGCGAAGCGCGACGCATGCTTGGGAGCTACATCCTGACACAGAAGGACCTGCAGACAGACCGCACCAAGCCCGATAGCGTTGGGGTCGCTGGATATAACATCGACATCCGCGAAGTGCAGTGGTTGACGCATCGCGTATACCGCTTTCCAGAAGTGCGGGACCAGGTCTTCACCGAAGGTTATCTGAGCCAGCCGGTTGAGCCGTGGGAGATACCCTTGCGGGCGCTGCTGCCGCGGCCGGACCAGGCGAGCAACCTGCTGGTAACAAGCTGCATTTCCGCTTCAACCATTGCCTATGCCTCCTACCGGCTTGAGCCCACCTACATGGTCACCGGAGAGAGCGCAGGCATTGCCGCCGCCCTGTCCATCCAGACTGGCAAGAGCCTGCACATGTTGGACATAGCGCGCCTGCAGGCACTGCTGCGAAGCCGTCACCAGATTCTCTCTGCGAAGGAATCCACATCACTTCGAGGTCATCCATGAACAAGAATTTATTCAGCCTGAGCCTGGCGCTAAGTGCAGTTACGGCATTCGCGCAGGCGAACCAGGGTGCACTTATCGGCATTGTGCACGACGCAAGCGGCGCCGCAATTCCTGGTGCGAAGGTCATCGTCCGCAACAAAGCGACAGGAAGCACCGCCAACGCGACGTCCGATGATGCCGGCCGCTTTCGTGTGAACAGCCTGCTGCCAGCAGCGTATGAGGTGCAGATCTCGCGCGACGGTTTTTCCACGCTGACGCAGTCGAACGTTGTCATCAACGTGGACCAGGTACTCGACATCAGTCCCACGCTGAAGGCCGGTGCCGTTTCCGAGACCGTACAGGTAAATACAACACCAACGCCGCTGGACACCAGCAGCGCCACCTTGGGCGACACCGTGCCCGCTCGTAGTATCGAAGGACTGCCTCTCAACGTGCGTGATCCGTTCGCACTCGTGGGACTTACACCGGGCGTGCAGTTCGGCGGTAATTTCGGCAATGGCGGCGGTACCGACGTGGGCCGTGGCTTTTACCGAGACGACTTCGACATCGGCGGCGGCCGCTCGGGCTTCCAGGAGATCCTGCTGGATGGAGCGCCCAATACCACGGGCGATCGCAACCTGAACATCATCGACCCTCCGGTAGATTCCGTGGGCGAGTTCAAAGTGCAGGCCAACAGCTATGACGCGCAATACGGACGAACGTCCGGGGGTGTCGTCAATGTCATCACAAAGACCGGTACGAATGCCTTTCACGGCGTTGCGTATGACTTCGAACGCCACAGCAACGTGGACGCGAACACCTGGTTCAACAAGCGGAACGGTGTCAAATTACCGTCCTTTGCGCGTCACCAGTTCGGGGGTAATCTCGGTGGTCCGATGTGGCGCGACCACCTGTTTTTCTTTGTGGATTATGAGGGACTGCGACAGGGCTATCCCTTGAGCGTCATCTCTACCGTGCCCACCGCGCTGCAGCGTTCTGGAGACTTCTCACAGACCCTGACCTCTACGGGGGCGCAGATCAAAATCTACGATCCGTCGACCCTCGTGAACAATGTGCGGCAGCAGTTTGCAGGCAATGTTATTGCCCCCGGCCGGATCGATCCGGTGGCGGCAAAGGTGCTGGCGATGTACCCGTTGCCGAACATCGCGGGAACTTCAACCGGACAGAACAACTATCTCTTTTCTGCAAAACGATTACAAACAGCGACAAATACGATATCCGAGTCGACACGAATCTTGACCACAAGACGCGCATGTTTGTGCGGTACAGCCGGCAGCAGGACCAGCGCCTGGGAGTAGGCACGCTGCCTTTGCCAATTGGCGGCGGCCGCTCCGTAGTGGACCACTTCACGCAGGCGCTCGTGGATGTCAACCGGGTCATCAGTCCGCGTATCGTAGTCGACCTGCAGACATCGTTTGGCCGAGCGCTGGGTGCGCAGGTGGGGCGGTCCGATGGGTTTGACCTGTCGTCACTTGGTCTTCCTGCAAGTTACACCGCGGTCGCGGCTGCCCAGTTTCCGGTCTTCAACATTGGTGATATCACTGGAACATCGAACGGGTCAGACGCAATCGTATCGATACAGCCTCGCAACGTGTACTCCACACTCGGAACCGTTTTTCTGCAGTTGGGGCATCATTCCGTGAAGGTGGGCGGAGACTTCCGTAACCTGCACTTCAACGAAGGCCAGAACGCACAACCCTCGGGTGTGTTCACGTTCAATCGTGGTTATACGCAAGGACCAACGGCAACGCAGGCCAGTAGCAGCAGCGGTTATGGGCTTGCCTCGTTTCTCCTGGGAGATATCGCCAGCGGCAGCATCATCCGGAACAATCGTCTGTCCACACAGGGACTTTACTTTGCGGTCTACGTGCAGGACGACTGGGCAGCGACAAGCAGGCTGACGCTGAACCTGGGCGTCCGATACGACGTCGGCCTGGGGGATCGCGAGAAGTACAACAAGCTTGCCTGGTTCGACCCGAATGCCAGCAGTCCCATCGCCACCGCGACAAACATGCCGAACTTAAAGGGCAGTTTGGCGTGGGTCGGTCAGGGTAACAGCACGGATCAACAGGCTACGGATTATAAAAACATCGGTGCGCGCGTCGGATTCGCATACAAGGCACATGAGAACTTTGTCTTCCGCGGCGGGTATGGCGTTTTCTTCTACCCTCGGCTGATCGCCGGCACCAATGGAGGCGCGATCGAGGCGGTGCGTACTACCACCTTGAACGCCACGCTCGACAACGGCGTGACGCCCGCAGACAAGCTGAGCAATCCTTACCCGAACGGCACGCTTCCGCCACTGAATGACCGAAGCACGGCGGCAAATCTCGGCCAGACCCTCACCATCCCGACCCATGACTTCAAGAACGGCTACAGCCAGTTGTGGAGTTTCGGCTTTCAGGATGACCTGGGCCACGGCCTTGTCCTGGACGTACATTACTGGGGCAATAAGGGCACTCACATCCTGAACACGTACAACATCAACCAGTTACCGGACCAGTATTTGTCGCTTGGCAGCGCGCTCAACCAGCAGGTGGCGAACCCGTTTGCAGGCAGCATCAGCAGCGGCACATTGGCTGCCTCCACCGTCTCACGCCAGCAGTTACTTTTGCCCTTTCCGCAATATCTCGGCATCTCACAAGTTTACGCGCCTTACAGCGGAGCCACTTACAACGCGCTCACAGTGCAAGTGGATAAGCGGCTGTCCACCAGCCTAACCGTCCTGGCCAATTACACCTGGTCAAAGGCGCTGGACGACAACCGCACACCCCTGGACACTTACAACCGCGGCATTGAGAAGTCTTACTCTTCCTTCCAGATCGCAAACCAGGCGCACGTAAGCTTTGTTTATTCCCTGCCGTTTGGACATGACCGCTACTTTGGCAAAAGCAGCCCGGCAGTTGTAAAGGCGCTCTTCGGGGATTGGGATTTCAGCACGATCACCAACCTGCAGAGTGGTCTGCCTGTCGGCATCGGACGGCCTGCACAGATGACTCCCGGGCGGAGTGCGAGGCTGCAGCATCCCACCATCAATCAATGGTTTGATACCTCTGTGTTCTCTGCGGCAACTTCGTTCACCTTCGGCAATGTTGGGCCTTACCTTCGGGATGTGCAGACCCAGCCGATCCACAACGTGGATGCCGTGCTCTCAAAGAGTTTTATCCTGCTGCCGCGTGACCACAATGTAACGGGTACGCTGCGCGCGGAGGCGTACAACCTGACGAACACACCACAATTTGGTTTCCCTAACACCAGCGTGACATCCTCTTCGTTCGGGCAGGTGACGTCGACACTCAATAGCCCGCGCGATCTTCAGTTTGCATTCAAGATCAAGTTCTAACTAGGAGTTGCGAGAAACACTTATGAGGTTCGGGGCTGATAACAGCCTCAAACCATTTTCTTGCGTCCTGTAACTACACCTGGTGGCGGTGATTGACGACCCGATCATCTTCGTCGCGAGACATTCACCACTGTCAACTTCACTGCGCCGCGTACTGGCCTGCCTTATCCCCGCTGCATTTCAGGCAGGTACAGGTTCTCCGTGGTGACGGGGGCATGGTACATAAAGAAGATGCGCGCGCCGTGAGGTCCCTCCGGGGTTGCTAGAGGAAGGTCCACGTGGTGAAGAAAGAACGCAGCATTGCAGCTCTGATCGATGTGGCACGCCGGGCAGGCGTGGGCGCGGCCACGGTGTCCCGGGTTATCAACGGCGGTCAAAGTGTCAGCAGCAAGACCATGGCGGCGGTGCAGAAAGCGATTGCGGAGCTTGGGTACCATCCCAGCGAGGCTGCGCGAAGCTTAAAAGGCGCGCGAACCAAGACCATCGGCCTGATCGTGCCAAGCGTAGCTGACCCTTTCTTTGCTGTTACCGCGGCGGCAATACAAAATGTGGCACGGTCACATGGAACACTGGTACTACTGGCCGCGAGCGATAACCTTCCGGAGCGGGAGAGTGAACACGTTGTGACGCTGATTCAACGCAGAGTAGACGGCCTTATCCTCGCTCCCAGTGATGCTGCCGATGCTGACCTGCTGAAACATGCGGGCTTTCCCGTGGTGTGCTTCGATCGGCCATTTCCCGGCGGTGCGGCGTCCACCGTGCTGAGTGACAACTACGGTGGAGCCAGAATAGCCACGGAACACCTGCTGCAATGCGGCTGCAAGCGGATCCTGTGCCTTGCGGGCGACAGCAGGCTGTTTACGAGCAAGCGACGGGTGCGTGGGCACCGCGATGTGATCTCCGCCGCCGGTCTGCCGTACCTGGCCGAGTTGGAAGTCAATGATCTGGAGAGTGTGCGCGAAGCCTTGAAACGCCACCTGCATTCCAAGGAACAGATTGATGGCATCTTCTGCATCAAGAACGCGTTAACGGTACATGCTTACAAGGTGCTGCGCGAACTGGGCGTAGCAATTCCGGACAGGGTATCGCTTATCGGGTTCGACGACTTCGAGCTTGCGGATGCGCTGGATCCACCCATCACAGTAGTTCGTCAGCCTGTTGTCGGGATTGCAACAAAAGCCGCTGAACTGCTGTTTGACGCCATGACGACGAAGCAGAACAGGCAGCGCACCGTCACCATGAAGGTAGCGCTCGAAGTGCGTGGATCGTGCCGTGAACAGGCGCAACTGACACGCGTCAACAAGAGCGAAGCGGATCCTGTCCGGAAGCGTTGACGCCTCGTGCTGACATCGCTGCTGGAGGATCGTGCAGACCCAAAGCCAGGCACAACGCCGCAATGTCTCCGATGCGTTCACCCAGAAAGGCAGGAACCGCGCTGCATGATGCGGCAGCACCGGCCGCGGCCTCCTGCATCATGCGAAGCCGGGCTGGTTGCAGCAAAGCCTCGCTGAAGCGAAGCGCCAGACCTCCAATCACAATGCGCTGAGGGTTCAACAGGTCAACGAGGATGGCAAGCGCTTCGCCCAGACGCGTGCCTGTGCGCTGCACACGTTCGTCGACAGCACAACTGCAGTCTTGGTGCCACCGATGTCGATGCCGGCCAGAGCGGACGTTCGGATCTGCCTTGACTTGCCGTTCCCCCGCAGATCTGCCGCTTCACCGCTCAAGCGCGTTGACCTCTTTCATCGAGCCGGAGCGGCTATCGATGCGCAGCGTTTTAATTTCGAACGGGTGGTAGTCTCCCGTCCAGCTCGTATGTAAAGAAGGGAATTGGAGCGTGGCGTGAGAGGGCGTTCCGGCCGTCTCGTAGGACCGTACGATCAGATCCTCACCGTCCTCGGCCTGCTTGATCGTCTCGACGACGATGTCCGGCATGTCCACGGAGAGAAAGCTTGCGGCACCCGGTCGCGTGCCTGGATGGATGCCCTGGTACAGGATCGGTGTCTCTGTTACTAGCTCTTCCGCAGTGCGCACCACACCTGCATCCTGCCACGATCCGCTGTGCGGCACCAGCAGCATGCGGAAGGTCTGAACGCCCTGATCCATCCAGGTGTAATCCGTTCCAGCGACCAGTGGACGCGGCTCGTGGTTGGCGTACACCGCACCGCGCGCAATCGAAACGCGCATGTCACTCCCGTGGATGCTGTAGCCATACTTCGCATCGTTGATAACGGTCAGCCCGTATGGCTGGCCACCCGCTTTTCCTGAGACGTCGATCCAGCGCTGCCCCGGATCCTCTTCGCCGCGGTTGTCCCGGTGGATCGCGCCGAACGCCGTCTCGTACGTTGCCTGCGGCGTTGTGACATCCAGAGGGAACGAGAACTTCAGTATCTTCAAGTGTTCATGCCAGTCGAGCGTGGCACGCACCTCAACATTGCGAGCGCCCGCGTACAGGATCCAGTCCAGCCTGAGCGTTGAGCCCTTGTAAGTAAGCGTCTCACGGAGCAGCGAGCGAAGCGGGCCGTTCTCAATGACGCGCAGATCTTTGCGCGTGAATGCGCCCACCTCCTTGTCATATACATGCACCTGGTGCGCCCAGGTGTCATTGTTATCATCCAGCACGATGGCGCGCAGCCCCTTGTCGCCGCTGGAAAAGACCTCGTGTTTCACGTCCTTGTCGAAGAGGCGCACTGCCCCTGAGGGCCCGAACGAAAGGCGCAGGTGCTCGTTCTCGAGGGAGTTCTCTGTAGCCGCAGGTGCGTTCGCAGGACGCGGATCCTCCTTGGCAGCCTTGAGAACACGTAACTGCCGATAACCCATCGGAGGCATGTCCACGGCAGCGACAAGACGCTGTCGATGATTCACCACCGCGGACGCCGCAGTCCACTGGAATGGCACGGCCCTTCCAGCCTCATCTTCCACACGCGTTGGTGTGCCCTCGTCCCATCCCATGTCGTACTCGATCTTGAGCTTTGCGGGCCAGGCATGTGGGTTGAAGACGACGATGTATTTTGAATCAGGATCCGTAGTGGGCACCTGCCAGGCAAGCCGCTGCACTGAGGCGTAGAGCGCGTCGGTTGCGATATCGCGAGCCCGGCCGTAACCATCACGCGCAGTGTCTTCATGGTCCGGCAACGTCGTTGCGGCCATGCTGTCATGGAATTGCAGCAGCAGCACTCGCTTCCATGCGGTGGCGAAGTCGTTCTTGGGGTACGGCGCTCCCCACGCCATGGCGCCGATGGCGGAGAACTTCTCCGCTGTCTGCAGCGCCGCTTCCGTCGAGCGGTTGAGCTTCTTGATCGCAGACCCACCTGTGTAGGTGCCAACCGAGTGGTGCTGCAGATCGCCGCTGTAGACCTGTATACCGGCCGGCAGCTTCGTCGCGACTTCCGCAAAGTATTTGTCGGGTGTCGAGTAGAAGATGTGAGGCGCTCCCGGCTCCTTCTGAATCTGCCGGATCGACTGCATGTTCACTTTCGTCGGCCCACCGCCGTGATCACCGATCCCGAAGAATTCCATGAACGTGCGCCCGGGCTGGCCAGAGAGGGCTTTCACGGTGCGTTCCATGTGGCTGTGCACATCACCCGGGTCATCGTACGCCAAGGGGATACGGTAGGTCAGAGCGCGCGTACCGTCGATCCCCTGCCACTGAAATAGATTCTGCGTAATGGCCGGCTTCTCGGTCGCATTGGGCCGCATGAAGACGTAGTACGGCATCTCTTCGAGCTTGAGGATCTGCGGCATGTTGCCGTTGTGTCCGAAGGAGTCCGGGTTGTAGCCGACGATGGCGTGCCGGCCGAAGATGCGCTCCAGCGTGCGCTGACCATACAGGCCCTGTCGGATCAACGATTCACCGTTGGGCACGTTAACGTCGGGCTCCACCCACCATCCACCCACGACATCCCATCGGCCGGATTTCACGTAAGCCTTGATCTCTGCCAGCATCCCGGGATCCGTCGTCTCCACCCACTCGTAAAACTGCGAAGAGCTGGTGGTCATGGTCAGTTCCGGGTCCTCTTTCATGCGGTCCAGCGCGGAGCGAAAGGTGCTGTGCACAACTGCGGTCGCCTCAGACAACGGCCAGAGCCAGGGAGCATCCACGTGCGCGTTGCCGATCATGTGCAATCGAAGAGAGGTGGCCTCCGGACTCCAGCCTTGGGGCGTTGCAGGTGTGGCGTTCTGCGCGATGCCGCCGGCCCATGTGAAGCCGAGCATCGCGCAGAGGCAGGCCGTGGCCCGGATCACGCGCAGCATTTTTATCGGGGTTTCTCCAGCATGTTCCTGTTCAAGCCGCCGGGGCCGCGCTGGTACAGTCTTGCTGCGCGGCGTGGTATCGATTCCAGACATGGCAATGCAAACTCTAGCCCTAGCTGTTTTGTCACGTCAAGCAAGACTGTGCCAGCCATGTTCGGCACGATCAGCGTCAGCACATTGCATCTTAATCAGATCACTGGCCGGTCCACTTTACGCGTGCGCATGAAGCTGAACTATCGATGAACGCGCTTACACTGTAGCGGGAGAAAAATGTTCTCAGGCTGTTCTCTCGCACTACGCCGGAGCCGACCCATAGCCGCATTGACAACGCGCCGACAGTTCGGTCGATATATCATCGCCATGAGCGGCTTGCTGCTTCATGCGAAGGACGGCTTCGCCTCCCTCTTACAGACACCTGTTCCGGTCTCAGTACCGCTTCAACCCTTCGCAGCGCAGGCTCATCGCGTCGCAGATGCTCTGGCTGCGGTGGGAGCCCCATTCGGCGCCAGCGAACTGGACACGCTGCGCCAGGCCGCAAGTGCGACGAATGATGCCGAAGGCGTGGCACGGATCGCTGCTGTGCTGGACAGACGGGTGCTGATGGAGGTGCGCATCAATCCCGAGGCGCGCCTCAGCGTGACACGTGGCCCGGCGTCCGCGAACCTGGTGCAGGGCGGCTGGACCGCCTTCCTGGTCAGGGTGATCAACGAAGCTGCCGCCACATCACCGTTGGCAATTCGCTCACCACAGGGCGGCGCAACCGGCCGCACATCGTCAGCCGCCATCGAAGGCGTGCATGATTTCACCAACGGGGCAGTGGATGCTGAGGAGTCGCGTGCGCGCTGGATCGCCTTGAGCACCTATGACCTGCCGCCAATGCTGCCGGTGTTGAGCGGATTGGGCATGGAATACCGCTTGCTGCAGCTGTACAGCCGCGACGCGGGTCAGCGTGAGGCGAGCCTGATCGCTGACATCGGCTTTCGGGAACAGGACCTGGGATTCCGCAGCACTTTGCCGGTGCTCTTCCATTGCACTCCTGCAGTTGTGGTGCGTTTAGCGGTGTTGGACGAACAGGGCCGGCCGGCGACCGCCTCGCTGTTGATCCGGGATGCTCGCCTGCGTGTCTATCCTGCGCAGGGCAAGCGCGATCTGCCGGACCTTGCCTTCGAGCCCCAGATCTATCGCGCGGATGGCGAGGCGCTCCTGCTCGCACCCGGCGACTACACCGTGGAGTTTGGACGAGGTCCGGAGTACCTGCGCCGCCGCGCGGCGCTCCGTGTGGGAGCGTCTGCCGCGGAACTTCGTGTACGGCTGCAGCGGTGGATCGATCCGTCCCGGTACGGCTATTACTCGGGCGATACGCATATCCATGCGGCCGGTTGCTCGCACTATGAGAGCCCTGCGGAAGGTGTACCACCCGAGGTGATGGCACGGCAGGTGGCCGGTGAAGCTCTCGATCTGGGCGCCGTCCTCAACTGGGGACCGGGCTTTGCCTATCAGCGGCAATTCTTTTCCGGTCACACCATGACTGCCATGCCGGGTCCGGCACACGCCATGGAGGGCTCTGAGGCATCTCACGTCCCTGTCGCGGGTGAGGGTCTGCTGCGCTACGACGTGGAGGTTTCGGGATTTCCCTCCAGTCACTGCGGGCATCTTGTGCTGCTCCGCCTGCGCGCGGACGCGTATCCGGGCACCTCGTCCACGGTGGACTGGCCAAGCTGGAATCTCCCCATCCTGCAATGGGCCAAGTCGCAACGCGCGTTCACCGGCTACGCGCACGTAGGTCACGGCCTGGTTACCTACACGACCGACCTGCCCAACTACGTGATGCCGCCGTTCAATAGCAGCGGAGCCAACGAGTTCCTGATCGACGTGACGCACCCGGGCACGGTGGACTTTCTGAGCGGCTGCGATCTCTGGCCCTTCGCGGAGCTTAACGTCTGGTATCACACCCTGAACTGTGGTTTCCGCACCGCTTTCGCAGGGGAAACGGATTTCCCCTGCCTTACCGATGAGTGCGTCGGCGGCGGGCGTACTTACGCTCGCTTGCGTGGTGGCATCACGAAAGGTGACGACGGCTACAGTAGCTGGCTGGAAGCGCTGGCGGCGGGCGATGCGTACTTCGGCGATGGGCGAAGCCACATCTTCGACCTGCAGGTCACGGCTGAAAACGCGCCTTGGAAGGGTGACGGCATCGAACGTTCGCTGGGGCTGCACGAGCAGGGCGAGATCACGGTCACCGCTCAGATTTGCGCACGCCTCGATCCCGAACCGGGCGAGCGCGTGAGAGCCATCGGCACCAGCTCGCCCTACACAAAGCCCTACTGGCATGTGGAGCGCGCACGCATCCCCGCAACACAACGCGTCCCGGTCGAACTGATCGTGAACGGACAGTCCGTGGCCCGCGTGGAGATCCAGGCGGACGGCGCGGTGCATCCCGTGCGCTTCCGTTATCAAGTGGAACGCAGCAGCTGGGTCGCGCTACGCGTCTATCCCTCATCGCACACCAATCCTGCATGGGTCACGCTGCAGGATGCACCGGTTCGTGCTTCGCGCAGGAGTGCCGGGTGGTGCCGTAAGGCAGTTGACGTGTGCTGGGAGCAGAAGCGCCCGCGCATTCGTCCACAGGAACTGAGCGCTGCGGCTGCGGCATACAGCCACGCGCGCCTCACCTACGACCGCATCATCCAGGAATCATTTGCAGATGGGGTCAGCACCGACCATGACGCGGTTCCGGCTGTGTTCCCTGTCACATGAGATTTCCTGGCCCTGTTACGTCACATACGGTTCTTGTGAAGAACAGATATGCCAGAAAAGTGTTGCGCTCAGTCAAGAGCTGTAATTCATTTCTGCGATACACTCATGCCACTCCGCCATGTTTGATTTGACTCATGCTGCACGGGCCTATCCCGAGTTTGCCTCAGAGCGGGTTTTTCTTAGCTCGTCGAGCGATGTGCAACAGCTTCGGCTGAGCGCATGCGCCATGCTTGACCAACTGCTCAATCGTCTGGTGCCGGAGCGGAGAATCGAAGCGTTCGATTGGGAACGCTACGTCTCCGAGGTTCCGATGGACCAGCGCCTGAATCGGCAGCAGAACCTGCCACGCCCCGCCGACCCCAACTGTGTGGGTGCAGTGGTGCTGCTGGGCGAACGGATCGGTGAGCCGCTCGTCGAATACGACTCGTCTGTTATCGCGAACCTGAGCGACTGGACGCGCGGTCCCTACCAACTCGTGACGGATTGGCCGGCCGCCACCGACATTGCCGCACAACTCGACTTGGTCAGCAAGGGTTGTTTTCCGTTAACAGGGACGGTCTTTGAGGCACTCGATGCCCTGGGCGCCGCGAAGCCTGTGCACATCGCGTACCTGGCGGACCGCCCGGTCAGTGCCGGCAAAGAAGTGCGGCTGAACGGATGGCAACTACGCTACAAGGTTGGAAATGAATTGCCGCCGGACGCCGCCGCAGAATGGTTGCAGGGCAAGTACAGGGTCCAGACAGAGGCTGTGCGCAATTTCCTGCTGGCGTTAGGGCGAACGCGGCACATTCCGTGTCACCAGACTACGGAGGATGCGCTGCGCGGGATCCGCGAGTTCGTGGAAACCAAAATCGTAAACAAGCGCCTCGTGGAAGATAACCCTTTTCGCTTTCTCGATTACTACGATGTTATCGATGGCGACGATCTACCAGGCAGAGGCGACGCCACGCGCGACGTGCTGATTGAAATGCGGCGCCGCACCGATCCGGACGGGCCGCCGATGATCGTGCAGATCACCGGGGAGAGCGGCTGTGGCAAAACTTCTTTTCTTCGCGCGGGCATACTGGCCGCACTGACCCGGCCAAGCGAACAGGGACACTTCCTGGCGGTTGCCATACGGCCCACCGACTTCCATGGGGAAGACGGCCTGCCGGACAAGCAGATCCTGTCACGTTTGATTGCAATCATCGTGCGCGACATTCAGGATCTCCCGTTAGCTCCCAGCGCCCTTACAAGTGTGGCGCGCGCAGCCGGAACGAAGGTGGTTCAGACAGCTGTTGACGCGCTGACTGCGGCGCTGAAGGTGAAAGGCCCGGAGTCGCGGCTGATCATCGGCCTGGATCAGTTCGAGGAGATCCTTGACGACCTCGCCGACCCTCGCCGGCAGCATTCTGCGTCACGCTGGAAACCACTGTTGTCTTTTGTTGCCCTGGCTGCGAAGTCGGGTCGCTTCGGATTTGTGTACACGCTTGAAAGTTCACGCCGGGCGGTGTTCGAGAAGATGGACCTGCCGGCGGTCTTTCGCGCGGCCTATGTTCAGGATCTAGGTGGGTACAATTTCAAGTTCCTGGAAGAGGTCATCCGGCTGCCTTTCCAGAATGCCCGCCACCGTCTGGCGCCCAGGATCATCACTGAACTCATCAATCTGTACCAGAAATACAGCGATAAGATTCAATCGCAGGCCTCCGCCCTCCCGTTGCTCGCGTTGAAGTTGTCCAACCTTTTCGATACGGTCCAGGGCCTGGGCAAAGCACGTCCGTCCGCCGACAAGCTCCAGGACCAGTTCGAGGAGCAGGGGGCCGAGATTTCTTATGAAGAAGTAAAGAACGAATTGCCGTTCGAACGGGAGATCGAAGAACTGGCCAACCGCGCCTGGGGCGAGCAGGACGGCAGCGAAGAGGACCGGATCTACGACCTCAACTTCTTCCTCCAGCCGCTGGCCGCGCTGAGCAGCGACGAGGATCGAATCACGCTGCAGACCATCGGCGATACCCGGCTTTCGACCATGCGGGAGAGGTTGGCTGCATTTCAGGAAGTGCGGCTCGTCATCCGGGAAAACGGCCGTCTCCGGCTGGTACATGAAGCCGTGATCAGGCAGTGGTCGTTGGCCGCGGAATGGCTGGAACGCTACCGCGGGTTCCTCCAGGATGAAGCGATCTTTCGCGCCCAGGCGAATAAATGGCACGCACGCGGAGAACAGCAGTCGGCTCTACCATCGGATTCAGAAGCGGTTGATACGGCCGCGGCCGTGCTGGTCAGTCAATTCCAGAACTGGCCCTTCGCCGATCCCGACCAGATGACTTCCGGAGATCAGAACCTCAAGAAATACTGTCAGGCCATTCTCAGGCTGAACATCAGTCCCTCTCGGCGCGTCAATCTGGCCGGTTTCGGGGAGTGGGGAGCACACGTCCACGTAGCCGCCGGGTACGACGAGCTGAGTGACCTGGTCGGGCAGATGATCGACCAGGATCCTGAATGCATACACCTGGAAACTCGCAAAAAGCGTACGCCGCTCGATATTGCGGCCTGGGTGGGAGCCCGAACGGTGCGTTTGCTCGTAAAGAGCGGTGCGAATCCCGTGCACTTCGAATCGCAAGGCTGGTCGACTATTTCCGCAGCGATCTGGCAAGGAAATCAAGAGATCTTCCGGATCCTGCAACCTTTCTACGATCGTCCGGAGAAAATCACAGCGCCGGGAGAGATGAGCCTGCTGCACGTGGCAGCCCGGCGCGGCGAAGCGGACATGGCCGCTGTCCTGCTGAGCACCGTGGAAGGCGCGGACTCCATGAAGGAAGATCAGTGGGGTGGAACGCCGCTGGACTGGGCGGCATGGTTTGATCAACCGCGTACTCTTGCTTTCTTCCTGGAGCACTGTGACGTAAGTCACCGGTCGGCTCGGAATGGATGGACAGTGTTGCACTGGGCGGCGTGCGGCGGATCGCTGCAGGCGCTGAATACGATTCTGAGCCTTGGCGAGTTTTCCGACTTGATCGACAGCACCGACAACCTGGGCAAGACCGCCCTGATGGTAGCGGCGGAATACCGGCGCGCCACGGTGGTGGCTCGCCTGGCCGAAGTGCTGGATGTCAACCAGCAATGCACCGAATCTTCCCATCCAGGCTGGACGGCTCTTCACTTCGCGGTCGCCGGCATGAACGGTTCCGTCCGCGAGACGCGCGCTTCACGGCAGGAGGCCTTGCGAACCGTGCGCGCCCTGCTGGAGAGCACTGGCGTCAAGCCGAGACTGCAGGACGAGCAGGGACGGGAGCCGATTTCACTTGCTGGATCGCTCCCACAGGTTCGCCGCGAGATCACGTCGCACGAAAGCTTCGACTGGAGCGACAGGCTGGCGGACGGCACCACGCCTTTGAATTACGTCATCGCGGCGAAGGACCGAGCCGCGATCGAGCGAATGCTGAGGCGGCGAAAGCTGGACGTCGAGATCCTGAGCAGGAACGGCGATTATGTCCTCAATCTGCTCATTGCGAACGACATGGCGGACATGGCGCTGACGCTCTTCAAGTCTGGCCGTGTGAATCCGTGGAAGATCGAGGGCGCCAACGACCTGGGTCTGGACGCAGCAGTCGGAGGTCGCCATGAAGCGCTGGTCAAGGCTTACCTGGACCAGTTGCCGCTGCCTGTTTCTCAGGAACACCGCAGGATCTTGACGGTTGCGGCGAAAAGCGCACTGACACAAGGTGAGGCAGAGACCTTCGGGCGGCTCATCGATCTCGGCGTCGACTCCAGCCCGATCAACACGATAGGTTGGAGCCTTCAGCACCTTGCAGCCGCGTCAGGTGATATCGCAGCCTTCGATAAACTCACCTCCGCAATGGGCGTCAACTCTCCAGCGGACAGGTGGGGCAGGCTGCCTGCCGACCTTGTGCCAGACCAGGTTCGTGATGAGTTCGCGCGGCGAGATTGCCTGCCCCAAAACACAGGATCGCCCCTGGTCGACTTCTTCTCTTTCTCCGACGACGGATGGGCAATCGTGGAAGACACCAGCGCCATTTTCGAACAGGTTAGCGGGATGATCGACGAGAAGCTGGAAGTCGATTCCGCCGTGCTGGTCCGCCGACGGTCGCTCCCGATGTACGAACACGCGAGCCTGTTATGCCTGACAAGCACCAAGTGGAAGTCAGGTTTGCGCCTTTGTTATCTCGAAGACGCCGGTAATCTGTTTCGGCTGAACGGTACCTCGCCGCCGATCCACGAAGTGAACGCGAAAGCCCCGATCCGCCTGACCGACAAAGATGCCGGGTACTATGTTTCGTTCTTCTGCCTTTTCGTCCAGGGACAGGAGGGACCGTTCTACATGGTTCATGACCTTGATGACGAGTTGCTTCCTGCAGGAGCCGCGTCCGCGCAGACCGGGGGCAAGTCTCAGGGACGAACGCTTGGCGATCTCTTCCGCGGGCCAAGGTACCTGGGAAAGAGCGATACCGGTGCCTGGCGTTTCTCCAGCTTGATCTATTACTCAGACGACATATTTCTGGCCGACCTCGAGGTACAGCCGAGCGGGATGGTAGAGATGGTGAACGATCAGCCGCTCATTTCCGGTCTACCTTCGCGCATGTCAGTTCACTTGACCGAGCAGGCATGACAAAACACAACGGGAGCAGCCAGCCGCTGAGTGAATCTCCAGGTGTACCACTCGTTGTGCAACTCGGTTTTGCCGGGTCTCGAGTGCTGCTTGATTCCACGGCGTATACCGAAGAGGCACTGCGAGGTTTCGAGGATGCACTCGAACTGCGGCTGCGGGATCGTCTGCGAGCGCTCGTCCGCGACTTGAATCTTACTGAACGCCATTTCTTCTGCGGCCTCTCGCAACTCGCGATTGGAGCGGACACAATCTTCACCCGTGCGCTGCAGACCCTGAACTGGCCGCAGCGGTTTCTGCTGCCTCAGAACCGGAAAGACTTCCTGGCTGCGAAGGGCTCAAATGGTCTCCCGGACTTCAACGAAACACAGCAGGAAGTCGCACGTAAACTCTTCGAGAGTCCGCACGCTATCGAGCAGCATGTGGCAAGTCACTCGGCGAACCGGCACACGCGTTTTCAGGATGTGAATCGGGAGCTGGTACACCTCAGCGATGTGCTGGTGTGCCTGGTAGGTGGGATGGAACAGGACCGAACCGGCGGCACGCGCGAGTTGATCGAAGCGGCAACGCTTCGCGGCACACCGGTTCTGGAACTGCATGTTGAGATCGACCCCGACGGAACGCCGCGCCTGCGCGACCAATGGCACCATAAGGAAGCTTTCGTTCCGCCCTCACTTCCCCATGAGTTGGCAGAGTTGCAATCGAAGCTCGCCGGCATCCCCTCCATGAGGGATTATTGTCAGCCGCTCAAGAGCTTTGCGAGTCGTGTGTCCAAGGGAAAGCAGCGGGTCTTTCGGCTCACCGCGCTGGTGGTTATCGGCGCGCATCTGTTAGCGACCTGCTGTGCCGTGGCAGCATTGCAGAAGTACGGTACGGGGTGGCTATCCTTCCTGCTGGGAGCGGAACTGCTGTTGCTTGCGACGGGACTCATCGCGCATCAACATCTGCATGGCTCGCATATGGTAAGGGTCTGGGCGATGACGCGGCTGGTGGCAGAAGCAGCTCGTTCGGCGCTGGCGCTCGAAAACGTCGAGGGCTACCTGGAACACCTGTTCAACCTTCCCCTGCCAGAGTCCCTGCGGCCCATGCTGCAGACGTTGAACGTACTGCACCTGCGTGGGACTTGTTCGCTCCCCAACGACTCGTGGCAGGAGCGTCGCGACCGGTACTTGAAGGAACGCCTGGAGGACTCAAAATCCGGGCAGATCGCATACTACGAGGGCACGCTCGCGCGAGCCAGGGTGTGGCAACGGACAGCCGGTTTCACCTTCCTTAGCTGCTCCATCCTGGCGATTGCCTCGAGCCTCGGCGAGTTAGCGTTGTCTTTTCACCTCGTGCCGTTGACCGCCGAAGAGCACGAACGTTACGGCCCAGTGTTGAGCACGCTGGCGATTGTGCTTCCGGTGCTCGCGGTAGGTGCGTTGTCCCTGGCCGCTTCCTTCGACTTCGAAGCGCGAACCCACACCTACTCCGAGATGGTGAGATTTCTGGAGCAGAAAAGTAACCACATTCGGCGGGCGACTTCAGAGCCGGCCTTTCATGCGCTGGCGCTTCAGACGGAACAACAGCTGCTGGGCGAGACGGCCAGTTGGTACGCGCGACGGGCCTTCATTAATGTGACCTGACCGGGCCGTCGCCGACGATCCCGGCAAGCTGGTGAAAGCTTCCTTCCGCGTGCTCCATCACTGGCGAGCGGCACACCACGGCCGCAATGAAAATGCGCGCGCGTCTGGCGTCAGAACTTATTTCGGAACGGAGATCGTGATGTTGCGGTACTTGATGATGCCGTGGTGATCGCCCTGCAGATAGAACGGTCCGGGCTCGGCTTCATTGCTGTCGAGTGCACCGCCGGTGGGCCCGGGAATTTCCACGTTGTCGTGGTACATCTTGCCATCGCGCAAAACCGTGACGTGCCTGCCAACCAGGGTGACGTCGAAGGTCGTCCATTTTCCGAGGCCAAGCTCTGAACCCTCCGGCGGCGGATAGTAACTGTAGATCGCGCCCATTTCATGGGAGGGGAACTTGCCGCCTTCGGTGCCCACCTGTAACTCATAGCGACCGCGCAGATAGATGCCGCTGTTACCCCCTTCCGGGCAGTTCACTTCGATATGCAGTTTGAAGTCCTGAAACTTCTGGGTCGTCATGATGTTGGCAGCCGGGCGTGTCCTTTGGCCGGGCACCTCGGGATTGTCATTCACCAGCTCGCCATCGCGAGCCACCCACTTGTTGTTCTCGACAGTGCCGATGGGTTCCCAGCCTGCGAGATCTTTGCCGTCGAAAAGCGGCGTGGGCTTCGTCCAGCTCTTCGGCATGGGCCGATCCAGTAAAGGCGCCTTCACCCCAGCGAGCGACGGGCCGGCAGCGTCGCCCCGCTTCTCTATGCCCGTCAGCTTACCCGCGCCGGGAGACGTGAGCTCCCAGGTGATGATCGTACCGGGGCCAGCTTCTCCAACCGGCACAATCAGCTTGCCTGACTCCATGTGCGCGCCTGCGATGGGATGCCATGCGCCGCCTCTCGGCTGAACGCGACCCTCAATGTTGCCGCCATTTTCCGTAAGCTCGATCCACTGCGGATAAGGCTTGCCGGTAGCCGGTGTTACCGTCATGTCCCAACGGCCCAGAAACTCTTTGGTGTCTTGCGCGGCGACGGTCGAGGCTAGCGCCGTTGCCAGGATGGATGCAAACAGGATCTTGTTTCTCACGCGTCGAGTGTAACGTCTTTCGACCGGGGCATGTCACCCAGGCCATTTGAAAACCTGCAAGTGAAGGCGTTCTTCCGTCCGGACAGAGACAGCTCTCGCGAAACGCGAGGCGAGCTTGCCACGTCGACGGGAGCGAGCGGATCACAAGTGGAAGTAAGTCGAGGGGTAACGCCTCAAGACCTTTCCGTCAGCCCGTGGCACACCACTGTCTTCACACTCAACGGAGCTCCTGCGATCATCTTGAGCTTCAACAGTATCTGAAAGGGAGCTCCCAGTGGCACGCCGCAGCCTTTCAGAATGTTGCCCAGGTGTTCCTGGTCAAGCACGACCTCCATGGCTGCGTCCATGCCTTCGTGGGTTCCACCGGTAAGTAACATCGCGTACCCGGTACCGCTCAGGTTGTGCAGAAAGCTGATCAAGGTGTAGTTATCGCCCGCGCCGTACGGGCCTGCCGTGGGCATATAGGTCTCGTCTTCGCCGGGCCGGCGATGCATGTTATGCACCACTTGCAGGCCGGTTGCGTCGTCGTGGCTCACGTAAAAGTCCAGCCTGTCGCGAAACAGGTCTGTCCACGGATTGGCGGTGCGGCTGCCAAGCAACACTAGGTTACGATCTGTCTGGAGATCTGGAAGACGAATCTCGCGGGCGGCGTGTGGTTCCACGGAACTGTGGAACAGCGCGGAAAGACTGGCGATTTTTGCGATGGCATTCGCGTCGACGGTAGCGACCTTGTCACCGCGGAGTGCGCCCCTGCACACCGCCTGCAGATCCGGCTGCAATCCGTCGCACCCCAGCTTACCGGCGGCATAGTCAGAGAGAGACACATACTTATGGGTGAGGAGCTGGATCTCATTCAGGTCCGGATCGGCCAGGACAACCAGGAGCGGCTTGCCGGGAACAAACAGCAGCGACCACGGTGACGGTGCCTGCGTTTCCGTGAAGTGTCTGCGTCCGAACAGCAAAAAGCCCGAGAGGAGCAGGACGCCAACTGTGAAGGAGCCGAGAAGTTGGTTGCGGAATCCCCATCTCCGCATTGCAGTCTGCTTCGCCGGTGGTCCTGGCTTCGCCGAGTCTCCGCTGAGCGCCGGCGGATCCGGTTCGAACCGGGGCAACTGCGGCACCAAGGCTGTCGGCAGCGAGAGGTCCCGGTAAACTTCCGGGGCGTACCCGCCAGGCGGCAGGCTGATCCGGAACTCCGAGCCTCGCCCCTCCTTGCTGTAGTACTGTGCCAGCCGTCTGCGTACATCGCTCGCTGTCACACGAACGATGGCGTCCTCACCGGTGTCGTAATCCGGGGCACGATGAAAGACCTCGACGCCGATGGTGCGCTCCTTCAGAGCATCGGTCTGCTGATGCAGGGCGTTTTCCACCACGTACTGCAGGAACTGTCCGCTGCGGCGGCTGGCCAGGAATGACGGACTGTCAAGCAGTTGCCTGAGGTGAGAGCGGAGTGCGTTTGCGTCCTGATCCGACTGAATCAGCTTCGCGATTTCGCCCAGCCTTTCCTCTATCTGTCCCATAACGTGCTGCCCTAACCTCTTCAGAACGTCCCGATTATAGCTACGCCCTGCCGCGCCTTGGGTCCGGTCACGCAGCCGGTGTTCCGCAACACGCCAGCGCATGATGCGGCT
>CBAAAE010000006.1:23041-34721 GCA_964658845.1 uncultured Novosphingobium sp. | reverse complement strand
CGAGGGGCTCGCCGGCAATCTTTGCCGCTGCACCGGCTATATGCGCATCTTCGAAGCGGTGCGCGAGGCCGCGGGCTTTGTGCCCGTGGAGACACTCGGCGCATGAGGTCGAACGCAGCCGAGTACGACGTGATCGCACCGCAAACGCTGGATGGCGTGCTGTCTGCCATGGCTGCCGGCGCCCTGACGCAGGCTGGACCGAAGAAGCGGCCGTACGACGCCGACGGCATTACCTGCTCAGTCTGTCACAGCATTCAGAAGACTGATCTGCGCGGCACAGGCAGCTATGTTCTAGGCGTGCCAGCGGTGCTGGTGGATGAAGATGGCGAGCCCCTGCACCGCAAGGTTTCGGATCTGGAGATACTTACGCACCTTGACCGTCATTCAGCAGCCGTAATGAAGCCGTTTTACCGGACCAGCGAATTCTGTGGGAGTTGCCACAAGGCCGCCTTGCCGCACGAGCTGAATGATTACAAGTGGCAGCGCGCCATGACTCCGTATGACGAGTGGCAGAACTCCAGCTTCGCCAAGCAGTCGCCCTTGCCCTTCTACGTGAAGCCAGCCGTTTCCACGTGCGAGACATGCCACATGCCGCGTGAGGCGCTGACCGGCAAGGGCGATCCGGGCGCTAAGAACGGCCAGCTTGCCAGCCATCGTTGGCTCGGCGCAAATTCGCTTATACCCGCCTATTACAACTACGACGAGCAGGCGAAGCGTATCCGGGAGTTTCTTGCGAACAGTGTCTTCAACGTCGATATTTTCGCGCTTGAGCGGGACGATGCAAACGGGCAGCCTGACAGGATCATCGCGCCGCTGGGTACGGTCGCCTACACTGTTACACCGGGCGAGAAGCTGACGGTCACCGTAGTCATTCAGAACAAGGGCGCCGCGCACTCGCACGTGCCGGAGCAGCGCGATATGTATGAGAGCTGGACTGCGTTCACGGTCAAGGACAGCATGGGCAAGATGATCGGCCAGAGCGGTGATCTGCAGCCCTCCGGTAACCTGGACCCGGCAGCACATAGCTTTACGAATCGCCTTATCAACAAGGGCGGAACGCTGAACGGTCTACACGAGGTCTGGAACAATAAGGTCGTCGCTTACAACAACACGATACAAAGCGGACGTTCGCAGCTTGTGCGCTACAGCTTTACTGTTCCGAAGGATTGCACCGGTTCCGTCTCGATTACGGCAACGGTCAAGTACCGTAGATTCGATCAGCGGTTTATTGACTTCACCCTGAAGCCGCACTATCAACAGCCCGTGCTGGACATGGTCACGGCAACGCGCACGGTTAACATCGGCAAGACTCTGCCGTCCACCCCTGGCGAGAACGAGAACGCCGTGTGGATGCGCTGGAACAATTACGGCATCGGCTTGCTGGACGCACAGCAGTACGCGGCGAGCGTCCATGCCTTTGAGCGAGTCGCCAAACTGCGGCCAGACTACGCCGACGCGTACACCAACGTGGCTATCGCAAACATCCAGTGGGAGAAATACGCAGATGCTCTCCCAAGCTTGAAAAAAGCGCTTGCGCTATCGCCGGACAACGCCCGCGCGCTGTACTATCTCGCGTTGATCGAGCGTAATGAAGGGCAGGTCGACGATGCGATCGTCAATCTGGAGAAGGTCGCCAAACAGTTCCCGCGATCTCGCGATGCTCATCGGGAACTTGGCTTCAGCCTGTACCAGCAGCATCGCTATGCCGAGGCGCGCGCGGAGTATGAAACGGTCCAGTCGATCGATCCGGACGATCTTGCCGCACACTATAACCTGTCGATCCTCTACCGGCGGCTGGGCTTGAAAGAGGAATCGGCAAAGCAGGCCGCCTACTTCGCAGACCAGAAGGATGATCCGGCTGCGGGTACCTTTGCGCTCGAGTATCTGCGCAAACATGGCGAAATCGCGCAGGAATCGGTGCCGTGGCACACCCACGACCTGGACGCAAACGGCAAGGTAGCGGCGGGTGGCGTGACACCCGGCATGCTGCCGTCGCAAGAACATCCCTGACGATGGCGATGCGTATATTCTTCGTTGCAGCACTGGTCCTCTTCGCGGCATCGTGCGCCTTTGCACAGACGGACGACGTAAAGGCAGGAGCGGTGTTGTTTGGTACATCGGGCTGCCAGTTCTGCCATGGCCCTGCCGGCATGGGGACGGAACGTGCGCCCTCGCTGCGCGACGTGCCCAAACGCCTGAATGACGAGCAGATCCGGCATCAGATCCACGACGGAGGCCAGATGATGCCGCCCTTCGGAGAGGCGCTGACTGGTGACGAGATTGCTCACCTCTCGGTGTTTCTGCGGGCCAAGGATGCATGGAACCTGGTGCCCCCGCCTGCGGAGAAGTAACGCTTCTTCAGAGGGGCCAGAGGCTATTAGGCCCGCGGGTCTCCTCGAGAGTTGTCATCCCGCAGCGCAACGGAGGGATCGGCTTTTCTGCCTCATTCCGGCGGTCTGCCGAGTACGGCACACATGCAGATCCCCCACTTCGTTTCGGGATGACAAACGGGGAGGGATGACAAGCGGAGGGCTTACGCATGACATCCGGCGGGGTCAGGGTCTGTCGTTCGCCGAAACAGTGATCCAGTTCCGCCCGAGGTAGAGTCTGAATCCGCCTGTTGAAGTGGCGAGCAGCTGCAGAGGGCGGGGACGCGCCATGCTTGTGTCCACGCTCGTGTCTGCCTGCAGAAGTGTGTGGCCGCCTACATCCATAACCATGAATTTCCCGTTCACCATGCCGGCGCCGTACGCGCCCGGGTTCAGGTTTTGTCCGGCTATGGTGAGGGCGCTTTCTGTGATGACGTACATCTGGTATTTCTCCTGCAGGTTGCTCGCATAGCCGCTGGTGTCGACCATCGCCGCGAGGAAGTAACCTTCCGATCCGAAACGAACACCGGCAGCGTTGCGCAGCTGGAGCGACGCCGTCCTGCCTCGAAAATACACGGTGGCCGGCAGCAGATTCTCTAGCTGCGCGGCTGTCAGCAGGACCGGCCTGGTGCCGTTCGAGGGGTCTGCGGCCTGCGGGAGGATGTTTGCTGCGACCGCCTGTTTCCCTGCTGCGGAACAAAGCAGCAGCGGAGAAGAGAGGGCAAGGAGACTCAGGCCGGCTATGGCAATCACGCGCATAACTTCTTTGTATCGCATGGGACGTTTTTGTGCGACCGAAGTGGACCATCACGAAAGCGGCGCGCCTTTGCCTTCGGTTCGTCACCCAGCCTAAGCTGAGTGGTATGCCCGGCAGATCCGTCGTCATACGCGCGCTCTGCCTGCTCGGTCGGTTGGCTTTCCTGCTGTTCCTCCATGCAGGATTGCAGGCTGCCGCGCAGGATCTGAGATACCTGCGCCATGGCAGTTGGACGACTGAAAACGGACTGCCGCAAAACAGCGTTCACCAGATCCTGCAGGCGAAGGATGGCTACCTTTGGATAGCGACCGAAGGTGGCATTGCGCGTTTCGATGGGGTGGCGTTCACCACCTTCCATCATGAAACAGAGCGGGCGTTTGCAAGCAACGATACCTGCTGCCTCGCCGAAGGTTCCGCTGGCGATCTTTGGGTCGGCACAAGCGATGGCTTGCTGCGCTTGCGCCAAGGCACTTTTCGGCGGTTCAGTGAGCATGATGGTCTACCGTCGGCCGCCATCCTGCGTCTGCAATTCAAGGCGGGCAAGTTGCTGGTGCAGACTGCCGCGGGCATAGGCGAGCAAAGCGGTGATCGCTTTCTGCAGAGCTCTGCAAGGGCGGTGGATGATCCCGACAGCCTGGGCCTCGCCTCCGCAAAGCAACGGGGGAAGGCCTGGGAGATGTCGAGCAAGTCTGTAAAGCTCACGGCGCCGGGGTACGCGCGTGTATGGAAAGTTTCCGGCGACCTGCCGGGCAGCCGGGTGGAATCGCTGTCTGTGGATCGGCAGGGCAATGCGTGGGTCGGCACAAACGATGGTTTGGCCGTCATCCAGGACGGCGCGGACACAGCGCACAGTATTCCGATGCTGCGTGGCAACTCGGTCTTGCAGACCTACCAGGATCGCGAGGGAAACTACTGGATCGGTACAGAGACCACGGGTCTGCACCTGCTGCACGCCAAGGTCTTTCGAGACGAGCCCGACCTGGCCGATCTGGCGCTAACCGCAGTGACCCAGAGCAGTGACCGGGACATCTGGGTGGGCACACGGAATGACGGCCTGCGCCGTCTTCGTGCCGGCCGGGTTGAGACTCCAGGCCGTCCTGACGCTCTTACCAGCCCGTTCATCCTGTCGCTTGCGCCGGGGCAGCATGGCGATGTCTGGGCGGGAACTCCAGATGGTCTGAACCACATCGACGCCGCCGGTAAAGTGCTGCGCATCACGTCGGCGAACCAGTTGCCCGACGACTACATCCGTGCCCTGGCCGTCGCGCCGGACGGCACAGTCTGGATTGGCACCCGCAGAGGCCTGGTACGGCTTCAGGGGGAGAACACGAAGGTATTCACACGCGCGGATGGCCTGGGATCTGACCTGATCGGGGCACTGCTCGCAGCGAGCAACGGAGACATATGGGCCGGCACCTCGGGTGGGCTTTCTCGACTGGCTGCCGACGGCCGCATCGTTACCTACGCCGCCAAAGAGGGCCTGAGCTCACCGCTTGTTTCGGCGCTTTCAGAGGGGCCTGCCGGAACCATCTGGATCGCTACCGGCGACGGAAAGATGAGCCGGTTGCAAGGTGGCAGGATCGCGACGGTACAAGACGCAAGCCTGCAGACGGGCCAAATCGCAGCCCTGCTGGTGGACCGGGCAGGGTTCCTGTGGATGCGTGGCGAGCGTGCAATCCATCGCGTTGCCGTGGCTGATCTGAACGTCTGCGTAACCGGTGGAGCTTGGTGTGCGCTGCGTGTAAGCCGCTACAGCGCAGCAGACGGCATGCCGAGTTCGGAGTTTGTTGCAGGCGGATCGCCCCTGCTTTGGCAGATGCAGGATGGCGAAGTCTGGTCGGCCACCAAGAGGGGCGTGGCCATCGCTGTGGACCAGCCTCCATCGACCACGGAGACGTTTGCTGTCGTGATCGAGCGCATGCTTGTCGACGGATCCGGGCAGAGCTTGCATGGCCCTGTAAGTCTCGCGCCCGGTGACACGCGCATTGATATTGAGTACGCCGGCCTGAGTTACGCCGCGCCGCTGGAGATTCATTATCGCTACAAACTTGATGGGTTCGATCGGAGCTGGACGGACGCAGGCACCCGGCGAATGGCAACGTACACCAACCTGCCCGCACGCAGTTACACGTTTCGCGTGGAAGCGATGGGTCGGGACGGCGCATGGCTCGGTGTTCAGGCACGGTTGCCATTCCGGGTTACACCGCCGATCTACCGGCGTTGGTGGTTCATCCTGCTGGCCGTACTGTTCATCGCCGCAGCCGCTGTCTTGCTCTACCAGCTTAGACTTCGCAGGCTGCGCCGGCAGTTTGACGCCGTGCTCCGCGAACGTAACCGGATGGCGCGCGCCATCCACGACACGTTGGCCCAGGACTTTGTGGGCGTGGCTCTGCAACTTGATCTCGTCTCCCAGTCGCTTGCTGCCGGTAAATCAGAGGCCGCCACGCAACAGGTAAGATCGACGCGCAAGCTGGTCATGGACGGTCTGGCCGAAGCCAGGCGGAGCATATGGGAACTTCGCGCCAACACCAGCAAGGACAGCCTGCCGACGCGCCTTGCGGCGCTGGTGGAGCGCTACTCGGGACCGTACCTCACGATTGATCTGCAGGTGGGTGGCGCTTATCGTCAGCTCGAGGCCCGCGTGGAAGAGGAGTTTCTGCGCATCGCACAGGAGGCGCTCTCGAATGTGCAGCGGCACTCGGGTGTAGAACAGGCCACTGTTCAACTGCATTTCGGACGGGATATGCTGGTGCTCATTGTGTCAGACCGCGGCAGGGGCTTTACCGTTGGAGAACGCGCCGCGACGCAAGGGCACTACGGTGTAAGTGGAATGCACGAGCGCGCAGCGGCCCTGGGAGCGACATTCCTGATTGTGAGCGAGCCCGGTAAGGGCACCACCCTGACGCTTCGAGCGAAGCTTGCAGGAGAAGAGAAGAGGCGATCAGGATGAGTAAGATCCGGCTCATGGTGGTCGAAGATCATCACGTCGTGCGCGAGGGTGTTGTGGCGCTCTTGTCTTCGATCAATGACATTGAGGTGGTGGCCTCTGTGGACAACGGCGTCAAGGCAGTTGCCACTTACACCGCGTTGCGTCCCGATGTTACTTTAATGGACCTGCAGCTGCCGGAAATGGGTGGCGTCGAAGCGCTCCGCAAAATTCGTGACCACGCTCCCGATGCCCGTGTGATTGTGTTGACGACTTACGATGGCGATGAAGATATCTTCCGCGCTCTGCAGGCGGGTGCGCGCGGTTACCTGCTGAAGGGCATGCCGTTTGAAGAATTGCTGCAATCGATCTACGCCGTACACCGTGGCGGATCGCGCATTCCTGGAGAAATTGCAGAGAAACTCGCCGACCGCGAGGGCAGCGAAAAACTCACGCCGCGCGAACTCGGAGTGCTCGAACGGATTGTGGCTGGAAGGGCGAACAAAGACATCGCACTCGACCTGTCGATATCAGAGGCAACGGTAAAGACGCACATTAACAGCCTGTTGACTAAGCTCGGCGTCGTCGATCGAACACAGGCTGCAACGGCTGCACTACAACGTGGCTTCGTACGCCTTGGATAAACCTGATGGTCGCGATTTGTAAGTGGATCTGCTGTGTCGTGCTGCTGCTGGCGATGCCTGTCACGCGTGCTGATAGTAAGTCAGTGTGGCGGGCTGCCAGTCCCGCGGAACTCGAGGCGTTTCTGCCGGCGCGGGCAGCCGTCGAGAAGGAGCGCATCGAAACAGAATTGCGCACCGCCACGGGCATCACCGACGGACAGGGCCGCACCGTCGCAGCGGTGGTCCTGATCACCGCGGGCTACGCCGCCGAGGGGCGTTACTCGCATTACCTGCTCAGCCAGACTTCGCTGCGTCTTGGGGACTCGCTACAGTTGAAGCCCGGCGCCTACGTGCTGGGCTGGACGCGCATCACCGACGGACTCACGGTGCACCTGTATGACGCGCGTACCGGCGCGGAACTTGGCACCGTCATCGCACATCCTTACGCGACAAAGGTACGCGTTGAGCCGCTGCACATCTGGCCGCCGGGTGAGAATAATCTCATCCAGATTGGCCGCTTTTTCGTCAGCTACAGTCTTTGAGGACGAAGTGCCGCGACAAAGACACGGCCGAAGAACGCGCAGTACGGTACATCCGGTAAGAATTATGGACGCAACCCGATTCATCGTCGCAGCATACAAAAAAGCCGTGCCTGTTGCCCTGCTGTTTTTGAGCCTGTGGGTGGGTTTATTGCCTGGCGTCAGCGTGGCGCAAACCCCTGCAACGAAGCTGGTGCAAGGGGCCGCGTCACTCTCCGGCAATGTCGTGGATGTCGTGGGGAAACCAGTTGGCGGGGCGGAGGTGTTTGCAGAGTCGCCAGATGCCACGAAGTCATTCCGAGTGACAGCGGACGCATCCGGCGCCTTCCTTTTCCGTCCACTCGAGCCTGGTAGTTACACGATCCACGCAGCGAAGGAAGGCAGCGAAAGCTTACGGTCGACTCTTGTGGTAACCAAGGGGCCCCGGCCAGATGTCAGGATTGTTCTGGACCCTGCGCGCACGGCTCCGAATACCAGTGCGGCCACTTCAGCAGGAGCCGGCGAGACTATGGATTTCGTCGACAAGCCCACGTTCACCGTGGCGGGAGTGACGGACTGGACCGCGGTGGGTGGGCACGGATCTGACGCGACCCTGCGAACAAGTGAGGAGCTAAATCGGGAGGCACTTGCGCTGCGAACAAAGGAACCCGCAGTGCCCGGGAGTGTTGCGCGCGACACAGAGGCTCGGTTGCGTACTGCTGTGTCCGGGTCTCCACAAGATTACGAGGCGAACCGCGACCTGGGGCTTTATTACCTTGGTAAGTCACAATTTACACAGGCGGTTTCCCCGCTGCAGGCTGCTGTCCGAATCAACCACGGTGCTGCAGACGACGAGTATCAGTTAGCGTTGGCACTGCAGGGCGAAGGTAACTTCGCGGAGGCTCAGCGTCATGTCCGGCAGGCACTGGCGCAGAAAGATGGCGGTGACTTTCGCCGGCTCGCGGGCGAACTGGAAGAGCAGCTGGGCAATCCACTCGCTGCCGTGCAGGAAGAGCAGCGTGCTACGCGTCTCGATCCGAGTGAAGTGAATTACTTCACGTGGGGTTCTGAGCTGTTGCAGCACCGTGCGATCTGGCAGGCAGCAGAGGTCTTCGCAAACGGCGCAAAGGCATACCCGGCGTCTGTGCGGCTGAAGACCGCCTGGGGAGCGGCACTGTTTGCCGGCGGTTTATATAACGAGGCAGCAGTGAAGATCTGCGAGGCATCAGATCTTGACCCCGCGGCTCGCGGACCATATTTGTTTGCGGGCAGGATTGCTCTCGCATCTCCTTCGACTGCGGGGTGCGTGCCGCAGAAGCTGGAACGCTTCCTTGCCTTGCGACCCGATGATGCGGACGCAAATTACTACTTCGCGACGTTTCTGTTAAGACAAGGTGCCGCAACAGATCAGGAACGAGCTCAGGAATTATTGCGAAAAGCAGTTACGCTCGACCCGCAGTGCAGCGACGCATATGTTCAGCTTGGGATTATGGCGGCTGCGCGCAAGGACTACACAGGCGCAATCGCCGCTTATAAGAAAGCGCTGGATGCCGACCCCAAGAAGGGCGAAGCGCACTATCGACTTGCTATCGCGTATGAGCGGGCCGGGGATGCGGCAAAAGCAAAGGTTGAGTATCAGCTACATGAGCAGATCGACGCCAGGAATGCAGCGTTGATCGAGCAGGAACGGCGGCAGGTAAAGCAATTTTCAATCGTGACAAGCGGCCTGTCGCAATCTGCTCCAGCACCATAACACCTGGCTACTTGTGCACGATCCCAGATCCCTCACGGATCGTCAAAATCTGATTCGCCTTGATCTGCGTGAAGCGTTCAAGCTGTTGCGTCGTGGGCCACTTCACTTCGATCACATCCGCTAACAAGGCTGCGCCTAGACCGAAGTGGAGGCGCAGGTCACTCTGTGACATGACACTGGTGCCGCTGTGCACTTCATCCATTTGGGTGTGCGTCCCGGTAGTGACTTTTACCCGCGCGCCAATGGCGGTGCGATTGCACCTTGTACCGATCAATTTGATCTTGATCCAGTTTCCGCCGCTCTGACCGTTGTTATGCAACAGGGACGGAAGATCGTTCATGTTCAGGACCAAAGCATCTATGGCACCGTCGTTGTCGTAATCACCAAAGGCTGCGCCGCGGCTCGAGAAATGTTCTGTAATTCCCGGCCCCATCTCCGCCGAGACATCCTTGAAGTGTCCATTCCTCATGTTTCGGTAGACCAGGCGCGGATTCTTAAACGTCTGTGCAAAGTGATAGGCATCGATCTCTGGATAGACATGCCCATTGATCTGCATCAGGTCGAGCCAGCCGTCATTATCGATGTCAATGAAGCCGCAGCCCCACGCGACGTACTGGTTGTTGATGCCTAGACCAGCCGGGAAAGACAAGTCGGTGTAAGTGCCGTCACCATTGTTGTGGTAGAGGTTTGAGGTGTCATCGGCGAAGTTCGTCTTGAAGATGTCGAACCAGCCGTCGCAATCGTAGTCTCCCACGGCAACGCCCATGCCCGCCTGCTCATGCCCGCTATCGTTGTAGGCACATCCCGCGCCAACGGCGACGTCGGTAAAGGTACCGTCATGATTGTTCTGGAAGAGGATGCTTGGTTGTGAATCGACAGCGACGTAGATATCAGGCCAGCCATCATTGTCAAAGTCATAGGAGACAGCGCTGATGGAATAGCGTGGCCCCGGCTGCAGGATGCCCGAATGCGCGGACACATCGGTAAAGGTGCCATCACCGTTGTTGTGGAACAACAGGTTTGTGTCGGGCGGTAGACCGCGCGGTCCGCACATGATCGGCACACCCTTCCATTGGCAGAAATGAGTGTTGTCGGCTGCCGGTATGTTCTTCGGGTCGAGCTTCAAGTAATTGCAGATGAATAGATCGAGGGAGCCGTCCCGGTCGTAATCGAGGAAGGTGCAACCCGCGCCCCAGCGAACCTCCTGACGGTAGAGTCCGGCTTTGTGCGTGACGTCGGTAAAGGTGCCATTCCCATTGTTGTGAAACAGGATGTTGTGGCCCCAGAAGCAACAGAACAGATCATCCCATCCATCGTTGTTGTAATCGCCGACACACACGCCGGTCTGCCATCCAGTGACACCCAGACCTGAACCGGCAGTGACATCAGTAAAGGTGCCGTCGCGATTGTTTTTATACAGGTGGGATGTGGGTGCCTTGCCCTTTGGCCACTGTGCGCCAAGCCGGTCGCCGTTGGTCAGGTAAATGTCCAGCCAGCCGTCGTGATCGTAGTCAAAGAAGGCCAGGCCACTGCCTTTTGCTTCGATGATCGAGCGCTTGTGATCGACGCCACCCCAGGTATTCGCAACGGTAAGACCGGCCTGCGCGGCCACGTCGGTAAACTGAACGCCTGGCGAAATGACAGACGTGGTCCTTGCCGCCTGCAGCAGCGCTGGGTCGTTCCATTTCCAGATCGGCGTCGCCAGCGCTTCCGTCAGGGCACTGCCTAGGAGCAACGCTGATGATCCAAGGAATCGACGCCTGGGGAGATGCATGAGGCCCCAATTATAGGACGAAGCGCGCAGCGCAGGCTGCTGTTATGGTGTCGCGTCGAGCGCTGCGAGGCCTTGCCTGGCGGCTGCGCTTTCAGGCTTGAGCAGCAGCAGTGCCCCCAGTGCTTCGCGTGCTTTTGCCTTCTGGTTCTGCAACACGTAAAGCCGCGCAAGATTGAGGTAGGACTCGTCGAACCCAGGGACAAGACGGACGCATGTGCGAAACTGCAGTTCAGCTTCCGCGTAATTCTTTTCGCGAACGGCCAGGACGCCGAGATTATTCAGCGCCTCAGGATAGTCGGGCCGCAGAGCGACCGCTTTCTGCAGGTAGTCATTCGCACGCTTCGGCTGACTTTGTTGGGCGTACAGCATGCCAAGGCTGTAGTTCACTTCAGGATCGTCAGGCTGAAGCGTGAGTGCTCGCGTTAAACACTCCAGGGCGTCACTGTAAGCCCGCTGACGACGATAGACGTTCCCAAGGTTCAGCAGGGCTGTTGCATAGTTCGGTCTGAGCGAAAGCGACTGCTTGAAGCTCTGTACCGCTTCGTTCATCTGCCCTTGCTGGCCCGCGAGCATGCCGAGATTGTTCCAGGCCTCAGGATAGTTTGGCTTCAACTTCAGGGTCTGCTGCAGATATTGCTTTGCCTGGTCCAGGTGGTTGCGTCGCAGGTTCAGCGTGCCCAGGTTGTAATACCCTTCTGCGTCATCTGGCCGCGCGGCGATCACCTGCTGAAACGACTCGGCTGCCTGGTCCAGGTAGCCGTGCTGAAACATGGCCACGCCGTAGGTGAAGTCATTGCGGGCAAACTGCGCTTCGTGCAGGGTGCCGGCAAATGGCAGTGCCTTGGCCATTCGTTCCTGCGGTGTCGAAGGCATGGATCGGGCATCTGCGACCACCTGCTCGACAGTGACCGGGCCCTGGTAGACCTTCGCGATCATGCCCGCTCGATCAAGCAGGAACGA
>CBAAAE010000006.1:15761-22941 GCA_964658845.1 uncultured Novosphingobium sp. | reverse complement strand
TGAATGGACTGCGTTGTGGAACTCTTGATCTTCTGCTCCGGCTTTGTCCCTTCGTATGCGACTGGAGCCCTGGCAAATGGCTTGGCCGTGAAGGTCACGGAGCCTTCCGTGAGCTGAACCCGATGGTTGCCCGGCAAGCCTTCGAAGTGCTGTATCAAGCCGCTCGGCCAGTGTACCGTTACGCGTATAGGATCGGGCGACTTGCCAATCCCGAAGAACAACTCCTTCGAATGCTGTGCAAGAAAGCCCGAGCCTGCCTGCAGATACCGTGTCTGCTTGAGATCGCCTACTTCCAGCGTGATCGCTGTACCGATCGCGTCGCGATTGCTCCTGGTCCCACGCAGGCGAAATGCGATAGAGTTTCCAATATTCTGCATAACATTGCGAAGGATGCGGAGTTGCGGAGCGTTGCGATTCTTGAGGATGATCTCAAGCCTTCCGTCGCCGTTCAGGTCGGCCAGTGCAAACGATCGGCCATCCTCCAGAAAGTCGAGCCCCATGACCCCGGACACCTCGGAAAAGGTGCCGTCACGGTTGTTCGCAAGCAGAACATTGCGCTCGTTGCCGCTCCAGGAACTGTCCGTGCGAATCAATTCATTCAGCGCGTTCCAGCCGTGCTCGTAAGCAAGCGAGGGAGTCGCGTCATCAGATGATTTGCCCACCACCTGGCGCCAGAAAAAGCTGCCAAGATCCGCGCGTGCTGGATTGCTCTCACTGTTTTCAGACGGAGCGGTAATGTAGCCGTTCGTTACATAAAGGTCCTGGAAACCGTCTTGATCGAAGTCAAGAAAATCGGAACACCAGGCCCAGCGGCCTACCTCGACGCCTGCTGCCGCGCTGACGTTCTTGAAAGTCCCATCGCCCTGGTTGCGATAGAGCGCGTTCCCCCCCGCATGCCTGCGGTAAAGCTCGCGGATAGCCTCCGGGCTCTGCTCGTGAAAAACCTTTTGCTGCGAGACGCGCTGCCCGGCTGCGGACCACATATTGGCGACATACAGGTCCGCTTTGCCATCGTTGTTGTAATCAGCCCAGGCCGCGCTCATACCCGCACCCACGTCCTCAACGTTTGCCACAGTCGAGACAGCCTGGAAGGTTCCGTCCCCACGATTTCGGTAGAGATTGTTGCGGCCAAAGTCATTCACCACGTACAGGTCTGGCGAGCCGGTCGCGGTCGATTCTCCCCATGCGCATGCGAAGCTGTAGCGATCGTTCTCAGCATTCAAACCAGCGGCTGCCGTCCGATCGAGAAAGGTAGCATCACCTTCGTTGTGAAACAGGAAGTTGGGCGGCCCATTACGCGCGTCAAAGTAAGGCGTTGGATAGTGATACTGATCCAGGCCGAGATAGTAACTGTAAAGACAGAAATAAATGTCGAGTTTACCGTCACGGTCGTAGTCGGCGATGGCTGCATGGGTGAAGGTGCCCTCCGGCGGGCGCGCAAAGCGGAACGCGTCTCGCTTGCGTGCGAAGGTGCCGTCGCCGCGGTTGAGAAAGAGGAGCGGTCCAGTGCCGCACACCACAAGAAGGTCCTGCAGGCCGTTGTTGCGGAAGTCCGCAAAGAGCGCGCAGGCGGTGTTGTCCAGCACGCCGACGCCGGCCTTTTCCGTCACATCTTCAAAGGTGCCATCACCCTGATTGCGGTACAGCCGGTTCGGCAGACCGGCAGGCTGGCATACGTACAGGTCATCAAGGCCGTCGCCATCGTAATCTCCCGCGGCCACGCCATTGTTGCCGTAGATGTCGATGCCGCTCGCCCCATCCAACTGCGTGCGCCACTCATCGGAACCGCGCAGCAATTGTTCACGGTAAGACGAAGTCCTGCCCAGCGCCTGCTGGGTGATATCGAGATAGGCCGGACCCTGCGAGACGCTGCGTTCCTCCTGCACTGCCTGCCAGCGTCGCAACTTCCAGTCGACTGTGTCGGTGGACGGCACCCGACGCCAGTCCATCACCCACGATCCGACGCGCTGTTCCCGGAGATCTCCTGTCCGGGTGGCGACGATGCTGTAGCGAACACCGGACCGCACAGTGAACGGCTCATCGGGGAGCGTTTCGATCGCGGTGATTTCGAATTCGACTGTTTGCACGTGGGTGTCCGACGGTAGCCAGTGCTCCAGGTCCAGCACCAGCCTATCGATCCCCTCTGCCAGGGTGGGGCTGAACTCTCGCCTTGAGGTGCTAATCGCGCCACCGCGCCGAAGCGTCACCTCACGCACCGGTAGGAAGGACGACGCTTCGAGAGAGGCATGGAAAGCCGGCCGCAACCCGGCGAAATTACGCTGTTTCAGGTGGCCCGGCCAGCGGTCGAGGATAGCCGCGATGTCGTGGGCATAGCCCTCGGTAACGAACTCGTCCGAACCGGGGCGCACCCGACGGAGCACGTCCTCGAGCGGCGACCTTGCCGGGTAACTAGGTTCATAACGCCGGTCGGCAAGGGAAAGAGGCACCGCCGGCGGTGCCGGAATCAACAGCGGCGCTGAACCTCCGAACAAGGGCGATGCACGGAAGAGCAGCGGCGTCAGCCCCAGTCCCTTCAGGAGACGGCGTCGGCTCAGGTGCTGGAAACCGCTTGGTGGGAGCGACATCATCCATCCGCATCAGCTTGCGACGGGCGCATGCTGCCTTGCAGCAAACGTAGCACAGGCAGCTTACGGGTCCTTTCCCGTGACGCGCCGCGGCAGAGTGAGAGCGTAAGGTGTCGAACTTTATGCATCCGGAAACTATCTCAACCAAAAGGTTGACACGCTTGTAAAAGCCCGCCTACTCTGGACGCCTCAAAGTACGTGACTGGATCACGCCGGTCTTTTTGGTAGAACCACGCTTTGCTTGGCTCTTAAGGGGGCTTTCGGATGGCTTTTGCACGCAAAATACTGGATGGATTTCGTCGTTACCGGCTGACCGCGTTTGCGGCGGTGATTGCCTTGTTGCTCGTGGCTGGATCGGCCCGTGGTCAGGTCGACCAGGGTGCGATTGAAGGAACAGTGCAGGACCCCACAGGCGCGGTTGTTCCAAACGCCCAGGTGACGCTGCTGAACACCGATCAAGGATTGACGCTTCAGACCCAGACCGGCACCGGCGGTACTTACACTTTTTCGCCGGTAAGAATCGGGCACTACACCATCACCGTCACCGCGCCGGGCTTCTCCAGCACCAGGCAGGAGAACCTGACCGTCGCAGTGGGACAGAATCTGAATGTCGTTGTAGCCCTGAAGACAGGATCGGCAACAGAAAGTGTCACGGTCTCAACCGCTCCCCCACAGCTACAGCAGGATGAGTCCTCCGTGGGCCAGGTGGTGGACGAACACACCATCGTCAGCCTGCCGCTGAACGGCCGTAATTTTACCTTCCTTGCGCAGTTGAGTGCGGGCGTGAACTCGTCCCAGGCAGATACCCGTGGCAACGCTTCCTCGGGTGCTTTTACGGCGAATGGCCTGCAACCGGCGCAAAATAATTACCTGCTGGACGGCATCGATAACAACTCGAACGCGGCGGACTTTCTGAATGGCACCAACTTCGTCATTCTGCCGCCGGTGGATGCTATCGCGGAGTTCAAGGTACAGACGGCGGACTTCAGCGCAGAACTCGGTCGTTCCGCGGGTGCCGTGTTGAACGCCACCATCAAGTCCGGATCCAATTCATTTCACGGAGCGGTCTGGGAGTTCTTCCGCAACGACAAGCTGGATGCCGCCGACTGGTTCGAAAACAACAACGGACGGCCCAAGGGCAAGCTTCGGCAGAACCAGTTCGGTGCGTCGATCGGCGGACCCATCATCAAGAACAAGGCCTTCTTCTTTGGTGATTATGAAGGCCTGCGCCGGGTGCAGGGCACCGTGCTGACCGGTTCCGTACCGGGCCTGGCCGAACGCAACAGCGGCTACACCAACCTGCAGGATCTTCTTACGGGCGCCGCACCGCGGACAGATGCGTTGAACCGAATCATCCCCTTCGGAGCTGTCTTGGATCCGGCCACCACCCGCGCGGTGACCGCTGGCGTTCTTGATCCTGTCTCGGGCCAAACTGCAAAAACTACCGGCTACGCACGCGACCCTTTTGGAAGCTGTGGACCGGCTACGGTCGACTTCAGGGCTGGTTGCACACTGAATCAGCTACCCGCAAACAGAATCGATCCAAATGCGGTCAAGCTGCTGAACCTGTACCCGACGCCTACCTCGTCCGGCGTTTCCAACAACTTCAGCAGCAGCCCTTCTCTCTACGAGCACCGCAACGCCTTTGACGTGCGCCTGGATTACAACCCGGAAGACAAGGACCAGATCTTTGGCCGCTTCAGCTACGTGGACGATCCTCAGTTCGTCCCAGGGCCTTTTGGCGGCATCGCCGATGGCGGCGGCTTCCAGCAGGGTACACAAACGGCCAAATCCGACCAGGCTGTGCTGGCTTACACCCACGTGTTCACGCCCAGCACCATCAACGTGGCCCGTATTGGCTTTAACCACCTGCATACCACCCGCACGGGGCCTTCCAGCGCAGTCGACGGCATTCCTGCACAATACGGCATTCAGGGAATTCAACAGGGCAACCTGAATGGTGGCCTGCCGGCGATTATTATCTCGGGCCTCAGTAACATCGGCAGCAGCGATTACCTGCCCTCCGACGAGATCAGCCAGACCCTGCAGGTCGTAGACGACTTCACCAAGGTCTACGGCAAGAACAGTTTCAAGACAGGCTTTGAGTACCAGAACGTCCACTTCAATACGTTGCAGCCGCCCTTCGGCCGCGGAGAGTTCAGCTTCACCGGGAACTTCGCCGGTGTACCAAACCAGGGCGGGGACCTGACAGGACGCGCACAGTTGCTGCTGACCCCGACCGCTGCCACCGTGCCCAATGGCGTCAGCTATGTCGGCGGCTCCAACCAGGTGCAGGCATCCACCATCAGCAAGACCTACGATGTGCGCTCCTATTGGGCAGCGTATTTCCAGGATGACATTAAGGTCACACCGGGCTTCACTCTGAACGTCGGCCTGCGGTGGGATTACTTCAGCCCCATCGCAGAAGCGAACGGTGCGCAGGCTAACTTTGTGCAGGGCGGACCGCCAAATGGCACACCCAGCTTCATCGTGCCGGCGAGCGGCAAAGCACCCCGCCTGTTCTCTTCCACGGCGAATAACCCGGGACTGGCCGGTGCTGGATTTCTCGACCTGCTCGCCAAGGACGGCATTGCCCTTGTGCAGACTGATCAGTACGGCAAGGGAGTGCTCCAGACGCAGAAGTCCAACTTTGCCCCGCGATTCGGTTTCGCGTACACAGCGACTCCTAAGCTGGTCATTCGCTCCGGCATAGGCCTGTTCTTTAACGCCTTCGAAAACGCGGGTTACGGGCCAAACATCGGCCGCAACTATCCATTCTCGTACTCCTATAACTTCCAGAACAACGGTTCAGACTCGGCGCCCTTCGGCACCGGTGCTAATCCTTATGGAAGCTGCTCCACAGCCGGCCCGGGCGGCAGCGCGACCCTCGAGTCTGGCCTCTCCTGCGCGTCCTTCTCACCGCTGGCAGTGCGCGCGCAGGGTATCGGATTGTCGGGACTGCAGTTCGACTTCAAAACGCCGAATACGATCAGCAGCAATCTGAGCGCGCAGTATGCCCTCACCAACAACATGTCGTTTACCGCGGCTTACGTGTACACCCATGCCAGCCATCTACAGGCGGGCATCGGCGACAATCGCGTTTCGCAGTTACTACCGCCGAACACGGCACTGGTGCGCAATGTGAGCCAGCCTGATACGCCTACGAATCACAATTACCTGCCTTTCCCGGATTTCGCACAGAACGGCAGTTACCAGCGCACCCTGGGAGCCAGCGTTTACAACGGTCTGCAGACCAAGCTTGAGCAGCGCTTTTCACATGGCCTTTCCTACCTTGTGACCTACACGTACTCGAAGACTATGACGAACTCCGGTGATCTGCTGAATGGCGGCAGCACCAATGGCTTCCGCGCGCCGTACGTCCCGGGTTTCGGTACGCGGGTCGACTGGGGGCTGGCTGCATTCGACATCCGCAACGTCTTCCACTTCAGCGGCGGGTACGAATTCCCGGTCGGCAAAGGCAAGCAGTTCCTGGGCAATTCAGGCAAGATCACGAACACAGTGCTCGGAGGCTGGAGCACGCAATACCTGGTGACTCTGCAGAATGGCCAGCCGCTCTCAATCTCTTGCCCGACCGCAGTTTCATCCGGCACAAACTGCAACTCCTTCCGCGTACAGGGTCAGGATCCGAAGCTGGGCTTCAAGCGAGTGCCTACGGGCAACACCTCAAACCTGTACTGGCTGAACAATCCAGCGGCCTTCCAGCAGCCCTGCCAGTACGGGTTCAACGGACCCAACACCGCTCTGGCAGGATGCGTACCGCTCACCGGCTACCAGGCACTTGGCGGCGGCCCGTCCACCACCTACGGCCCCCCGTTCAAGCGCTTTGACTTGTCTTTCTTCAAGAACTTCCAGTTCAACGAGCGAACCTCGATGCAGTTTCGCTCGGAGTTCTTCAACCTGTTGAACCATCCAAACTTCAATGCGCCAGGCTTCGGTGGTAACGGCGTGGTCGCCATCGGCAACGCGCTCAACTTCAACGACACAACGAACTTCGGCCGAGTTGGATCAACGCGTGATGCTCCGTACGATCCACGCCAGATCCAGTTCGCGGTCAAGTTGTATTACTAAGTAGAAGCCCAGTGCTGTCACCTGCTCGTGACGCACTGGGCGCTACTCTGTGTTGGGTTTGCGCCGCGGGTCGATACGCGTATTGTGGAAGAAAATGTTTAGCCCCAGTCGCTTCTCTCTGGATATCGGCAGCCCCGTACAGCTAAGCATCAGCAGGCGTAATTTTCTTCGCGATGTATCCGGTATGGCGCTTGGCTCGGCGTTGGTGGGTGGCAGTCCGTTCCTGCACGGACAGGCCATTCGGCAGAAGCGCAAAGTGATCGTAGTTACATTCGGTGGTGGAGCGCGGGACCAGGAAACCTTTGCTCCTGAGGGTCAGGCGAACATCCCAAACCTGTTGCAGGAACTGGCGCCACAGTCGACCTTCTTCACGCACATGATGAACCAGGGAATTCTTGGTCACTATGTTGCAACGGCCAGCCTGGTGACAGGCGTTTATGAGACGTTGAATAACTTCTCGACTGTTCCACCGGCCCACCCCACGGCGTTCGAATATTTCCGGAAAG
>CBAAAE010000006.1:0-15751 GCA_964658845.1 uncultured Novosphingobium sp. | reverse complement strand
CCTGGGAAGACCTGTCTCAAACGCCTGGGTAGTGGCGCCGAGTAACGGGTTTAACCGCATCGGAGAAAGCAACGACCGCTCCTACGGACCTGGCCTGGGCGCCCGTGTCATCCTGCCCAAACACCTGCTGCAGGCAGCGACGCTGGGTAAGTCGGGCAACCTGAGTCATCTTCTGCGCGACAATTACGAGACTCCCCTTTTCACACCGGTCTTAGGCGGCGGCGAGGTGGAACTGCAGCAGCTTGAGAACGTGCTGAAGCTCTCAATAGACGACTTCATGTCACACGCACGAACGCTCTCCAGTCCGGACGAGCTCTCCGTGTACGTCGTCAAACAACTCATGCGGCAACAGGCTCCAAGTCTGTTATGGCTTACCATGCATGACATTGACGTGGCACATACCGGCGCGTATTCCCTCTATGTAGAGGCCATCCAGCGTACCGACCGCCTCTGTGCGGACCTTTGGAGAGCTGTTCAGAAGGACCCTGAGTATGCGGGAAATACCACGATGTTCATCCTGCCGGATTTCGGCCGGGACGCAGATCTTGGCGCTGGTGGTAACGGATTTCAGCACCACAGGACTGGCGATGCGGCATCGCGCACCACGTGGATGATGGTGCTGGGTGCGGGTGTTCGCGAGGGCGTGGTCTACGATCGCCTGGTGCAGCCCATCGACCTGGTGCCGACGCTGGGCGCGCTTATGGGCTTCTCCGCGCGCCATTCTCAGGGGCAGCTCATTCGAGAGTTGCTCTAACTGATGCTCCCCCCGCTACTCAGCCCGGCGCAGTTTCAACAGTACCCTCCTGAAGGGCGCGGGGTGGCGTTATCGCACCTTGAATTGTTTCGGCAGTTACCACTGGGATTTCTGCCCAGCCTGTTGCAGGAGTTGATTGAGTACGACCACAAGTTTCCGGCGGAACGTGCCGCACTCGACCGTGAGCTAGCTTATCTAAGTGCACTCCCGCAGCGGCAACGGGACAGACTCTTCTCTGATTTCGCGCACCTAGAAGTTGCAGCCGAACAGGAGAAGCTCGACTGGGTAAATCAGCCGCTGGCGTTTACCGAGCAGTTCTCTGCCTATCTGTGGAGCACTCACCAGATGGACGCGTTCCAGAGGGCTGCTGCCGCATACGGTGATCAACTACAAGCGGCGATCATAGAGAAGAAACCAACAACGCCAAGGTTAGGCGTCGCGGTGATTGGGGCAGGAGTACGTGCCTATGCGAAGCCGCTGTTTACGCAGCTGCGTCCGCATGGAACCTACTTCAGCAACGTTCAGCCGGAGGATGGATTTGGGCTGCTGCTGGCAGCTGCGAAGGCCCGCGCTGTAAGTCATCCTGCACCTTACGCGCATTGGTATGTCGATGGCGGAGAATTAGCAGATAGCGGCGGAGCTCTCACGTGTGTGTCTTACACGGCGCTGTTACCTGCACGCAACGCCCTGCTGAATGAGATACAGGGTGAGGTCAGCAAGCCCGGTGCAGGACCAGAGAGCCTGCGAAACTACATTGCGCATCTGCAGCCGGAGCGCCTTGGGTTCCGTGGTGACCGGATCCTTGACCGCTTTCAGATGAAGCTTCTAACCGAGGGTTCCGGTACGCAGATTTTCAGTACCACCTTCGCGCAGTGGACGGCGCGCGAGGTGCTGCGGCGTGCCTCAGCACTTACCTTGCTGGTGCGCTTTGCGCCGAGGCAGCGCCAGCGGCCCATGAACGAACTGCTGTCGAACAAGCAGCGAGAAGTCGAAGTCGATCCCATTGGATCGTTGATCGACGCGGATATGGCTGCCTACTATCAGTGGATCAATCAGCAGCGACTGCCGGGCCATGAGGAGTCCGTGTTTCTCGTATGGTTTGAGGGTCACGGACAGGCGCTGGTGATCAGTCCGACGCTTCCGCGGGGCGTGGAATCCAGGTCGAGTCTCGACCTCGGAGCGTTACTCGCTCTCGCGACCGGTAACTCAGGATGAGCTGTAGCGTGCCCGTTCATTCTATGGAGCGACCCGAAGCAGCACCACGCCATGGATCGGCACGGTTGCCTGATATGAGCTTCCGTTAACCGCGACAGCCTCGTGCTTCCAGAGGTCGCGAGCCTTCGATCCGGCGCGAATGGACAGAGCCTTCCAATCGACACTCGCCGTCGCCGGTTCGCTGCCTCGGTTGAACAATCCCACCACGGTTGACCCATCGGCCATGCGGCGTGTCAGTACCTCGACGTGCCCTTGCTGTGCCAAGCGCTGCACGGGATGAACGGCCGGGTCCTGATCGATTGCGATGACCTCACCGTTCATGAGGATGGACTTTGTCTCGTCCGACATGTTGCTCAGGTCGTTGCCCGCGATCAGGGGAGCCGACAGCAGGGACCAAAGGCTCATGTGAGTGCGGTACTCCTCGACATTCATGCCTCCGTTGCCAACCTCCAGCATGTCCGGATCGTTCCAGTGACCGGGCCGGTTGTACTGTGCGATGGCGATTTGCGAGAAGCCGATTCTGTCCATGGACTCCCACTCATCGCGGATGTCGCCGGTCGTTCGCCACAGGTTGCCGCCGGCTCTGGCTCCCCACTTCCAGGGTTCGTTTTCGCCGTACTGGCACAGGCTGAAGACGATGGGGCGGCCATTGCCCTGAAGCGCCTCTCCCATCTTCTGATAAAGCGCTTCATGAATTTCGGGTGTGGACTTGTAGATGTTCCGTGCGCTGCAGAGATCGTATTTCAGGTAGTCAACACCCCAGGCAGCATACGTCTTTGCGTCCTGCGCCTCATGCCCAAAGCTGCCAGTGTATCCGGCGCAGTTCTTCGGCCCCGGCGAGGAGTAGATGCCCAGCTTCAGACCCTTGGCATGGACATAGTCGGCCAGCGCCTTAATGTCATGGAACTTCTGATTCAGTTGAATGTTGCCGGCCGCATCGCGGCCACCCTCCCAGGTGTCGTCGATGTTCACGTAGATGTAACCCATCTTGCTCATGCCGCTGGACACAAGCGCGTCCGCGGCGGCGCGCACATCGGCCTCTGTCACGCGAGCCGCAAACTTGTTCCACGAGTTCCATCCCATCGGCGGCGTGCGCACCAGACCGTTGTCCGGCAGATCACGCAGAGCGGGCAGCGGCAGCGGGGCGGGAGGCGCGGCCGCGGCCTCCGTGGTGCGCACCGCCTCTCCCGACAGCGTCTGGCCGCGGAAACCAGGGGAGGCCAGCGTCATCGCGTCGCCGTGCAGCGTGCCATCGTACACCAAGGGGCGACGGCCGAAACCGCCGGGAGGCGCGTTCGGCGGAGGTGGCGGGGGAAGGGTGGTCAGGTGAATCTTCCCACCCTCAACCTTGCCCTCCATCGGTATGCCGGCGGCATCGCGGCCGTACCACTTGCCGGTAAGATTGCTGCCGTCCTGGGTCAATTGGAAGAAGGTTTCGCGGAAGGTGCCATCGCCGTTGGGAACGCGAAGTTCCCAGTAGCCACTCAGGTTGGTTTGCGCGTGAGCGGCCAGTGCGCAAAACAGCAGCGAGGCCGCAAACCACGCAAGCGCGCGTGGGAGTCCAATCGTGGTTCGAGTCATCATGGTCTCTCCCTCATAGAAATCCTGAAAAGCAATGGAGCAGTTGCATCACTTTGTCATCAGGTTTCAGTGCAGACAATCTAACCGGCTCCGCATGAGACAAAGCAAGAGAAAAGTGAGTCGCAGTGCAGAGCCAGAATCTGGGGATTCGATTGACAAACGAAGGGCAGGCCGAACTACCTGCTCGGAGGAGGCAGGGTCGGATAGGTGATCCCATACGAAGCGGAGTAGTCCACCATCACCTGCATGTCCTGCGGCATCGTGTACCGCGAGAGACCTTCCAGGAACACATCGAAGCTGCCGCCGCTGCAGACAAACTGAATCGTTCCATCCGAGTCACCGCAGTTGCGAAAGCAGTGAACTCCACCCCGCGATGCGAGGGCAATGCCGTCCTTCGGGATCTCTGTCCAGGTCTCGCCATTGAAGATCTCGAAGCGGCCTTCAACCACCGAGAACACCTCGTCCTCGTCCCGGTGCGAGTGAGGTGGCGTTCCACTGCCGGGCTTGCACGTCTGTCGTCCAATGGAGAATGCTCCGCCCGTCTTGTCACTGGTCACCAGGAGTTCCACCGGCTCGCCGAAGATATCAAATCGTGTCTTCATACTTGCAGCAGTACCTCACGGTTTGTAAGTCGAGGGTTGTAAGTAAAAGTGATCGTGAGAAGCCCGTCAGGTTTGCATCTTCCGCCGGGCCAATTTCCACACCCGGTTCCCTGTGTTACCCCATGTGCAAACGGCATGTCAACACAGTACCTTCAACTTTAATCCCGGCAAAGTGCAGCGCAAAGCGTCGGTGTTTGCCTTCACGTTTGCTACGCGTGCGCCTCCCTTAGTATTGGAGATACTCGATCATGCTCCGACGCCTCCTGGTCTGCCTTGCTCTCTTCAGCGCTGCTTACCCGCAGCGTCCGTCCCTGCCTGACCGGCGCTTCCAGTTGCAGGAAACCACGCTCACCGAGACGCAGGCCGCGCTCCGAGCGGGCCGTATCACGTGTCACGCGCTGGTGCAGATGTACCTTGACCGCATCGCAGCGTATGACCAGAGCACGCACCTGAACACGGTCGTCCTCCTCAATCCAAAAGCGCTTGCGGACGCCGACCGCCTTGACCGTGATTTCGCCCGCACCCGGCAGATGCAGCCGCTCCACTGCGCTGTGCTGGCGATTAAAGATAACTACGACACGGCAGGCCTGCAGACGACAGGCGGCTCGATTGCGCTCAAGGGTTTTGCACCTGCGACCGACGCGTTTATGGTTTCGCGCTTGCGGGCTGCGGGTGCCGTGCTGCTGTTCAAAAGCAACATGGCGGAGTGGGCGTTCTCACCCGTGGTGACGGAGAGCTCGATCGGTGGTGTGACCCGGAATCCTTACGATCTGTCCCGCGTACCGGCTGGTTCCAGCGGCGGCACGGGTGCCTCGGTGGCCGCCAACTTTGCTCTCGCGGGGACTGGGACAGACACGGGCGATTCCATTCGTGGGCCTGCTTCGCACAATGCGCTGGTGGGTATCCGGCCAACGATGGGTCTGACCAGTCGCGACGGTATCGTGCCGCTGAACCTGATGGCCGACGTCGGCGGCCCACTTACACGTACGGTCGCGGATACCGCCGCGCTCCTCACCGTGCTGGCAGGTTACGACCCGGACGACCCTGTCACTAAACTTAGCGAAGGCCACACGCACGACTACACGCAGGATCTCCGGCGCGATGGTCTGCGCGGCGTGCGCATCGGGGTACTGCGGCGCTATTTCAACGCACCCACCACGGACCCCGAAATCCGCGCGCTCACGGAGAAGGCCATTGCCGACCTCAAGGCGCAAGGCGCCATCATCACGGATACCTTCGACATTCCCCGCTACGACGAACTGACGAAAGGCATCGGCTGCGGCAACTTCCAGAAGGATGTGAACCAGTGGCTCGCTCAGCACGCACCGGATGCTCCGTTCCACTCGATCCAGTCCATCTACGATGCGGGCCTTTACCTGCCCTACATCCAGAAGCGCCTTGAAAATGCTCTCAAACCCTCAACCACCACCTGCCAGGATGTTTGGCACGATGAGAAGAAGTCGGCCTTCCGCAAGTCCCTGCTAGACGCCATGGACGCCGATAAGCTGGATGCGATTCTGTATCCCACGTGGACGAACGCGCCGCGTCTTGTCGGCGACCTTGCAACGCCGGGCGGCGACAACAACCAGGTCATCGCACCCATGACCGGCCTGCCTGCCATAACGGTCCCTATGGGTTACACCCACGGTAATCTGCCGGCCGGTTTGCAACTGCTGGGCCGGGCCTTCGCCGAAGGCGACCTGGTCCGCTTCGCATACGCATACGAACAGGCGACACATCATCGCCATCCGCCTGCGGCGTTTCCCTAACTGTCGTCGCAACGCTGAGACCAGAAGCTTCCTTCACTTTGAAAAGAGAAAATCCCGGCACCAGTGCACAGTGCCGGGATAAACGAGGATGCTGACGGCTAAGCCCTGGTGAAGCGGCGACGAGCTAGGCCGGTGATTGCGACCAGACCAGTGCCAAGGCAGACAAGGCTGGAAGGCTCCGGCACAGGGGAGTCCGCCGTGGAGACGCTGATGTCGTCAAGACTGAGATAGCTTGGGTCGTTCCGGGAAAGGAACGTGATCGTGTCGCTACCCGTGCCGGTGAACGCAAAGGAGTACCCGACATAATCGCTCGCGGGAATGTCGTTCTCTCCCATAACAGGAACGCCATCGATCCATGTGCTGAAATCGTTCGGTGTCGCTCCGTCACTCGCCAGGAAGAAGGACAGGAGGTACGTCGCTCCCGAGACGTCTGAGAAGGTCTGGCCGATCTGCGCGTCGTTGCCGACGTTACCCAGAGCCGCAAAGAACGCGCCGTCGTGGGGGACATAGGGCCCAAAACCAAAGGAACTCACGCTGGTAGCACCGATGTTGGAAAGATCGTAACCAGTGAAGTCTCCGGTTTCAAAGCCGCCGTTCACGATGAGATTGTCAGCGAGGGCAGGAACGCAGCCTAAGGCAAGGAAGGATGCGGTGAGAAGAAACGTGCGTACAAAAGTTTTCATGTTGGTGATGCTCCAGTGACCTGACGCCGGATAGCTATCCTTAGCGACCAGATGACCGTATCAACAAAGGCACGAATAAAAGACATGAAAGGACCGCGCGATACTCCATCACTGGCCGTTTCGGTCCCTTTTGGAACTCGGCAGTAACAACAGCGTAAGTGCGCCGAACGTAAGGCGTATGCCGGAGCCTTGCCGGAATCCGTACGGGAGTTGTGGGCGCCCTTGCTTCCTGCAAAGCCGCAAGTCACTGTCTGAGAGCCGCGCACACCTCAAGCACGTAGAGCTTCGGCTTGCAGCAGAGCCTCTACTGCGGCCTTCGAGCGCGCCTCCGGGGCGAGTATTTCGCATGCGCGCGCTGCAAAGCCGCTCATGGATGCCACCGCGAAGCTGACGCCGTACAGGTTGCGGCGTGGCGGCACACCGGGCAGCGGCCTGGGGTAACCGGAAGCGGTCCAGCGAAGGCCGGTCTCCGACGGTTGGCAGCGGAAGGTATCGCGCGGACACTCCCAGTCCACCGCGACGGACAACACGCCGGGCAAGCTGCCCGGCAGGGCGGCCACGCCATCCGCATCGGCCGCTGCCACCACCACAATGCCATGCGATGCGGCTTCGTCAAGCAACTGCTCCATAAGCGGGCGATGTTTCACGTTCGTGGTGCCGAGGCTCAGATTGATGACGTCCACCTGCTGATCCACCGCCCAGCGAAAGCCGTCGGCAAGCCTGACTATCGTGGTGCGCAGGGATTCGTAATAGATACGAATCGCCAGGTAGTCAGCGGCCGGCGCCTTCTCCTTGATGGCTGCAAGCACGGCGGTGCCATGGCCGAGCGTGTCCTCTGCCGAAGCTCCTTCACGGCCTATCGCGGTGGAGCCGGCAACACCATTCACGTGCGGATGCGCGGCATGCACCCCGCTATCGATGACGGCGATGCGAACACCCTTGCCTGTGGCATCGCGCCAAAGCAACGTATTACTGAACGCCGGCAGTCGCAAGGGGTGCTGCCGACCGCGCGGGATCAAGCGTAACGACCCGTGTCGTCAGGTCCTTCTTCAGGTCCAGCAGCTTCTCAGACTTGAGTGTCGCGGCATTGTAAATTTCGACCGTCGAACCGGAGCCGAAGACATACAGCTTGCTGCCATCGCCGCTCATGCCGAAGGTAAAGGTGGTCCGCGCCTCAAAGGGAGCCTTGTTCAGCACCTTGTGATTGACCAGATCCCACGTCCACCATTCCGTGGTCCGGTTGCCGCCCGCGCCGGCGTACATGACGGAGTAGCCGACGCGGTTGCCGGGCGCAATGACGAAGCCGACCATGGGCAGTTCGACCCCAATAGGCATGTAGTCCACCTTGCGCGTGTTCATGTCCATCGTGGCCAGTCCCAGCGAGCCTTTGTGCACGATAGGATCAACAGAAACAAAGACAGATGTCACCTTTGACTTACCGTCGTACGGCATGTCGCCGGCGCTTACCCGGTAGGGCGACGCGCCCGGGAAAGCGGGTTTACTCAACGGAATTTTCTCCAGGAGCGCGAGTGTATTGATGTCGAGGATGGAAATGTCCTCATCGAAGACCCAGAGCGACTTGCCATCGGGTGACACCTTGAAGCTGGCCTGAAAGCCAAAGCCGGTGTCGTACTCCTTGGGGAATGCGACGCGCTTCACGATTGCACGCGATGTTAGATCGATCGTCACAAACTGAGGCGGATCGAGGTGGTACTCATTCAGATCTTTGCGCACCTGGCGAAGTGTGGCGTACAGAAAGCGGCCGGTTGGATCGGGGACGATGCCGGAGAACCGCGACTGACCACCCGCCCCGGTCATCCAGCTGCGAGCCGTGGCTACCACGCGTGTACTACCGGGATTGCCAAGGCTGATGGAGCCCACCAGCTTGCGCGACGGCAGGTCCACAATCTCAAGACCCATCTTCGAATTCAGAACGAAAAGCTGCTGCTGATCCGCCGATGGAACGATGGTGCGCGGCACGCCCTCCATAGCGATCTCGCCTACGATGGCGTCGCTCTCCTCATCCATGATGAGCAGCTTCTTATCCAGCGTGCCCATGTAGGCAAAGTGGGCAGGCTTTGGTGTTTGCGCGGGAGACGCCATGTTACAAAGCGACAGGATCAAAAGGGCTCCGGCAATGATACGAGCAGGTTTCATCAAGCCCCCATGAGTTACGGAAAGACGATGTCGATCTTGCGCCAGTCATTCGTTGCGGAGGCGCACTTATCGGTCCAGTCGGGCGCATTGTTCAGATGGTCCGGCACCTGCGCAGGCCAGCCGCAACCGATGTAACAGTCGAACAGGTCGCGCTCCACGGGTTGGCACAGACCCGCCGTGCCGCCGGAGATATCGATCTCCCAGCCGGGCGTGAAGTTGAGCGTGCAGCCCATGGGGTGGTACACCCGGCTGCGGCCCGTCTGTAGCGCAAATACATCGCCGCGTGCAGCTTCAGCTTCTTCCGCGATCTTCTTCGCTTTGCGATTGATGGGGCGTATCGCTGCCATGCGGCTCCTCCTCTGCAAAGTGCTGTCTAGTTACTTTCGAAACGGCTCAGAAATTCGGGATTGCGCACCGCAATTTCGCCGTAGATCTGCAGGCAGATATCGTTCCAGCCACGGATCCAGTCGCAGTAGTGCAGGTTGGCGGCGCTTGTGCTGCCCGTCTGGATAAAGGCTTCGTGATAACAGCCGCCGGCGCACACCGGCCGCGCCAAGCACGTTGCACAATCAGTGCGCGCACCAACGTGATGCGTGTCCAGGAAGTCCTTGCGCGCGTCGCGATCAATACCGTCAAAGACGTTGCCCATCTTGCCCACGGGCGAGTCGACAAAGCGGTGGCACAGGCTCATGTCGCCCTCGGTGCCCACACCCAGCAAACCCAGGCCGGCGCCGCATGCATATGCCTTGCTGATGCCGGTGTGCAACTCCTTGATGGTGTCGCTGGCGTTGGTAAAGCCGTGCTGTTTGCCTGCCATGGCGAAGTCGCGATACTCCCACGCCAGCGCCGCAAACTGGTCCAACACGTTATCCATCTTCTGCACGCCGATGTGGTACAGCCTGTTCGGGCTGGCGGTTGCGGGGGAGAAGCCTGCCGCGTCAAAGCCGATCTCTTCCGTAAGGTGCCGGTAGATACGCCGAACGTCACTTACACCTGCCGTCAACGTGACGCGCGCGCCGATCGAGTTCGTGCGATGCCGCTTCAGCAGCCGTTGAATGTTCGGCACGATGGTGTCGTAGGTGCCCTTGCCGTTGTGAAAGACGCGCTGGCTGTCATTCAATTCGCGGTCGCCGTCGATACTTACTGTAACGCCGATGTGGTGGTCCGATAAAAACTCGATAATTTCGTCATTCAGCAGGGTTGCGTTGGTGGTCAGGCTGAACTCGATGTGCTTTCCCATCTCTGCTGCGCGACGCTCCGCGTACAACACGGTGCTGGCCATGACGGGGAAGTTCAGCAGGGTTTCACCACCGAAGAAAGTGACGTGAATGTTGGGCCGAGTAGCGCACTCGACCAGCAGCATCTCGACCGAGGCTTCTGCAACTTCGCTCCGCATGTACTTCTGCTTGCCCGCGGTCTGGGCAATCCGGTCGTCACTGTACTCGTAACAATAGGTGCAGGCAAGATTGCACTGGTTGGTGATGTTCAGCACCACGCGCTGCAGCGGGAAATCCTGAGCGGGGACCGAGGGTTTGGGCTGCCATTGCTCCGGCGATACCACAGCTTCAAGGTCCAGCAGGTCAGCGAGCGCACTCTCCACATCCATACCGAGAAAGCCCATGCGCAGCAGGCGGTGTACCAGCGCATCACGCGTCATGGCTTCACCGTCGAGCGTCTGCAGAATTGCCTTGCCGACGCCCTCCAGCGCGACGATGGCGCCGCTTGGCACCAGGTAGCGAAAGTCCTCATCCGCGGCGCGGAAGCTATGATGCTCCGCGGCACGATAGGTGACGGAGGACAGGGCTGCGGTGAGGTTCAGGATGGTACTCATTCAGCAACCTCCGGCTGGTCATAACGCATGTAAGTCGGCACGGTGACCACCAGGTATGAGCGTGCCTTCAACGGCTCGCCGCTGGATGACGTGTAAGTCGCATTAACCCAGACGTCACCCCAGTTCTCCGTGGGGAAGTTATTCGCCTGCTTGTGTCGAGCGGGATTTGGACCCTCGACGTTGGGCGTGAACAGGCCGGTCTTGTCGATGCTGCCGACGAACTTTACATCATCGTCATCCGGCGTTGCGTAGAACTCTTCCAGCGACCACGCGGCGTCCACCGGACCTATGGCGACATCATCGTCCGTGCCCGGCTTGCCATCCGCGCCGTTGCTGTAGCCGATCGCCTGGAACTGCGCGAACTGCTTGCCGGTGATGATGCCGCCCAGCCGCGCGTAGTTTGCATCCGGCGCCACGCGAATGCTGTCCACCTTGTTGTACACCGCAATTGTTTCAGGTGCTGCGATGCCCTTCACGGTTACGGTGCGGAGGCTTGGCTTCAGGCCGGCTGCGACTGTTACCTGCACGTCGGCTGTCGTGGACGTTGCATGGATGATCTTACTAACCTGCACACCTTCGCCGAAATTAAAGTCCGCTGGCTTCAGATTGGCGGGCAGAGCGCCGCCGTAGATGCGTACCGTCTCTGTCGAAGGGGAGCGCAGCGCGTAGCGGTCAACGCCCAGCACCAGCGGATCCTTATCCAGCTTGGTCAACTTAACGTCCAGGCCAAACTCCTGGTAGGTGCCCCAGAACCAGCGGCCCTCCATGGTGCAGCCGTCGTCTGACAGCAGCATGGCTTCGCGCGCATCGACGGGCATGGTAGGGCTCGCGTCCGCCGCGCCCTTGGAGTGGCCACGCCAACTGTAGCCCGCATACAACACGCCGCGGCCAGTGGTCTGCACGGTCTTGCCGTCAGGGTAGTGAAGCGTCGTGGACGTGGTGAAGTCGCCGGCCGCGTCGGGCGGGTGAACGATCATCTCGCCGTAGATGCGGCCCTTGCCGGCCTGGTAGGCATGCACGAGCCACGTGCCCATGGGCCTTGCGTCGTGCTTCCGCGCGTGCCACGCAGTCCACTCCGGCGTGACCAGCGGCTGCGCTTTGCCGAGATAATCCAGCGCGATGTCCAGCGGGTAGCGCGCGGGTTTCGCGGGATCGGGCGGTGCCTGCGCCTCAGGGTAGTGCAGCACGCCGTAGCCCGTGCCGCCTTGCGTCAGTGCTACCTCAAGATCATCAGGATGCGTGTAGCGCCGGTTCGGCCGGAAGACTGAAGTCTCCGATCCGGGAAACAGCGCCATGTGAGTGTTCATCAGCTTTGCGTAGTCTTCCGGCGTGCGGCGCTGTACCAGGACGCGGCCGATGGTGTGGCAGTAGTTACAGGTCCGCTGCAGTTCCTGCGGTGTGCCGTTGGCCTCTTCTGCCGTGCGGAAAGTACGGTGCTCGGCATCCCAGAAACCGGGTTTCGCTTCGGCCGGAGTCAGGCCGTTATTGTCACTCAGGTAGCGGACGATGCCTCGCGCCTCATCCGGCGTGATCTGCAGGCCATTCAGGCGAATCATGCGCTTGATGGCCTGCTCCCAGATTTCCGGTGTAGTGCGGATCTGCGACAACCGGGCCATGTTGCCGTTCGCGTCGGGCGTGTGGCACCCGCCGCACTTTGCAATGACCTGCGGATCGTGAATCGGAACGCCGCCCGCAGACCCCTGGGCATGCATCGGCGACGCATGCCATGTTGCTGTAACCCAGACCACGCATACCAGAAGGCTCTTCCTGAGCATCATCCATGGCTCCACGTACCAGATCAGAAAGACAGCAGTGTCATGTGCAACTCAGAAGCCGAGTGCAGTGATTAGAAACGGCGGTGCAGCTCGCCGGTGGTAAACCATGAGGTTGCAGGGACAGTGAAAGTTAGTCTAGCCGCGAACGCTCTTTGCGTCCAGCGCAAAAAAGACCGCGCGCCAGCGTCACAGGTAGGTAGGCTAACTTCCTGCTTTCGGAAATGGCGTGCTGCATCCAGAACTGGTTGGCTTCGCGGAAGAACCCATCCGCTTACGGGGTTTGAGAGGCTGGCAGACGCCTCATGCTAGGCTGCAGACATCTCCCTGTCAGGTGTTGTTGATGCGTCGTTCTGTGCGCCGATCCGTCCCGGTTGCCGCCCTTCTGCTGACCTTCGTGCTGGCTCATGCGCAGAAGACCCCACTTTATCCCGGCCTGCCGAGCGAGACGCCCGCGACCTTTCAGCCGCCCACCGCCGGCATGGATTACGACCGGCGCGAGGTCATGATCGCCATGCGCGACGGTGTGAAGCTGCACACGATCGTGCTGCTGCCGAAGGGCGCGAAAGGCGCGGGCATGCTGATGACGCGCACGCCGTACAACGCCAATGTTCTGACGGCGAATACGCCCAGCGTGCACCTGGGCACCAGCCTGTACGGGTATGACAATGCGGTGGAAGCAATCCTCTCCGGCGGTTACATTCGCGTGATCCAGGACATCCGCGGCAAATACGGCAGCGAGGGCGATTACGTGATGAACCGGCCCATGCAGGGACCGTTGAATCCTACGCCGGTGGACGAGTCGACGGACACTTACGACACCATCGACTGGCTGGTGAAGAACGTGCCGGAGTCGAATGGGCGCGTCGGCATTCTGGGCATCAGCTACGACGGATTCCTGGCGCTGACGCCGCTGGTGCATCCGCATCCCGCGTTGAAGTGCGTGGTGCCCATGAACCCGATGGTCGATGGCTGGCGCGGCGACGACTGGTTCCACAACGGCGCGTTTCGGCAGCAGAACATGCCGTATATCTACGAGCAAACCGCGATGCGCAGCAACGAAGCGCGCTGGCTCTCCAGCACCTTTGACGACTATGACATGTACATGCGCGCAGGCTCGGCGGGCGAGCTTGGCCGGCAGCGCAACATGGACCAGATCGGGTTCTGGAACAAGGTCGTGAAGCACCCGGCGTATGACAGTTTTTGGAGTGGGCAGGCCATGGATCAGTTGCTGGCCGCGCAGCCGTTGACCGTGCCCACCATGCTGGTGCACAGCCTGTGGGACCAGGAGGATATCTACGGGGCCATCGCGGTCTACAAGGCGCTGCAGCCGAAGGATACCAACGGGAATCTGTACCTCGTCATCGGTCCCTGGCACCACGGGCAGGAGATTGAGGATGCCGATTCGCTGGGGCCAGTGAAGTTTCGCAGTTCCACCGGGCTGACCTTTCAGGTCGAGGTGCTGGCGCCGTTTCTTGCGCACTATCTTCACAGTGACGCGCCCGCCATGACGGTGTCGCACGTTACCGCTTTTCAGACTGGCGCCAACCGTTGGCAGCACCTGGCGACCTGGCCGACCGGCTGCGCGGGCGGATGCACGCCGAAGGCGACACCCATCTACCTGCAGGCCGGCGAGAAGCTGAGCATGACGGCGCCCTCCGGCAACGAGATCCCCGACACCTACGTCTCCGATCCCGCGAAGCCGGTGCCGTACCGCAAGCGGCCGAGCGAACCCATGGGCTACACGTCGAACCTGTCCTGGGTGCGCTGGCTGGTGGACGATCAGCGTGAGTTTTCCGGTCGGCCGGACGTGCTGACCTACACGGGCGACGTGCTGACCACGCCGCTCGCCATCAGCGGCGAGCCCGCTGTGAACCTGGTCGCGTCTACCAGCGGCACCGACAGCGATTGGGTGGTGAAGCTGATCGATGTCTACCCGGATGAAGTGGCGGGCCAGCCCGAGCTTGGCGGCTACCAGCTGCCGGTTGCGATGGACATCTTTCGCGGACGGTATCGCGAAAGTCTGGCGGAGGCGAGGCCGCTTGCCGCGGGCAAACCACTCACCTACGGCTTCGCGCTGCCCACGGTGAATCACGTCTTCCTCCCGGGCCACCGCGTCATGGTCCAGGTGCAGTCAAGCTGGTTTCCGCTGTACGATCGCAATCCGCAGACGTTTGTGCCGAACATCTTCTTCGCGGCGCCCGGAGACTTCCGCAAGGCCACGCAGCAGGTCTTTCACGGCGCTGGGCACGCCAGCTTTATCAGCCTGCCCGTGGTCTCGGCAGCACCGTAACATCGTCCGATCCGCGCGCATTTGCCAGACGTTCGGGTGGCGCGGTAGTATCTGCATCTCGTTGACTCGCTGCGTTCCTGCAGGGAAACGAAGACATTCACGGACCTGCGCACAATCTTTTTTCACCGCTGGGAACAAATCGGAAACACGCGGTGTCTACAGTCCCAGCTTCACCTCTCGCAGATCGAGGTTGTCATATGTTCGAAGATTCACTGGTAGAGTCCTCCGGCAAGCTGAAGTCGAAGTCCAGTCAATGGATGTGGGCGACGGCGGCTTTCAACCTGGCTATTGTCGCGGTCATGATTCTCATCCCGCTGCTGTATCCGGATGCGCTGCCGAAGACGGCCATGACGGCGATGCTGACCGCGCCTCCACCGCCTCCACCCCCACCTCCGCCGCCTCCGCCGGCAGTCAAGCAGGTGGTGGTCAAGCAGGTGGCTGCTTTTGATCCCATGACTGCGCCCACAAAAATCCCCAAGAAGATCGACATGACCCATGAAGATCCACCACCGCCGGTGCAGACCGCGGGTGTTGCAGGTGCTGGTATGGGTGCCGCCGGCGGTTCAGCGGGTGGCATCATGGGCGGCCTTGGCCTGGGTGCCGCGCCAACCCCCGTCGTCAAGGTTGAGAAGCCGAAGCCGACAGGTCCGGCCAAGATCTCGAGCGGCGTTATGGCGGGCCAGGTACTGGTAAAGACCACGCCTGTCTATCCGCCCATTGCCAAGGCAGCACACGTTTCCGGCGCGGTCATCCTGCACGCCATCATTTCCAAGACGGGCTCCGTGGAACAGCTTTCGGTCGTGTCCGGTCCGGAAATGCTGCGGGCGAATGCCATCTCGGCGGTCCAGAGCTGGAAGTACAAGCCGTATCTCTTGAACGGTGAGCCGACGGAAGTGGACACCACCATTACCGTGAACTTCTCCTTTGGCGGGTAGCTCCGCCACGGTATAGGCCGAAGAGAACGCTTCGATTCGCGGGGTCTGGCAACAAGCCGGACTCTGCCCACCAACTTCACCGTGCCCACTCGAGGCACAAACCACAGGAGGACTGATTCTCGTGATTCTCGCTCACGCAGCAGCAAGCTTCGCTCAGGT
>CBAAAE010000005.1:15196-39395 GCA_964658845.1 uncultured Novosphingobium sp. | reverse complement strand
GGGTCCGCCGACGTTCACGCCATACTGATTACGATTGAAGGTTGGCTTCTTGAAGGGAACGACGATGCCGGATGTCCCTGTGTTCGTAGGCTTGAAAAAGCCCGTCGCATTCAGATTTGTATTGCGGAAGAACTCGTACAGCGTGGCGTGAAAGGTGTTCGTGCCCGACTGCGAAGCCACGTTGATGGTCGCACCTGAGGATCGGCCATACTCCGCACTTTCGTTGTTCGTGACCACGTTGAATTGGGCGACAGAATCCGGCGGAACCGCGATGATCTGGTTGTCGAACCCTTGGTTACTCTCACCATATGCGTTGTTATCCATGCCATCCAGCAGGAAGTTATTGAACATACTGCGCTGGCCGTTGATGTTATAAGAACCGGCGCGGACGAGTGAATTGATTGAGCTTGTGGTTGCAGCGGTGGGCGCCTGCCGGGATCCCGTAACCAGGCCCAGCAGGTCGCTGTAGTTACGCGTAACCAGGGGGAAAGCTTCGGACTGATAGTTCGTAATGGTCTGGTTCCGCTGACTATCTTCCGTCTCCACCTGCAACGCGACATCGGTGACCTCTACCGTGGTCTGCGCGCCACCGACCTTCAGGCTAAGATCGATGCGCTGTCTTCCCCCGATGGCAACAGCGATGTTCTGCGCGACGGCACTCGAGAATCCAGGTGCGGTCGCTGTAATGGTGTAAATACCAACCCGCAGCTGCTCAAAGTCATAGTCACCCGACGGGTTCGTCTTCGCGTCCGTACTGACCCCCGTCTCGGTGTTGCTGATGTGCAAAGCCGCATCTGGAATGGGAGCGCCGGAGGAGTCGCGGATCGTGCCCACAATGCTGCCGTTGTCATACTGCGCGTGGAGGCTTCCGGAGGAAAAACATGCGATGGGCAGTGCCAATACAATCGCACGTGAAAACAGGGCTCTATGGGTGGGCATGGCAGAGAAGATAATGCACTGGCGTGCAGCCTTTGTAAATACACGTTGAATGCAAGATGAAAGCGGTGTCAAAGGAACATCTTCGATGGATCCATACAAAGGGCTCGCAACGCTTCTGTCCGACAGGAATTCGGCTGCAGACGGCCTGAAACCACTGTCAGCTTCCGTCATCCAATGGCTGAGACTCAGGAGACAAAGAGCATGGCAGAAAAGAACAACCTCGGTGGAACCTTTACCTTTCCCGGTACTTCGATGACGGTCAACCGCATGGGCTACGGAGCCATGCAGCTTGCTGGACCTCATGTCTTCGGTCCGCCGAAGGATTTCGATGCCGCCATCGCCGTACTTCACGAGGCGCTGGAAAGCGGCGTGAACCACATCGACACAGGCGACTTCTACGGACCGCACATCACCAACCAGATCATCAAGCAGGCGCTGCACCCTTACCGTGACGGGCTTGTCATCGTGACGAAAGTCGGCGCGAGGCGGGACGACAAGGGCGCTTGGCTGCCGGCGCAGAGCCCTGCCGAACTAGAAGCGGCGGTCCACGATAATCTTCGGAATCTCGGACTCGACGTACTCGACGTCGTGAACTACCGGGCCTGGACGGCGCTCAACCCTCCGTCGGATCAGCCGCTGGAGGAACAGTTCACGACACTGGCAAAGCTGCAGGAGAAGGGCCTGATCAGGCATCTCGGCGTCAGCAGCGTAACTGCGAAGCAGATCAAAGAAGCGCGTGCCATTGCTCCCGTTGTCTGCGTTCAGAACGAGTACAACCTGGTCCTGCGGCGTGACGACGCCCTGATCGAGCAGCTTGCCGCGGACGGCATTGCCTACGTGCCCTACTTTCCGCTTGGGGGCTTCACACCGTTGCAGTCCGCAACGCTGAACGAAGCGGCGGCGGCGCTGGGCACCACTCCCATGCTCATTGCGCTGGCGTGGCTGCTGCAACGCTCACCGAACTTATTGCTGATCCCCGGCACGTCATCCGTCGCTCACCTGCGGGAGAACCTGTCCGCCGCGTCACTCCAGATCCCCGCTGAAATCCTGGATCAGTTGAACGGCATCGCTGCACAGGCCTGAGCCTAGTGCGCCTGGAGTGGGGCCACGCACCTCACTGCAAAGCGCACCTGCTAGCCTTGAGGCGATGGATGCACACTTTTTTCGGCTGGACCTGCGCCTGCTGGGCGGAACGCTTTGGATGAGTGCCGATCCCGCGGAAGACCGCCTGGGCAGCGACCACACGCTGCGGCACCTGAGGCCATTGCGCTTCCGTACCGAGAGTGAGGCGCTGCGGGCGCTGGACGGCGCAAACGTCGGGCAGTGGAGCAGCTTTCCGCTGGACGGCATCCACGCCACGCTGACCCGCGCGCAATTGCGCAGCATCGGGTTTCGCGGCAACTTCTAATCTGGCGATGCCACAGCGTACTCGGCAGCCTGCAGCAGCATCGCTTCGGCAGCCAGCGGGCCGGTCGGTTCGTCCTCATGCTTGTAGTAGACGAAGACGTCGCGGCCTGCGCTCATGGCGCGAAACTTTGCGGCGTGATCGCTCACGGCGCCCTGGTCGTAGCCACCTGGCCTGCGAAGACGGTAGCAGGCGAAGTCCGGCGCAGTTGTTACGTCGGGCGTCTGCAGGTCTTCACTTTCGGCGATGCAGACAGCAGCGCCGTGCGCCCGGAGCGCAGACCACGTGTCCTCGGCGAACCAGCTGGCATGCCTGAATTCAAACGCGACACGTGAAGCGCGCGCCATCTGCGGCAGCGCCAGGAAGGCTTCGAGTCGAGGCACATCGGCCTTGAAATTCGGAGGCAATTGAAACAGCAGGCAGCCCAGCGCGCCCGCCTGCTGGACCGGCTCAAGCGCGGTTAGGAAGCGGTCGACCGTGTCGCCGCATTCGCGCAGTCGGCGACGATGCGTTACAGCCTCAGGCGCCTTGAACGAGAAGCGGAAGCCCGGAGGCACGGCCGCAAGCCAGCCTGCGAGTTGCGCCTCCGTCGGCAAGGCGCGGAACGTGTAATTCACCTCGACCGAGTTTAGTCGCGAGCCGTAGTGCTCCAGGAAGCGGCGGGCCGGCAACTTCGGCGGATAGAACCCCGGTTTCCAGGTCGGGTAAGCCCAACCTGAGGTGCCAGCGAAGAGATGTCCGTGGTCGACGTTGTCCATACCGAATCAGCCTCTCACATGGGCGAGAATGCGAACATCGCGTCCATTTAGGAGGGCTTCCATCAGGACGCCGAGGAATCTCGTAAACACAAATTTCAATGCATCAACATCTGGCAGGAAGTAGGTCCCTGGTAACATCAGAGCTCAACTTTAAGTGCTTGCGTTTGAACCACTTGCGACGGCGGAAAGTTCAGCAGAAAAATGCTGCATTTCGTCCATTCCAGAACACCGCTCATGATGCCCGGGCGTCTTACTTGAAGCGTCCGAAGGTTTGCTGCCCTAGTCTCGACGTAAACGATCGAGATGCGGCAAGCGGCTGGGCGAAGGACATTTCTCCCGGGTCTGTATGGCCGCTATTGACCTTCGCCCCCGGGCGTTATTTTTCACGAGCATGCTGCGAGTTCCAGAGGCGCCGAGAAGCAGGAAGGCAGTCAGGATACGCATCTTGACTGCCTTCAATTTTCTACTGAAATCGTCCGCACGGAACGCTCAGTTGCTGATGGATTGGGGCGGCTAGAGGGATTTGAACCCTCGACATCGGGTGCCACAGACCCGCGTTCTAACCCCTGAACTATAGCCGCCGTGCCGAGTCTGATTGTAGCAGGGCGTGCATCGATGCCCTGTTAGTACCTGGTCGCAGCTACTTGCCTGTAATAACTGCTGCGCCCACGACAAACAGGACGTATGCTGCTGCCATGCACACCGTAGCGGCCGAGAAAACCCTTACGAGCGATAAGGACCCGGAGATATCGTCGACGGTGGACTCGGATGTGGTGCGCACCGCACAGAAGCCTGAGCGCCTGCTGTCGCTGGACGTGCTGCGCGGGCTCACCATTGCTTTCATGATCCTTGTCAACAACGAGCCCGGACCGGGTGCCTTCACCGCGCTGAATCACGCCCCGTGGAACGGATTTACGCCCACCGATCTCGTGTTCCCAACCTTTCTGTTTCTCGTCGGGCTGTCGCTGGTGCTTTCCACGGCAGCCAGGCTCGCTCGCGGAGCCACGCGGGGGACCCTCTTTCTGCATATCCTGCGGCGCTCCGCGGTGCTGTTTGCCTTTGGCCTGGTGGTCAACACGTTTCCATTTCAGCACCTGGATCACATACGGTTCTACGGCGTGCTGCAGCGCACGGCCCTCTGCTACCTGGTGGTGGGAACGCTTTGCCTGGCCTGGCCGGGATGGAAGGACAAGGCTGCGCTCGCCGTCCTCTGCCTGGTGGGCTATTGGGCATTGATGCGCTTTGTCCCCGTGCCCGGCTTCGGCGTGCCGACGCACACGGTGCCGATCAACGATCCTGACGGCAACCTGACCGCGTATATCGATCGGCTGATCTTCGCGCCACAGCACCTGTACCAGCGCGTGCGCGACCCGGAAGGTCTGCTGTCGACCCTGCCCGCCATCGCGACCGCAATCTTTGGCCTGCTTGCCGGCGTGTGGCTGCGGACCAAGCGCACCACTGCGCAGAAAGCGGCGGGACTGGCAGCGTGCGGTGCGGCTTTTGCAGTTGCGGGTCTGCTATGGAACCCGGCCTTTCCCATCAACAAGAAGCTGTGGACAAGCTCCTTCACGCTGTTTGCAGGCGGCTTGAGCCTGCTGCTGCTGGCTTTGTCCATCTACGTTGTCGACATGAAGCGTGTTGGCAGGCACGACGTGTCACGTGCCGATGCGCCGGAGCACCCCACGATTTACAAGCCGTTGCTCGTCTTCGGCACGAATGCCATCGCCGCGTACATGATCTCGGAGCTGCTGCCGTCACTGCTCGAGCTGATCCACACGGGAAATCGCAACGTGCTACGCGTCTACGCCATGTGGCTATACCGCGCGGTCCCATTGCACGGCTTCCCGTCCATGCTGTTCGGCCTTACCATTGTGGCGCTCACCTGGTTCCTCGTGTACCCGCTTTACCGCAAGCGCATCTTCCTGCGGGTGTGATTTTGCTTCAAGCGTGATTTGCTTGGGTGTGACCGCGCCGCGGGAACGATCCTGCATCAGAAGGGGAAGAGATGCCGACGCCAAGCTCAGAACCCGAGATCCTGCAGCCACGCATGGCTCGTGGCGCGGACCTGTTCAGCGATCGGAACCTCGACCTCCTGTCCCACCTGCTGGATGACTTTCTCCGCATTCCCGGTACGCAGATCCGCTTTGGTCTGGACGGCATCATCGGCTTGATTCCAGGGATCGGCGACATTCTCGGCGCGATGGCTTCGTGGATCATCATTCTTGCGGCGTGGCTGCGCGGTGTGCCACGGGTGACACTCGCACGCATGCTGGCAAATGTTGCCATCGAGACCATCATCGGGACCGTTCCTATTCTGGGGGATGCCTTCGACATCGCGTGGAAGGCGAACCGCAGAAACTTCGCCCTGCTGGAGCGCTCGACCGGAGCGGTCCCAAACTACCGTGCATCTGGTGCGGGGAGTAGTTACGACCCCGGTGCTGCTTACTCCGCCAACCGCGCACTCCCCGCGCGAGGTACCACGGTGCAGGAGCGCAAATCGCACGCCGCAAGCGACTGGCTCTTTCTCGGCGGGCTCCTGCTTGGCATGATGCTGTTGCTGGCCATCCCGGTCGCCCTGCTTGCTTACCTTGCCGGCAAGTTCTTCAGCATCGGCATGCACCGATAGACGGTGCAGAATGCAGGCCGGCATCGTAGAATAACGAGAGTCGGGGCGTAGCGCAGCCTGGTAGCGCATCTGCTTTGGGAGCAGAGGGTCGGGAGTTCGAATCTCTCCGCCCCGACCAAACCTCAACCCATGAACCCAACTGCAGGATCGACGGCAGCCCTACCCTGGCGTGCCGCCCTGGTCGCGCGTATCCGCGTGGAAGCGCAGCCGCCTGAGAAGTTCTCACACCAGGCGCGACTGTATGCGCTGGCCTGTGAGATCGCAGCAGCAGGCACCGGACCGGTAGACGATGACATCCTGTTTGCAGCAGCATGGGCGCATGATCTTGGCGTCTTTCTGGGTCATCGGCCGAGCAGCCCTGAGGCGTTGAAACAGTGGGATTCGACGAACTACACCGTCGCACATGCCGGTGCGCTGCTGCTCGAGGCCGGGTTCCCCGAAGCCGGGATCCCTGCCGTCCTGGAGTGCATTCGCACGCATGAGGCCCATGGTGAACCCATCACCGCCGAAGGTACGATCCTTCGCGATGCGGACCTGCTGGAGCAGCTTGGCGCCGTGGCCGTAATGCGCACCGTTGCCAAGGTCGCGCAGGATACGCGCTTCATCACCTTTGCTGACGCTGCTGCGTCGCTTCGGCGCTCGCTTGAGAATGTGCCGGGACAGATCCGGCTGCCGCACAGCAAAGCGATGGCCAAGTCCCGCATCTACGCTCTCCGAGCCTTTCTGGAGGCGCTCGATGCGGAATCGAATGGCCTGCTCGCGTAGCCCGTTCCTTTCCTAGCGATCCATGATCGCGCCATCCGAGATCCACTTGAAAATCGCAGCGATCTCCGCGTCGGATAGCTTCCCCTTCTGCGGCATGGGCATGGGGTGATCGGGCGGCCCCTCGTGGCGAATGAGACGCACCAGCAGGCTATCGTTCGGCTGTCCAGGGATCACGGCGACCCCGTGCTTACCGCCCTTCAGCAGCAGCGAGCGCGTGCTTAGATTGAAGCCGCCCTTGTGGTTCAGGCCGGAGTGGCAACGGTAGCAGTTTTGCCGAAGGATCGGCTTCACACTGTCCTGAAAATAGGTCAGCGCAGCGGCTTCCGCGGGTGTCGACGGATGGAAGGTCGCGGGCGGCTCAGGCACAGGTCCGCAACCCGTTAGCAGGCTCATCGTCAACGCAGCAGCCAGCCAGATCGCGTGGTCCCGAATGCTTTGTCTCCGTCGAGCGATGGGCCTGATCTCCTGATCTCAGGTTACGCCGGCACCGTTGCTGAGCGGCTTCTTATGACAGTGCACCGCGCTTTGGCATGGGCCTTGCACATGCCAGAACAACGCCGTGTTGATGGTGTAACCGACTCGCTACGCATCAGCCTGGTTACTTCACGTGAAGCTGCCGATAGACCTAATCTGAGAGGGCTCTGATGTTTGATTCTCCGCGGCCGGTCCACAGTATGTCCGCGCTCCCATCCGGATTCGTCTCACGCCACGCCAACCCGCGCGCCGCTGCGCTGGTGCTCGCCCTGACGGCGACCCTGGTTTCCTCTTGCAGCGCGGCTACGCGCCATCCTGCAGCTGCGTCACACTCCGTAGTTGCGTCCCATCCCGCGGTGCGGAGTGCGACTGCACGTCGGGTCGCCTCCTCCCTGTCTCCCACAAGAGAGTCGCGACACCTCGGAGCCGCCCCAAGTTCGCGTCGACACGCTGCAGTGGAGCGTGTAGTGGCTCCTCACTCGCGTAAGTCGGGCAAAGAAACAGCGATCGCAAGTCCGCGATTGAGCCGCTCTGCCGCAGCGAAGAAGAGCTTACCTGCACCCGTCATCACCGCCGAGAAGACCGCCGATCGCGCCACAGAGGATCGTGTTCACAACTGGTACAAGGCTTACCATGCCGCGCCCGCTCGCGACCTTCCGGCCGCTGAAACAGAAGCTCCCGCAAGGATCGCCAACTCCGCTAGACCTCCGGTTCATCCGCCGACACCGCAGCCGGATCTATCCCCTGCCCCGCACAAGGCCACACTTGCCGACTTCGACCGCGCCGCGCAGAAGCAGAACGAGACGATCCGCACGGCAGCCGCGCTGAATCAGACGCGCAGCACAGCGGATGACGATGCCGCGTTCGCCGAGGCCAGCAACATCCCAAGCACCGCACCGACTGAGCGCGTGCCAGCGCCCTTTTCTCATGGCGATCTGCCGGACAAGCTCCCCGCGCCTGTCCCCGCCAGACCCGGTACGGCCGCACTTGCAACTCGGCACGATCTTCCCACAGCGGCCGAGATCGATCCCCGCGGCGATGCCGAAGTGCTTTCCGGCAATTCCAGCACCACAGCTGTCCCGATTCACATTGCCTCCACCGACTCAGCCCCCATGCAGATGCCGAAACCCGCGCAGATCCTGCGTGTGCCCGCACCCGCTACCGCCGCCGTCGCATCGGCTTCGAAAAAACCAACGCTCGATCCGCGCACGCTTACCGGCATGACGGACGAGACGTTCGACAGCGATGACGATGCCGCAACCTCAGCAAAAACGGCTGTTGCCCTGGCAGGCAGAAATCCTGCGCCCGCTTTCGACAAGATGGACGCGGGCGATGCAGACCCTCGCGGTGGCCCGATCACCCACGTAAACCTGTACGATCCTGCCGGCAGGCTGCTGCTGCTGCCGCCCATGAAGGGCACGCACGAGATCCTGGTGCACCAGAATCAGATGGCCATCGCCGACGGCCTGGACCGCATTGAGGATGACAACCAGATGCTGGATATGCGCCGGCTGAAACTGCTGACGGCACTGCCGGATAACGACAGCATCTGGGTCGACAATCGACTACCGTTGAACCGGCGATTCGCGCGCCCCTGGTCGGTTCGCTTCCTCGATGACCTTGCACGTTCGCACTACGCGCGCTTCCACACGCCGCTGGTCATCACGTCGGCCGCACGGACCGTGGCCTTTCAGAAGCGGCTGGTATTGACCAACGGCAATGCCGCGCCACCCACCGGCGAGGTCGCTTCGCCGCACCTGTATGGGCAGGCGATCGACATCGGCAAGCACGGCATGAGCCTGACTGAAATCTCGTGGATGCGCGCCTACCTGACACCGGTCGAGACCGAAGGCAAGATCGACGTGGAGGAGGAGTTTCAGCAGGCATGCTTCCACATCAGCGTGTATCGCCGGTACCTCGGCGTGCCCTCGAGGAACGCGCCCGCTCCCGATACGGCTCCCTCGCGCACGCTGCAGCAGGCAAAAGCCACGCCCGCAAAACGCCACCATCTCCCCACCGCGTTGCTCGCCACGGGTCTTCGCTAAGCTGCTGCCGTGCTCGGAGCCACACGACCCCTCCTGCGGAAGCGGCGCCGAGCTTCCCAGGCGCAACCGAAGGCTCCTGTGCCGAGAAGGACCAGGCTAGAAGGCTCGGGCGTCACTGCGACATCGCCGCCGTCGATCACCAGCGTTCCTCCAATTCCCGGCCCTCCCCCATAGTCCCCTACCAGTGCGTAGGTGCCGGCAAGAAAGGTTGGGTTATCGACAGGACCGGTATACAACTGCGGACCATCCTCTTCGTAATATTGGCCATTTACACGGTCAAGATACTCAAAGTCGAGTGGAGTCGGCCCGAATCCATAAGTGTCGTCGAAGTAAGTGCCCATCTCTGCGCTGATGAAAGTGGCAGTGTAGTCGCGGCCTTCACCAAGGTAAACGAAGTAAACAAAGGGTGAGTAGGCGTCGGAGTAGTCTGGCCTCGCCAACGTGGTAAAGCTGTAAGCTGGCCCGCCGGTTGGCGTGAAGGTGAAAGTATCGGCGTACCCTACGCCTGCGGACATCAAAGCGGCAAGCAGTAAGGAAGCAAACATGTTTACGCGCATGGATTCCTCATGAAACTTGTAGTGGTAGTGCGTGGAGCGTAGCAGCTTGTGTCTACACCCAGCCTTTTTATCTTGGAACTTCATCAACTTTGCTCAGAACGAATCCCTGCTACGCCCCTGCAGAATGCATTGATAGCCCCTGACAATGTGTCATCCCGCAGCGTGGCGGAAGCCTGCCTGAGCTCCCCCTGAGGGACATGCATTTCTGCCTCATTCAGGCGGACTGCCGGGTACAAGCACACCTGCAGATCCCTCCGCGTTGCTGCAGGATGACAGTGTTCAGGAGGGTATGCTCACGCTTGCTCTACCCTGCTTGCTTCGCTGCGTTCATCGATGTGCTGCGCAGCCTGAACTGGCCTAAAATCACTGCCAACAACCAGTCAAGGAGCTGCACCATGCAGGAGCCTCACACTTTGCCAGAAGCAGGACCACGGGATGCCTTCGATACCCAGCAGCCGCTCTCGCCGGCCGAGCGCGTGCTGGATACCTTTATCGCTCCCACGAAGACCTTCGCCGACCTGCGCCGGAACCAGTCCTGGTGGCTGCCGTTCGTCATCATCGCACTGTTCAGCTACCTGTTCACGGGCACGGCGGCGGCACATCTGGGCATCCCGCGCCTGGCGGAGAGCGCTATCCGCAACAACCCTTCGCAGAATGAGCGCATGCAACAGGCCACACCAGAGGCACGCGCCCAGACCATGAGCATCACCACTGCCATCATGAAGGTGACGTTCTACTCCGTGCCGGTGCTGACGCTGGTTGTTTCCGCGGTCGTCGCGCTCCTGCTGTGGGTGGGTTTCAACTTCATCCTGGGTGGCACGGCCACGTACCCCGGCATGTTTGCGGTTGCGATCTTCGCTTCGCTGCCGAGCATTCTCCGCTCCCTTCTGTCGACAACCATGCTGTTTCTAGGCGACCCCGAGGGCTTCAACATCAACGATCCCATCGGCACCAATCCCGGCTTCTACATGGGCGCGGACAGCTCCGCGTTTCTCAAGTCGGCGCTGGGTTCGGTGGACTTGTTCTCCCTCTGGGTGCTAGCGCTGATGGCAGTCGGTGCCGCCATCGTCGCGCGCGTGAAGATCCGCAGCGGACTCATCCTTGTCTTCACGGCATGGCTGATCTTCGTTGTGCTGAAGGCGAGTGTGGCAGCCGCGACAAGCTGATCCACGAAAGTGTGGTCGAATAGAGGTTTGGCCCCGTCACGCACAGCTTCGGACACTTTCCAGCCAAGGCGCTGGCTGCGCAACGGTCACCTTCAGACCATCGTGGGAAACTTCCTGCCGCGCGTAGACCGGCTGCCGCCGGCAACTACGGAACTGGTGCCAGTGCCTCTTTCGCCGGAGATGCTGCTGGTTCCGTCCGCTGTCGCGCTGGATCGGCAACTGCCCAGCCGCGTACTCTGCCACTGCCATTGGCAGGATCATCCAGCGGACGCTGTGACCGTCGTGCTGGTGCATGGGCTTGAGGGCTCGTCGCACTCGCAATATGTGGTGGGCAACGCGAACAAGCTCTTCGCGGCCGGCTGCAACGTGGTTCGCATGAACATGCGGAATTGCGGCGGCACCGATGCGCTGTCGCCCACGCTGTACCACTCGGGCCTGTCGAGCGATGTGCGGGCGGTGCTGGGCTGGCTGATCGCGCGTGGCTGCGCGCGGGTGGTGCTGGCCGGCTACAGCATGGGCGGCAACCTGGTGCTGAAGGCGGCAGGCGAGCTCGGCTCCACCGCTCCACCGCAGCTGATCGGTATCCTCGCCGTATCGCCTCCTATGGATTTAGGAGAGAGTGCGGACGCGCTGCACCACTGGTCCAATCGCCTCTATGAGCGCCGATTTCTGCGCAACCTGCTGGCGCGCTATCGCCGCAAGGTCAGGCTCTTTCCCGCGATCTTTGACAGCGACCGGGCGCGGCATGTGACATCCATCCGCGATTTTGATGAGCACGTTATGTCTGCTTACTGCGGCTTTACCGGGGCGGCCGACTACTACGCGCGCTCCGGCGCCGCACGCGTTCTGGACCGCATCGCCGTTCCCACGACCATTCTTCACGCGCTGGACGACCCCTTCATCCGGCTCACCGCCGAGACACGCGCAAAGCTGAACGCCAACCCGCACCTCACCCTGGTCGAGCCTGCCCACGGCGGCCACTGCGCCTTTCTTGAAAACCCCACCGACATCTACGACGGCTACTGGGCCGAGCGCACGCTGCTGCACTTCGTCGAGCAGCAGGCTGAGGTCTCCGCACGCGAGATGGTGCCGCGTTGCTAAGCGAATGGACCGCCGAATGCGGCGCGGACGATCCGGTCCTGGTGGTACCGTGGAGCTCTCCTGACGGCGCGCTGCACTGGGTCGACCTCCGGGACGATCCAGACGCGCTCGACCGCATCGCCGAGGCCGACGACCATCCCGCCCTGCTGGCGGCGTTGCGTGCGCTGAACGGATCCCGCTCGCAGGTGTTTACCGCCAAATGCGACGCCTGGGCCATGGACGAAAACGAGCTCGCAGCCATGCGGCAGGACCTGATGCTCGACCCCGACGTCGCAGGAGCCGGCTTCACCAGCTACATCGACCTGCTGTGGCGCGAGCGCGCGGCCTTCACTTCGCGCCATCGCGTGGAAGCGGTGCTGTATCGCATGGAACGCCTCGCCGCCGACCTGCCCCACGCCCTCGCAAAGCTGGAATGCGTGTTGCGCCCCGCCGTAGTCGAGCTGGACGGCTCCGTCGCAGAAGGGTTTGCCGTGACCATGTATGTGAAGGCTTCAGGCGTGGACGAAACCGAGGCCGCTGAACGATGGGATGCAGCCCTGCGGGCGGTCACAGGCCTGCTGCGCTCGAAAGAACTCACCGGCTACTAAGCCGATTCAAGCTGCATCCGCCCGCAGGCACGGTAATCTAGATAGGGGGAACCAGTAGCTCAGCCGGATAGAGCATCTGCCTTCTAAGCAGAGGGTCGCAGGTTCGAGTCCTGCCTGGTTCACCAAATCTTCTGTAGGATCATCTCCGGCTGGCGAACCACGCGGGCCCGGTATAAGCGAATCTACAAGCGGCTTGTCTTGGGCAGGCTGCTTGTGTTCGCTGCATCGATGGAGATTCTCATGCGTCGCCGTTTCTCTTGCCTGGCCTTGTCGCTGATCCTGCTGATTGTCTCCACCGCGTGGAGCGTCGCGGAACAGCCGAAGCGGACCACACTTTCGCTGAATGGCACCTGGGGTATCGCCGATAGCGTCTCGGGTGATGTCGTGCCTTCGGAGTTCACGCACCAGGTGCCTGTGCCCGGCCTGGTCCACTCGGCAGAGCCTGCGTTTCCTGATGTAGATCAGTTTCAAAGCCGCGAGTTACTTTCGAACCTTGTTCGAAAGGGTACTTACCCCGCGGACTTATACAAGCAGTTGCAGGATGTCCACGGCATCAGCCACCAGGCGCGTAACTACTTCTGGTATCACAAGTCATTCAACGCTCCAGCAAAGGCTGCAGTGGCGATCCTCAAAATCAGTAAGGCGCAGTTTGGAGCGGTCATCTTTCTGAACGGTGTGCGTGTTGGTGAACATGCCCCATGTTTTACTGCCGTTTACCTCGATGTCACGCGCGCGATCCACTGGAATGCCGCGAACGACCTGCTCATTCGCATTGGTGCCCATCCCGGCGTGCTGCCCGCGAATGTGTCGCAGGGCACCGACTTCGAGAAGAACCGATGGACCCCGGGCATCTATGACGATGTGACCCTGGTGACCATGAACAATCCCGTAATCACCACGGTCCAGGTTGCTCCCCGGCTTGAGCAATCCGAGGCCGTCATCCGGACAGAGCTCCATAACTATTCATCCGAGGCAATTAGTACAACTGTCACTCAGCATGTTAGTCAGTGGAAGCTCGGCACATCCGCTTCGACAAGGGTCAAGTCATCCATTGCGCTTGCGCCGGGCGAGACAAAAGTGCTGCTGCAGACAGTATCTATCCAGGGGCAGCACCTATGGAGCCCGGAGGATCCATTCCTCTACATCGTCGACACCGAGAGCAGTGGTGACGCGGTGACAACCCGCTTCGGGATGCGCGAGTTTCGCTTCGATTCAGCAACACAGCGTGCTTACCTGAATGGCAAGCCCTATTTCCTGCGCGGGTCCAACATCACGCTGCACCGCTTCTTCGAAGACCCAGAGTCCGGGACCCTGCCGTGGGACAAGGCATGGGTACAGAAGCTGCTGGTCGACATACCCAAAAGCATGCACTGGAACACCTTCCGCTTCTGTATCGGACCGGTGCCGGACCACTGGCTGGACGTCGCTGATGAGGCAGGCCTGCTGATCGAAAACGAGTACATGGTGTGGGTTGGCCATCCGAGTTGGCGCGGCCTTTACCAGGATAAGTACGACCCGGACGAGATGATTACCGAGTACAAGGAGTGGATGCGCGATGACTGGAACCATCCCAGCGTTGCCATCTGGGACGCCAGCAACGAATCGTATGCACCGGAGTTCGCCGAGAGGATTGTGCCGGCCGTTCGCGGGCTCGATCTATCGGATCGCCCCTGGGAAGACGGCTACAACGCCCCCAATGGAGCGAATGATCCCGTCGAGGATCACCAGTACCTGTTTCTCAAGTCGGCTGTCTCCGGTAAGTTGCTCTTCAAGCCGTCAGACCTTGAGCAGATGCTCGGACCCGCGCCGAACGACAGCACTCCAAAGTCGTCGCATGCCACCATCCTGAATGAATACGGCTGGTTGTGGCTGAACCGCGACGGTTCGCCTACCCTGCTGACCAAGCAGCTTTACCCACTGCTGTTGGGACCCGATAGTACCGCCGAACAGCGGTTCGCTGAACAGGCCTACCTGCTCGGCGGCGAGACGGAGTTCTGGCGCGCCTATCGCCGCTACGCCGGCGTTCTCCACTTTGTGTACCTGACGTCGAGCGATCCGCAGGGCTTCACGGCCGACCACTTTCGCGACGTGAGGAAGCTTGAACTTGAGCCTCATTTCGAAGAGGCTATGCGTCGCGCCTTCATGCCGGTGGGCATCTACCTGAACTTCTGGAAGCCGGAACTCGAGCACTCGACCACACAGGACTTCTCCGTCTCCATGGTGAACGATACTGCCAAGCTGACGTCTGGAATCCTTTATCTCGATATGGTCGCGCCGGATGGGCATGTACAAACGCTAACCCAGACGGCCTTCTCGATTCCTTCTCTTGGAGGCAACACTTACACGCTGCACGCCACCGTGACCGGCAGCCCGGGCAGTTTCAGCCTGCAGGCGCGGGCTGTTCCCAACGATGCCGCCACGCCATCCATCAGCCGCCGGAGGGTTGTCGTGCGGTGAGCGCTTCGGCCGGTATCGCACTTGCTCACTGTATTTCCAAGTCGAGGCACTCAGGCACATCCTGCAGGCTACCTTTGGCATGAAGTCATTGTGCACAGTCCGTTCTCACAGGGGTGATTGCGTCCAGAGCCGAGATGAGGTGGGACTTAGGAGGAAGAAATATTTCCATATTGCTGAAAACCTTTGCGACGATACGCAAACAGGTGCTAGCCTCCGGTGAGGAGCTTCCCCATGCGCCTTCTTTTCGCTTTCAGCACCTCGCTGCTCTCTGTTGCCGCCGCTTTTCCGGCTTCTGCCACCACCCTGCACGTGACACAGAGCGGCACGTTTGGCTCGGCGACGACTGCAACCGCCTACTCCGTCTCGAACGGCGTGTTCGCCTACGGTTACGACCTGAACTCGAATCCGGTCAGTACGGGTTCGGCGGGTGGCTACTACGAGGTAGCGATCTCTAATTTCAGCTACACGCTGAACGGGTTAGCCATAGCTCCCGCGACTCAAGCGATCTTCTTCTCCATCCCGGATCCCAACGCGATGACCGTCTGCTTCAGCGCCCCATGTGATGCGACATCCGTATTCGCGCTGGAAGGCCCGGAGTTTTTCACGGGGAACCACTCGGCTCCAAACATTCTGCCGGGTAGCTACACACTCACGTCGGCCAGCTTCGGCAGTGATCCTCTCGCGGACACGTCTGCCGTGAGCATCACCCAGGTCGGTGTGACTCCGGAGCCGTCGAGCTTTGTACTGCTCGGCTTCGGCATGCTTGTGGCAGCAGGCATGGCGGTGAAGCGCCGCTTCGCCTGATCCCACTTACTCTGTAACGAAAGAGAGCCCGGTGAAATGCCGGGCCCTTTGTTTGCACGCGAAGTCTCAGTCGCTTACAGGCGTCCGAAGCTGAACTTGAGACCACCGAAGACAGTAACCGGGGCGCCGGGCGAATAATAGGTGGTATTGCGGACGGGGTAGTCCCCACTTTTATAGGGCGTGAACTCTCGGGCGGCAAAGGCGCCGTTGTCGTTGTAGGCCGATGTCGCGAGCTGGCCCGTGGTGTAGTAGCGACGGTTAAGCAGGTTATTGACCTCTGCGAATAACTGGACGTGTGAGTTGAAGGTGTAGCGGGACCCGAGGTTGACCACGCCGTAGCCAGGCGACTTTCCGCTGCCAAGATAGTACTGGCCGTCGGACTGGTGCAGGTTGTTTTCATTACCCTTCACGTACGAACTGCTGATCATTTCGAAATCGGCGTCGATGCCCAGTTTTTTCAGCGGGTGATAGTCCGAGTAGATCTTGAGCATGTGCTGTGGCACCTGCGGGATCTGGTTGCCGGGCAGGATGGTGATGAGACCTCCATCGGTCACGCCTTTTTCGCCGGAGAGTGCGTTGCTGTTGCTGCTGTTGCTGTCAGCCTCGATGACCTGCGTGCTCTGGTACGTCGCTTGCAGGAAGGTGTACTCCACGCCTGCGTCCATGTTGTGCAGATGCGCCGCGGTTGAGGCTTCCACACCCTGACGGCGGGTTTTGCCGAAGTTCTGGAAGTAGCCGAAGCCGGTCTGCTGCGACGCAACGAAGAGCAGATCGTCGTAATTCAGGGTGTGAAAGTACCCAGCGGAGTAGCGCAGGCGGCCGTCAGGATTGCCACGGAAGCCGAACTCATAGGTCCTGCTTACCACCTGCTTCAGCGGCGGATCGCTGACCAGCGCGTTGGGCAGCGAACAGGGAAAAGTCGGGTCGGCGCAACCAAGTTCGGTGGACGTCGGGGCACGACTCGATTCGCCGTAGTCGAAGTAGGCGTTCAGCAGCGCGTTTGGCTTGTACACCACTCCTGCCGTCGGATTGAAGCGCTGAAAGATGTTGTCGGCGGTTAGCCCCGGTCGACCCGAAACTGCTTTTGGCAGCCGATCCGTGTTGTTGACGTCGGTGTGGTTATAACGACCACCCACGTTGAACACCCACCTGCCCACGCTGAACGTGTCCGTGGCATAGAAGCTGGGGGTGGTGGTGACGCCGTGCAGATTCACGCGGGAATCGTCGAGCGTTCCGTCGTCGCCGACCTCACTGCCGTTGTCGAAGGCGGGAACACGGGTGATCGTGAGGCCGTCCGTGTTCAGGTAGCCCCACTGCGAGTTCTGCACGAAGGTGAGGCCCCCCCGGTCAAAGCCTGCACCGAAGCTGAGCTTGTTGTGCGTGGTATTCCAGGCGAGCGCCGCGGTGACGCCGTAGGCGTGCTGGCGATTTACCGTGTCCGTGTCCACACCGTCACACTTCTCGGCCGGTTCTCCGCTCGTATTTCCCGCGGCAAGCGCCAGGGCCGCGGCGACGCAACGCAGGTAAGGGAACGGCGTGTTGGCCGCGTTGATGGCCGTGGTCGGGAAGGCAATGCCTGCCCTCGTGAGAAACGTCTTGTCCGTGGCGCTCAGCGTGTAAAGCGACTCGGTAAAGCTGTCGTCGTTGATGTCGCCGTTGGAGGTATTTGTCCGTGTATAGCGAACGTAGGCGTTGACGTTGACGGCGACGCCGTTGCTGAGGGCCTGCGTGGCGTTGAAGGTAAGAAAGGGCGAGTGCTGGTAGGTGGCGTCGGGTAGGGAGTAGACGCTGTTGTAACCATGATTCAGGCCGACGGTGCGGTTGATGGCACGGACGTCCTGCGTGCCGTTGCCCACGAGATTGTTGATGGAGTAGCCCCCGGAGAGCGAAAGGAGGGTGTTGCCCATGTTGTATCCGACCTTAGCGAAGCTTTGTTTGACGCTGGAGGGTGACTGCACGCGCCAGCCGTCTTCATGGAAGAGAGTGCCGGCAGCGAACCAGTTCCAGGGACCCTTGTTGCCGCCGTATTCCATGTCGACAGCGCGCCGGCCGAAGCTGCCACCGTAGGCGCTGACGGCAAGGCCGCTGTTTCGGACGCCGTCTTTCGTCTGGACGGCGATGGCGCCGCCCAGCGTGTTCAGGCCGTAGACCGGGTCTGAACCGGGGATCAGCTCCATCGTGCTGATGGCGACCTTGGGGATCAGATCCCACTGGACCACATCGCCGAAGGGCTGGTTCTGACGGACACCATCCAGGTAGACCGACAGGCCTGCGGGCGCGCCGACGAGCGGAGAAGCCGTGTAGCCGCGATAGTTCACATCCGGCTGGAAGGGATTGTTCTGATTCTCGTTGACGTAGACGCCGTTGAGGCGGCGCTTCATGGTGTCGGTCAGGTCGATCGCGTTGGTGTCGTCGACCGTCTGCGCGGACAGCGTCTGCACCGGCACCGGCACGTCGGACAGGGGCACGTCGAGCGTTCCAATCGGCGTGGAAGCGATGACATCCACCGAGGTATTCAGGCCGCCGACGGTCAGCACGGCATCGCGTGAGATCGTTTCCTGCGACACCATGACAAAGTTGAGCCGCCGAACCGCAAACCCGGGGCTGGACAGCAGCAGCGAGTAGCGGCCCGCAGGCAGGCCATTGATGGTGACGGAGCCGTCTGGACCCGTCTGAACCTTGCGCGCCACGCGTAGCGAGGGACTGCTCAGCGTGCCCTGGACCGACGGTACCGCCAGTCCTGCGGAATCCCGCACGGTGATGTTGAGTATTCCAGCACCTTGCGCATGAGCACCGAGACATCCTTCAAGAGCAGTCATGAAACACAGGGCGGCGAGCGGACGGCGGGGTGGCATGCTGCTGTTCCTTATGAGGTGAGCTGTAAGTGGCTGTTTCAACTTGGAGAAAAGGAAACACCAGACGAGTGAGTCCGAACGGCGCGATCTATGTGCCTATTCTTCCCGGGCCGGATTTGTTCAGGGTTTCTTCAAGATTTCTTGTGGAGCGGGCTGCCACCCCGTGCAATGTGAGCCATAATGAGGCCAACGTTGCCATGTCCAGCCTGCCAGCCAATCCCGATGTATTCCCCGCTTCAGGCCGGGCCGCGGCTGCAGGCGCGGCGGATGGGCTGGCGGAGCTGCAGGTTGAAGTGCTGGCGCTGTTCGACGAACTGCGCGACCGCCTGCTGCGTTACGCGGTCTCGTTCGGTCTGCCCGTCCACGACGGCGAAGACGTGCTGCAGGAGGTTTTTCTTGCACTGTTTCGCCATCTGAGCGCGGGCCGTGCGCGCGAAAATCTGCACGGATGGGCTTATCGAACGACCCACAACCTGGCACTGAAACGGCGCGCCGCGATGCAGCATGAGTGGCGTCGCGTGCAGGAGCCGCAGGTGCTACCGGACGGCCAGGCAGACCCGGTTGCCGGGCTCTTTGACACCTCTCCCGGGCCGGAGGAGCAGTTGATCTTCCGCGAGCGGCAGGAACGCATGCGTGCCGTCTTCAAGGCGCTGCCGGAGAGCGACCAGGTCTGCCTTCGTCTGCGCGCTGATGGTTTGCGTTATCGCGAGATCGCTACCACCGTCGGCATCTCGCTTGGCTCCGTGGCGGCGTCCCTCGCACGATCGTTCAGGCGCCTGGAAAGGACTGACTCCCGATGAAGCTCTTTGATAACGTAGGACATCTGCGAGACGAAGCTCTGCTGCTGGGAGGCGATCGCGCGCTGCACGGCGGTGCGTTGCGCCGTATCGGTGCGCACCTCGACGATTGCCCAGCCTGCCGCATGCGCCGGCAGGTGCTGCTTGAGACAGACTACGACCTGCAGACGGCCATGCGACCCGAGTTCGTGCCGATGCCAGACGCGGCGCGTCTGCGTCTGCAGGCAGGTCTGGCAGAAGCCGCGCATGCGCAGCGCATGCAGCCGTGGCGGCGTTCCTGGCGAGCGGTGCTGCTGCGTCCCGGCGTATTGCTGCAAGTCGGCGTCGTCGCGACGCTGTTTGTGCTGGCCGTGACTTACCGCCAGGCAGCGCGGCCGTTGCAGGGTTGGATGGCCGCTTATGACGAAAAAGGTCCGCGACCGAACCACACACTTACGCCGGGGTCGACGAGCCCCGTTACGCTGGCGCAGCTATGCAGCCAGAACGACGAGGATCAGGACCCTCCACTTCCCCAAGAAAAGGAACGGGCCGTCTTCCGCGCCTATGGCGTAGACGAAAGCAGCGCGCGCGCCTACCAGGTGGACTACCTGATCAATCCTCAGCTTGGCGGGAACGACCACATAGAGAATCTGTGGCCCGAACCGTACCAGTCCACTGTCTGGAACGCTACCGCGAAGGACGCCTTGGAGGCACGGCTGCACGGTCTGGTCTGCAGCCGTCAGGTGGATTTGGCGTCGGCTCAGCAGGAGATTTCAACCGACTGGATAGCGGCGTACCGGAAGTACTTCCACACGGCACAGCCGGCTGAAGTAGCCTCGTCCGGAGATGCAAAGCTTGTGCTGCCGAACGAGCCGATGTTGCCTTAGAGCGTCTTCAAGTACTCCACGACCTGCTTGATTTCAGCCGGAGTCAGGGTGTCCTTAAAGGCCGGCATGGGTACCTTGCCGTTCACAATGCGCGCCGTGACGCTTTCATCTGTGACCTTGCTCCCATCGGCCATAGTGCCGCGCGCATACAGACCTTTCAGGCCCGGACCAATCTTGGCGTCGGTGCTGTCGGCGTTGTGGCAAATGGCGCACTTCGACGTGAAAATCTCCTTGCCGTGCGTCGCATCATCGCTCATCTGGGCGTGGGAAGCGGCGGTACAGGCGAGACCGAGAAAAGCGGCAAGCGTAAACGAAAGCTGGGGACGCATTCAGTATCCTTTGCTCCGGGAAATGCCGGATCATTGAGAGACGCGGATAGGGGACGAACGGCTGCACGGGGCTGCGCATTCTTCGTGTTGTCAACGCATTCTGCAGTAACTTACGGCAACACCACCAGGCCCCACGGACTGCCGCCGGCCGGCGATTTGGCCTTAACCGTGTTGCTTGCGAGGTCTACGGCGGTCACATCGTTCGACGGCCCGTTGGCCGTGTACAGCGTCTTGCCGTCCGGCGAAAGCGCGATGCCCCATGGCCTGCGGCCAACCGCAACCTCACCCACTACAGAATTGTTCTGCGTGTCGATGGTAACGACCTTGCCTCCGCGTCCCGTGCTCGTATACAGCTTCGTCGCATCGGGAGACATCAGCACGAACATCGGCTTCACCTCACCCGGTTTGCCCAGCGGAATGGCCTTTAGCATCTTGTGTTTCGCGACGTCCACGACCACGACCGAACCGTCGTTCTCCGCATTGATATAGGCTGTCTTGCCGTCTGGCGTAAATGCAACGTTACGCGGCCGATGTCCCACCGTAAAGGTTGCAGTGATCTTCTTCTTGTCCGGATCCAGCACCGCGATGGTGCCGCCCGCTTCTGACGTGACGTAGACGAACTTTCCGTCGGGCGAAGTCTTCACGCCTTCAGGCTGAGCGCCCATCTTCTGCGTCGCCTCCACCTTGCCGGAATCGATGTCGACGATGCTCACCGCGGATTCATCCTCGTTGGAGATGTAGAGCTTCTTGCCATCCTTGCTCAAGTCGAAGTTCTCCGGGTCCGAGCCACCGGGAATCGTCCGCACCAGCTTGTTCTGCGCAACGTCGAAAACGCCGATGCCGTCCTTCGAATGGTCCGACGGCGGCAGCTTATCCTCATCCACATTCGGCCCGCCAATGGGCGTGCCGCTCAACGCGATGTACAGCGACTTGCCGTCCGGGCTGGCGTGAATGCCACGCGGACGCGTACCGACCTTAAGCGTCTCCAGCAGCTTCATCGTCGTCGCATCAATCACGCTAAGATCGCCCGAAACCTCATCCGTCACATAAATGCGCGGTCCCTTGGCGCTCTCCATGGTGGGCCCCGCCGGTGCTGCAGCGGTCTCTGTCTTCGAGGCCGATTTGCAACCGGCCAACGTGGCCACTAGTGTTGCTGCTAAAGCGAGTGTGCAGGTACTCCGCATCCATTCCATCCTTTGCGTCGCGTGCCGTCGCCTTCCGAAGAAGCGCACACTTTGCTCACGCTTCGAGATTATAGAAGGGCGCGGATACGGTTGACGACTCCGTGTCATCCCTACCCTCACAGCCCTATATCCCGCAGCAGCTACCCTGTCATCCCGCAGCGAAGCGAAGGGATCTGCATGTGTGCCCGAACCCAGCACACAAATCGCATTGCCGACAAAGCAGGCTGCCCTTAAAAGTGCAACGAATCCACGTTCGCGCGATCGATCCGCAGAGGCTTGCCCAGCACAATCTCACTCCCGCGCACCTCCAGCACCCCAAGCCGTCCCACACGCACGCTCGTCGCGCCCGGCTGAATTTCTCCCCTCGCCTTCAACGTCCCCGCATATACCGTCAGGTAGCCCAGGTCCTGCGTGTTCCACAGAAAAATCGTCTGCACCGAACCGCTGTGAATGTACTGCCGGCAGATCGACGGCAGCGACAGGCCGATAACGTCCACATCGGCGCGACCGGACTGCTGCACCGCCTCCGCCGCTCCAGGCACGGCAGGCGCGGAGATCGCCATGACCAGCTTCACTTGCGGAAACGCCTTCAGAATCACCTGCGTCTGGTTGAAGGCCTTGTCGCGGTCGTCATCACTCGGCTGTACCGTGACCACTTGCAGATTGGGATGCGCACTCGCCACCCGCGCCCGGATGTCACGTATCCACTCATTCTGATTTTCGGCGGAAAGCGCTCCCGTCACAATGGCGAACGACCCACCATTCGGCAGCAGGCGCGCCGCCTCATCGGTAAGCGCATCGGCAATGCCCTCGGGCGTGGCCTGGTTCAGGAAGTAGTCGCGCGCATCCGTCTGCGCGTCCGCGTCCCACGTCATCACGGCGATGCCGTGCGACCGCGCCTTGCGCAACACGGTTGAGATGCTGCCCCTGTTTTCGACCGCCACCACGATCGCATTCACGCCGCGTGTAATCCAGTTCTCCACCAGCTCGTTCTGCTGCGACGCATCAAGGCTGGTCGGCCCATCCCAGATCAGCTTTACGCCAAGCTCCTTTGCAGCCTCTTCCGCACCCACGCGCGCACTGATAAAGTACGGGTCGCCCTTTGCCTTGGGCATCACCGCAATGGTCAACTGCTTCCCAGCCCTGCCGCCATGCGCGCCATGCAGACTGACGAAAACGCCGACGGCAATCGCAACCAGCGCGCCCACGGCGATCAGCGGTCTGCGGCTGTTCACAGGCTTCGCAATGTTCTTCGCAGCGCGGCGTGCCCGCAGTCGATCCGCGCTGACAATCAGCAGCAGCAGCGTGCCGGTCAACACGCCGGTCAGCTCCGACGGCAATGCCAGCAGGTGCATGCCATTTTGCAGGACGGACAAAAAGAACAGTCCAAGCAGCGATCCGAAGATCGTGCCGCGCCCCCCGAACACCGACGTCCCGCCAAGCACCACGGCGGCAATCGCCTGCAGCTCATAGCCGGTGCCAAGGTCCGATTTCGCCAGACCCAGATGCGCAACGTAAATGATCGCCGCGAGCGCTGACACCACGCCCGAGAGCACATAGATCAGCGCCAGCCGTTTGCGCACGGGAATACCGGCGTAGCGCGCACCCTCGGCATTAAAGCCGATCGCATACAGCGCCCGGCCGATCACCGAACGGTGCAGCAGCACATAGTAGCCAAGCACCACCAGCACAAAGATCGGTAACTGCACCGGCACCACGCGGAAAAAGTATCCCTGACCCAGATGCAGAAACCCCGAGGGGAAGCCCGTGAAGCTCACCGCTCCATGGGTAATGCCCTCGGCAATCCCGCGATACAACGAGAACGTGCCCAACGTGACGATCAGCGCGGGCAGCCGCAAACCCGCGATCAGCGAGGCATTCAGCGCACCCGCCAGCAAGCCAACCAGCAGCGACAACAAGACCGCAAAAGCCAGCGGCAGATGTGCACTCTGCGTCATGACGCCAAACAGCACGGCCGTCAGGCCAATGGTCGACCCAACCGAAAGGTCGATCCCGCCCGTAATCAAGATGGGCGTCAGCGCGGCGGCCAGCAGCCCAAGCTCGACAGAAAAACGCAGCACCTCAAAGAAATTTCCCCACGTCGCAAAGCTGGGCGAGAGCGCGGCAAACAGGACGCACTCAAATACGAGCGCTGCCAGCAAGGCCCACTCACCCGCGGAAAGCCGTGCTGCCTTAAGTGGTTCGTTTGGTGAACTAACCGGCAACGGCGACCTCCGACGAAGTGCGGCGTCGGCGATAGCTGCCAAGCACATTCGCACTCACCGCCAGCAGGATGATGCCGCCCTGCAGGGCCTTCTCCCAGTACGCGCTCACACCAAAAAACGTCAGCGCCGGACCAATCGTGCCCAGCAGAATAACCCCCAGTACCGTCCCGGTAATCGTCGCCGAGCCGCCCGTAATCGCCGCACCGCCCACCGCCACTGCGGCAATGACTTTCATTTCGAGTCCAATGCCGGAGTTACT
>CBAAAE010000005.1:0-15186 GCA_964658845.1 uncultured Novosphingobium sp. | reverse complement strand
ATCTGCTGAAATCGCACGGCGTTCAGCGTGGCCGCGAGCCCGGTCAATGCGCCCGTCAGCGTGAACACCGAAAACACAACCAGATCGGTATTGATCCCCATCTGCCTGGCCGCAGCTTCGTTGGACCCCGTCGCAAACACCGCTCGGCCCGCACGCAGAGAGCGCAGGCCAACCGCAACACCCACCGTCAAGCCAATCGTCAGCACCAGCACCAGCACCGTGTAAGTGCCCTGCGCGATGCCGAACCGCTGAAAGTTTGCCGGCAGGTTGCCCACCCACGCGCCCTGCGTAATCCATCGCAGACTATCGCGCAGCACCACCATGGTCGCCAGTGTCACCACGATCGACGGGATCCGCACGTACGCGCTCAGCGCTCCATTCAGCGCGCCGCAAGCCGCGCCGACCAGCACGGCCGCCAGCAGGAACACCAACGATGGCGCCCCGGCACGTGCCGCAACCCCTGCAACCACGCTGCACACCGCAAACATCGACCCGACCGAAATATCGATCTGTGCCGTCACGATGATCAGCGTCATACCCAGCGCCATCAGCATCACAGGCATGTTCGCCAGGAAGAGGTCGGACAGGTTAGCGAGGGTAAAAAATCCATGCGTCGTAGCCGCCAGCAACAGCAGCAGCAGCACGTTCGTCACGGCGATTGCGATCTCCCGCGTGTGGCCTTTCATGCGGCGGCCTCATCGTCAACATGCCCGAAGGCGAGCGCCATAATGCGCTCCTGCGTGGCATCTTCGCGAGAGAGAAAACCGGCAATCGTTCCGGCGTGAAAGACGGCGATGCGGTCGCTCATGCCCATCACCTCCGGCAGCTCGGACGAGATCAGGATCACCGCCATCCCTTGCTCTGCCAGCTCCACAATCAACTCGTGGATCTCAGATTTCGAGCCGACGTCGACACCCTGCGTGGGTTCATCCAGAATCATGATCGAGGGCCGGGTCGCGAGCCATCGTGCCAGCGCGACCTTCTGCTGATTCCCACCAGAAAGCGTACCCGCAGGCGCCAGCACAGACGGCGCCTTGATGCGCAGATCGCCACGGTACTTTTTGGCCAGCGCAAGCTCTTTCGCACGATCGATCAAGCCAAACTTCGACACGCCTTCGAGATCGGCCATGCTGATGTTTTCCGCGATGGCCATGTCCAGCACCACGCCATGCTGGCGACGATCCTCCGGCAGGTAGCCGATGCCTGCGGCGATCGCGGCCGCCGGGCCGCCGATGAGGACCCTCTGCCCATGCACGAGAATGTCCGTGCCCGCAGGCGTCAGGCCGAAGAGCGTCCGCGCCAGCTCCGTGCGGCCCGATCCCACCAATCCGGCAAAGCCAAGAATCTCACCACGCCGCACCGCAAACGAGATGTCATGCAGGCCGCTGGCAGCATGGCTCAAGCCGCGCACCTCCAGCGCGATCTCGCCCGGCGCAACCGCGCGTTTGGGGTAGACCGATGCGAGGGAGCGGCCCACCATCAGTTGAATCAGGCCGGCCCGGTCGACCTCCGCGGCATCGCGTACCGCCACCGTTTCACCATCACGCAGCACCGTGATGCGATCCGCGATAGCCAGGATTTCCTCGAGCCGATGCGAGATGTAAACGATGGCAACACCCTGCCCGCGCAGCGTTGCGATGAGCCGGAACAGGTTGCCCGCCTCGTGATCGCTCAACAGCGCGGTGGGCTCATCCATCAGCAGGATCTTCGCGTCTGCGCCGACTGCTTTTGCAATCTCGACGATCTGCTGCTCGGCCATGCTGAGCGACCGCGCGGGCCGCGCCGGATCGATGCTCGCACCCATGGACGCGAGCAGCTCCTGTGCTCGAGCCGCACGCTCTTTCCAGTCCACCGTCCAGTGACGGCCACCCTGCTCGAGCGCCAGCGCAATGTTCTCCGCAACAGACAAATCCGGAAAGATGGAGGGCTGCTGATAGATCGCGGCAACGCCCAGCGATCGCGAAATATTCGGGCTGTTTTCAGCGACCACCTGGCCGAAGATCTTCAGTTCGCCAGAGTCGGACGCGACCGCACCCGTGATGATCTTCGTCAGCGTCGACTTGCCCGCGCCGTTTTCGCCAATCAGCGCATGCACCTCGCCCGCACGCAGGTCCAGCGAACCCGCCCGGAGCGCCTTCACGCCTGCGTAGCTCTTGGTCAGCGCAGTCGCGCGCAGCACTTCAGACGCATGCGGGTTGTCGTTCGTCGGCATGAGGTTCGCAGACGCCATCCTACTTGCCTGTTCGTTGCTTCGTCGAGACGCGCCGGAAGAAACAACATCGCGCCAAGCCGGGCCGTGACGTGGTCAGGACGGAGGATTCCCCCTCAGGCCGATTGCTCTTTCGGTCCTTTGCCGTTGCGTTGCAGCAGCAGCGAGATGGCCACGGTGACAGCCAGGATGCCGAAGATCACCGCGAGCGAGACCATCGGGGTGACTTCGATCCACGGCGCTGCGAGCATCTTCGCGGCGGCAAAGGCCAGAACGGCGGCGAGGCCATAGTGCAGGTAGACCAGCTTGCCAAGCGCGTTGGTCAGCACGAAGAACAGCGATCGCAGTCCCATCACCGCGAAGATGTTCGAGGTGTACGCGACGAAGGTATGCCGCGTGATAGACAGTACTGCGGGGATGGAGTCGAGCGCGAAGACGAAGTCGGCAAAGGCAATTCCGACCAGCGCGAGCAGGAGTACCGTGGGAATTTTGCGGCCGTTCTCGAGCGCGACGAAGCCGTCCTGGCTGAGAGAGACAGGTTGGCGCTTCTCCAGCCATTGCTGCCACCGCGGCTTCTTCGGGTTGGCGTGGTCAGTTGGCAGCACCAGGCGGACGGCGGCAATCAGCAGGACCACCGCAAAAACGTAGGTGATCCACTCGAACTTCTGCAGCAAACGGACACCCGCGACGATGAACGCGGCGCGCATGACGACCGCACCCAGGATGCCCCAGAACAGGACGCGGCGCTGCTTTGCTTCTGTAATCCTGAAGGACTGAAACAACAGTAAAAAGACGAAAAGATTGTCGATGGAGAGTGATTCTTCGAGTGCGTAACCGGCCAGAAACTCCTGCGCCAGGTCATGATGCAGACGCACGTAAATCCACCCGCCGAAAGCTACGGCACCCGCGATCCACATCGCGGTGGCAAGGTACGAGCGCCGTGGCGCAGTCGCGGGAGTGGTCTTCCGCAGCAGCAGGACCTCAAGGCCGAGCAGCACCAGCAGCAGCGCATGGAAGACGATCCAGTCCAGTAGACGGGCTTGGGGCATCAGCTTGGGATGCCGATCAAGTCCCGGAGGTCAGCCTGGCCTTGCGGCGCGCGGGGTGCACCAGGAAGGCGACGCCGACGCTCAGCGCGTACAGGCCGAGCATGGGCAGGGCGAAAAGGCACATCGCAATCGGATCGGGCGAGGGGCAGATGATGGCCGCAACGATAAAGATGATCAGGATCGCGTAGCGGGAGTGGCGGATCAGAAATTTTCCATCGACGATGCCGAAGATCGCCAGGAAAAAGATGAGGATCGGCAGCTCAAACGACACACCCAGGCCAAGGATGATGCTCATGAAGAAGCCGGTGTAGTCCTCGATGGTGAGCATGGGGTTGAAGTCCTTGCCCATGTCGATGACCAGCACCTTGATGGCGCTGACCAGCACGTAGTGGTAGCCGAACCATGCGCCAGCGGCGAAGAGTCCGATCGTGCTGAACATGAACGGCCAGACGTATTTCTTCTCGTTCGCGTACATCCCGGGCGAGATGAACAGCCAGACCTGGTACAGGATGTAGGGGCTGGCGAGAATGGCGCCGCCGACCAGCGCCGTCTTGATGTAGAGGTTGATCGTGTCGGTCGGGTGGGTAAAGCTCAGCTTCAGGTGGAGTTGTGTCAGCGGAGCCTGCACGATGCCGTAGAGCCGCTTCGAGAAGATGTAGGCGATCACAAAGCCAAGCAGCAGAGCGGCGGCGGACCGGACCAGCCGGGTGCGCAGCTCCTGCAGGTGCTCCATCAGGCTCATGCCCGGGAGTTCGGCTCGCTCCGCTACTGCCTCGCGGACGTTGTCGATCACGTCAGGCATGGGCCTGCTCTTCCGACGCAGTCGTTTCAGCCGCGGGCTCTTCGCTGCTCATGCCGACGAGTGGTTCAGGCGGCAGGATGCTGTGTTCTGGAAGGTCGTGGTGCGCGTTGCCGTTGGTGTGCGCCGGAACGTCCTCGGTAACGGCTTCCTCACGCGTGGACGTGCCGTACCTCGCGCTTTCCACCGGCAGACCCGTCGACGGCGGCATCATGCGCAGACTGCCGGATTCCGCGATGGGCAAGGTTCCGTCGTGCACGCTGCCGTGATCGGGCTCGGCTTCGACAGCAGTCACTTCTTCCTCTGCGGCAGGCCGGGGCAGGTGCGGGTGTTCGGGATCCGGCAGTGTCGACGGCGGGCCCGCCATGGCGTCCACCTTCTTCTGGTGCTCCTTCTGGTCCTCGATGCGCAGTTCGTCTTCCATCTGCATGCGGAACTCGTTGGAGGCACGGCGAAACTCAGCCATCAGTTTGCCCAGCTGACGGGCAAGCTGCGGCAGCTTCTTCGGGCCGAAGAGCATCAGCGCCAGGATGAAGATGACAGCAGAATCGGCGAAGCTCGGCATCGCCATTCATCATAACGGACAGGATGCGGAAGGCGCGATGCTGAGACGCGCTCATTGGGCAGGCGCAAGCTGCTGCACAAGGTGTCGTTGAAGCTACTGAGGGCGTTCGCCGCCGGTAAACCGCTCGTCCAGCGGCTGACGCTCATCCCAACCCGCCTCGGCCTTGTGCCATTCGCTGATGTTTTTCTGCCCCTGCAGCCAGCACAGCATCACAACTTCCTCGTCCAGCTGGAAGGGGAACTCGAGCAGGCCGCTGTTCAGGTCCCGGACCTCGACGCCGATGGCGCCGATCTCTTCCAGGGTGTCCTTGGCCTCGCCCACGGCGGTGTTGTGCTCCGCCTTGACCCGTGCCACGTCCGCCAGGTCGACCCGCAGGCCGCCGGACAGGAAAATCGCCTGTGAAAGCGACTGCAGGGAGTGCTCGCGCGACGTGGCGACGGCAGCCGCTGTCTGCGCGCGCTGCAGCAGCGAATCCAGGATGGGAAGCAGCGTCTGTGCTTCGGGAAGGGTAAATGTGCGCATCGTCAGCTCCTCCTCCAGGTTCAGGTTACAGGGGCCGGGCGTGACAGCCATCCGCGTTCTATGTATTGGACGGTGGAACCGTCCGCAGGGTTTGTGACCGTATCACCGTTTGCGAGCCGCATCTTTCTTGACACTGCCGTGGCGCTCTTATCTACTAAGACATACCATGCACGATGGTTTAAGGACATTCCGGGATCTGTGCGAACAGCATGGTATCGCTGTGACGCATCAGCGGCAGGTGCTCTACGAGACCATGCAGGGCATGTACGGCCACCCCTCTCCTGAGGAGGTGTTTGCCGCGGTGAAGCAGAGGATTCCGTCGATTTCGCTGGCCACCGTGTACAAGAACATCCACCTGTTTGTTGAGAGCGGGGTACTTCGCGAGCTTTCCGTGCACCACGGCACCCTGCGGGTCGAGATGAACCGCGAGCCGCATCACCACCAGGTCTGCTCCGTGTGCAAGAAGGTGTCGGACCTGACGGACGACGAACTTGGCGTCGACTTTCAGACACCCTCCACAAAGCTGCCCGGCGGCTTTCTGGTGGAGAGGGTGTCGATGGACGTAATCGGCATATGCCCCGACTGCCAGCGGCGACCCAATTAGCTCCCTGCGAACGCCGGAAGCCGTGTTTGCAGCGCAACGTGCCGGACACATTCCCGTCCAATGAGCAGGAGTTCACCACAACCCATGCGCCGCATCCCGTCCTTCTTGCTTTTGACATCGCTGCTCCTGATGACGGGTTGTGATGGATTTTTCTTCAAGGACACGAGCACAGGCACGAGCCCCGGAACGGGCACCACTTCAAGCAACTACGTGTTTGTGGCCAACGCCGGAGCGAACACCGTGACCGGGCTAGGCATCTCCACCGCGGGCGTGCTGGCTGCGCTCACCGGATCGCCCATCAATCTGGGCACGTCTCCGCTGGCGCTCACGGTCAGCCGCACCAACAACTTTCTATGGGTTGGAACCGTGTCGCAGATCTTCGGCTACAGCATCGCCACGGACGGCACCCTGGCCGCGCTGAACAGCGGGAGCGCCATCGCCAACGCGTTCTGCGTGGACATGCAGACCACGCCGGACGGCAAGTGGCTGATGGTGCTGGACGGCACCGGCGCAAGCATCGACCTGTTTGCCATCAACGCCGACGGCACGCTATCGCCGGCAAGTGGTGTCGGATTCACGCCGACCGGGACGGTGGTTCCAAAGCAGTTGCGCATCGCACCCAGCGGCGGTTTCGTCGTGGCAGCCATGGGCACGGCCGGCGAGCTTGTCTTCGCTTTCAACACCACCACCGGCGCGTTCACCCAGCTGTCGCAGACCACGCCGCCCAGTCTCACCAGCGACAACGGCATCGCCATCGACAGCACCGGCACGTACCTTTACGAGGCCCGCTCCGGCGGCGCTCCGGGCCTGGTGGTGAACACCATCGGCAGCAACGGCTCGCTGACACCGACGACGTCCAACGTCTATCCCACCGGCACGCAGCCGTATGCCGTGACGCTCGACTCGTCAGGCAAATACGTCTACGTGGCGAATCGCACCGACAACACCATCACCGGTTACGCCATCGGGACCAACGCAGCGCTGACGGCGGTAAGCGGATCGCCCTTTTCCGCCGGTGTCGCGGTAACGTCGCTGGGTGTTGATTCGACTGGCAAGTGGCTACTGGCGGCGGCGTTTTCGGGCGCTCCGGACCTGACGCTGTATGGGTTCGACAGCACCAACCTGGGTCGTCTTTACACCGTCAGTTCCAGCAGCACGGGGACGAATGCCAGCGTGCTGGCGCTTTCGTATTGAGCATTCGCCGGATCGGGCGATGGTATCCTCAAGCCTGCCCGATGCCCCTCCGTCTGCCTCAGACCCTCCGCTCCTCCCGCGTGCTCCTGACTGCTGCGCTGCTGCCCCTCGCGCTCTCCGGATGCAATCGCCTCAAGCCGAAGATCCTGACGCACTACGTCTACGTCACCGCGAAGGCTACGTTTCTGCGGGACCGAGTCGCCGCCGTTTCAAACCGGACCGGCAACGTGGTGAACGGGCAGCGGCTTGAGATCCTCGAGCAGAATCGCCGCTTCTACAAGGTGCGCACCGACAAGGGCGAGGTCGGCTGGATTGACGAGCGCGGCGTGGCCACCGAGAAGGTCTCCGATCAGTTCGACGAGCTGTACAAGGCTCACCTGAAGGACACGCCCGTGGCGACCGGCAGCGTGCGCGACGACGTTTACATGCACACCGCTCCGGGCCGCGACACGGACAAGCTGTTTCGTTTGAATGAGGGCGACAAACTCAAGCTGCTGGCACGTGCGAGCACGCTGAAGCCCGTCCCGCCAGGGACCCCGCCTGCCGTCGCCGTGGTCAAAGGAAAAGACGGCAAGCCCGATCCGAATGCGGCCGCTCCCCTCCCGCCGGCCATGGAGGACTGGTGGCTGGTCACCGATGCGCAGAACCACACGGGCTGGATGCTGAGCCGGATGCTCGACACCGACGCCCCGGATGCTATTGCACGATATGCCGAGGGCCAGCGCATTGTGGGCGCGTATGTTCTGAACAAGGTGGTCGATCCTGACCTGCAGGGCGCCAGCCAGGAAGTGCCCAACTACGTCGTCGTGACCAGCCCCTACCTGGCCGGCCTGCCGTACGATTTCAACCAGTTGCGCGTCTTCTACTGGAATGTTCACAAGCACCGCTACGAAGGCGCGAATCGCGACAAGTACATCCTCGGCTACCTGCCGGTGAAGATTGGCGTGGACCCCGGCACGCCTGCGCACGACCACCTCCCTGCTACCGGCCCGGCGCCTTCGTACAGCTACACGGTGCTGGCTGCGGGCGCGCCGATACCGAAGCCCGATCCGGCAACCGGCGTTTTCCATCCTGGCAAAGGTCAGTTGCTGACCAAGACCTACCGGCTGGAAGGTAACAACACGCGACGTGTACTGCCGCCGGGGACCGTCGCTCCGGCCGAGGCGCGGCTGGAACCGGAACCCGATAAGAAGTCGCGTAAGCACGGGTGAAGCGAGCCGTTTTCACAGCACGGCCAACGCCGGTCAGGTGTCACTGGTTCAGGCACCGTAATCCTGAGCGCGGCCATACATGCCCTTCATCCCCTCTCGGTCCCAAAGGGCCTGGATACGCTGTGCTCCGGGTCACAAGTCGCTCAGGATCGCGCATCGAACTCCCCGACCTGCCAATATCGATATAAGGAGAGCCGAATCGCACGCGCAGCGGAACTATGTGCGGTCGTGACCGTCTACACGAATATGCAGGTAAAATTTTTCTTCACCATCGCGCTGTTCTGGGCCTGCCTGCTGCCCGGTGCGTGCCATGGACAAGAGGCGGCGGACCTGCCGAATGCGCCGGAATCGCAGGACCCACCTGGCGCGCCGCAGAAGTCTGGCGATGCTGTTTCCGTCACGGTTTTTGCATCGCAGCACGAGGTGGCCGCCGCCGAGATTGCAGCAGCGGAAAAGCAGCGGGTCTTCGGCGTCATCCCGAACTTCTACGTGGTGTATTCGCCCCATCCCACACCGCTCTCCGCGGGACAGAAGTTTCAACTGGCCTGGCGCTCGACAATCGACCCGATCTCCTTCGTTGGTTCGGGCCTGGTGGCAGGCGTGGAGCAGGGGAACGATACCTTTCCCGGCTACGGCCAGGGCGCCATGGGCTACGCGAAGCGGTACGGCGCCTCGTTTGCGGACGGTGCCGTCAGCACGTTTGTGGGTGGCGCGATCCTGCCCACGCTGTTTCACCAGGACCCGCGCTACTACTACCAGGGCACAGGCTCCAACGCGTCACGCGTACGCCATGCCATCGCCAGCGTTGTTGTCTGCCGGGGCGATAACGGCAAGCGCGAATTCAACTACAGCAACGTGCTCGGCAACTTCGCCTCCGCGGGTATTTCAAACCTGTACTACCCTGCCAGCGACCGGAACGGAGCCGGTCTGACGGTTGAGAATGTTGCCATCGGCACTGCTTTCGGGGCGTTCGGGGCCCTGATGCAGGAGTTTGTGGTGCCAAGACTCACACCACATCTGCCCTCACGTGGGCTGGCTGCTGCTGCGAGCAAGTAGGCCTGATTCCGATCATGCAAGCGCTTCTTCTCATGTGTTCGGCACGCCTCGCTACGTGATGTACGGACCAGCCATCACTCAAACCAGACCCGCACGCAGCAGATCGTGGATGTGCAGCACACCCACGGCGCGGCCGTCTTCCACGGCAAACAGGCTGGTAATGCCTTCGGCGTTCATGCGTGCGAGTGCCGCGTGCGCCAGATCGTCCGGTGACACGGTGCGCGGGTGGCGGCTCATGATTTCGCGGGCGGGACGGTCGTGAAAGCCGATTGCAAAGGCCCGGCGCAGATCGCCATCCGTGACCACGCCCGTCAGCCTGCCATCCGCGTCGACCACGCCGGTCATGCCGAAGCGACCGCTGGTCATGCGGACGATGGCCTCGGCCAGGCTGGCGGCTTCCGGGATCAGAGGCACCTGGTCGCCGGTGTGCATCAGCGCACGCACCCGCAGCAGGCGAGCACCCAGACGTCCACCCGGGTGCAGGTGGCGGAAGTCTTCTGAGCTGAAGTCGCCCCGTCCAAGCAGGGCGACAGCCAGCGCATCACCCATCGCAAGCTGCACCACGGTGCTGGTGGTGGGCGCGAGCAGGTCCGTGCAGGCTTCGTCGCAAGGGGGCAGCGCCAGCACGATGTCGGCGGCACGCGCGAGGGTGCTGCCGGGGTGGCCGGTGCTGCCGATCAGGGGCACGCCGAAGCGGCGGGTGTACTGGACGATGTCGGACAGTTCCGCCGTCTCCCCTGACCACGAAAGCGCCAGCACCACGTCCTCCGAACGGATCATGCCCAGGTCGCCGTGGCTCGCGTCCGACGGGTGGATGAAGTGCGCGGGCTTGCCCGTGGAGGCGAGCGTTGCGGCGATCTTGCGGGCGATGTGGCCGCTCTTACCGACGCCCGTGACGATGACGCGGCCTGACGCGCGTGCGATCGCGTCCACGGCGTCACGAAAGCTCTGCCCCAGGCTGCCGTGCAGAGCATCCCGCAGAAGTTCGAGCCCGCGCAACTCGCAGCTCACGGTCGCAATGGCCGAGGCGATGTCCGGGTCCTGCAGAGGCTCTTCACTCACCGTTCTTCACCGCTTGCCGCGAATCTCTTTGCCAGCCGATCAAACTCCATCAGTTCCATCAGGAGGGCTTCCATACTGCGCAGCGGCAGCATGTTCGGGCCGTCGCTGGGCGCGCGGTCGGGGTCCGGGTGCGTCTCGATGAAGACACCGGCGACGCCTACGGCCACCGCGGCACGCGCCAGCACGGGCACAAACTCGCGCTGACCACCGCTGGCGCCCCCTGGACCGCCAGGCTGCTGAACCGAGTGCGTCGCGTCGAAGATCACCGGAGCGCCCGTCTGCGCGAGCACCGGCAGGGACCGCATATCGGTCACCAGGGTGTTGTAACCGAATGTGGTGCCGCGCTCCGTGACCAGCACGCCGCCCGCTGCGCCGGTCAGTTTTTGGACGACGTTCGCCATCTCCGGTGGCGAAAGGAACTGGCCCTTCTTCACATTGACCGCGCGCCCGGTCGCGGCGGCCGCCAGCAGCAGATCGGTCTGCCGGCATAGAAAGGCGGGGATCTGCAGCACGTCAACGGCTTCCGCCACGGACTTGCACTGCCAGCTTTCGTGCACGTCCGTCAGCACCGGCAGGCCGAGCGACTCGCGAATCTCGGCAAAGATCGGCAACGAGGCTTCGAGGCCGATGCCGCGTTCGGCGTTCAGACTGGTGCGGTTGGCCTTGTCGAAGCTGCTTTTGTAGACGAGCGGGATGCCGACCCGGCCCGCGATCTCCTTCAGCGCCACGGCTGTTTCAAGGGCGTGCGAGCGGCTCTCCATCTGGCACGGTCCCGCAATCAGGGCGAGCGGCAGGTTGTTGCCGAAGGCAGCCGCGCCGATCCGCACGGTGTTCTGGAGGTAAGTCATCGAGCCTCATCCTAATGCTTTCTACCGAGGAGGTCGGGTCAGCGCAGGAAGCTGCGCACGGCCTCGACCACGCGGACCTGCTCATCCATCCGCAGTTCCGGGTAGATGGGCAGCGCCAGGACCTCAGCGGCGGCGCGTTCGCTCTCAGGAAACTGCCCCTCGTGATAACCCAGATCGCGCAGGGCGGCCTGCAGGTGCAGGGGGACAGGATAGTAGATCTCCGACCCGATACTTTGCGTCGCCAGATACTCGCGCAGAGCGTCCCGTCGCTGCGTGCGGATGACGTACTGGTGCCAGACGTGGGTGCCGCGCGGATCGGCCGTGGGCAGAACGATGCCGCCGTCCTCCACCGGGCCGGCCAGGCCGCTGGCGGCAAACAGCTCGGTGTAGCGTGCGGCGACCGCCTGCCGATCCTCGTTCCACTGGGCGATGTACCGCAGTTTGACCAGCAGAACCGCGGCCTGGACGGTGTCCAGCCGCGAGTTCCAGCCGACCTCGTCATGGTAGTAGCGGCGGCGCATGCCGTGGGCGCGCAGGGCGCGGGCCCGCTCTGCCGTGGCCTCGTCTCGGAAGGTGGTCAGGCCGCCGTCGCCCCATGCGCTCAGGTTCTTCGTGGGATAGAACGAGAAGGCCGCGGCATCGCCCAGCGCGCCGGCCCGCGTGCCGCCCCACGCTGCTCCAAAGGCCTGCGCCGCGTCCTCGATCAGAAGCAGATCGTGCGCCCCGGCGAGCGATGCAAACGCATCCCAGTCAACGCACTGGCCGTAGAGGTGGACCGGCATGACGGCGCGCGCATCAGGATTTGCCGCGATCGCGTCCGCCGTTGCGGCAGGGGAAAGGTTGAACGACACGGGGTCGATGTCGGCCAGCACCGGACGCGCACCCACGCGCAGAATGCTGCTGACTGTGGCGAAGAACGAGAAGGGCGTGGTGACGACGGCATCTCCCGGACCGATGCCGAGTGAGGCCATCGCCAGCCACAGCGCATCCGTACCGCTGGCGCAGCCCACCGCCGGTCCGCTGCCGCACATACCCTGTACGGCCGCCTCGAACGCCGCGACCTCGCGGCCTAGAATGAAGCGCCCCGCGGCACAGACCTCGGTGATGGCGCGCCCGATCTGCTCGCCCACGGCGGCGTACTGGCGGCCGAGGTCGAGCATGGGGATCGCGGTTGGAGGGTTCGCAGACATGACAGACCCCATGCTAAGCCACGCCGCCTGCCCTGCTGTGGGCGGTTAGTCGCCGGAGCCTTGCAGCCTGACAATGCTCAGGGCTCCGTTTAACAGCCGGACGCTGTGCGACGGATCGTCGCGCATGAGCCGGAGCAGTAGAATTACGTCTAACGGCAAGGCGTTTGTATCGCAAAGTTCTTGCCATGGCAGACGTCTTGCAAGTATCGTGTTGTGACTTGGAAGCTTTGGCTTTCTTTGCTGATGGTCCGTGTGAATCTTCACGGTCCTTTGTTGAAGTACATCTAGAACAAGAAACGCCGTTTTTAGCGGTGGAAAAGGAGATCGGCACCTATGGAATCCAAGCCGGCGCAAAATATTCAGGACACCTTCCTGAACACGGTTCGCAAAGACAAGAGCGCAGTCACCATCTACCTGGTCAGCGGCGTCAAGCTTACCGGTAAGATCCGGTCGTTCGATAAGTACTCTGTCCTGCTGGAAAATAACGCGCAGGAGCAGTTGATTTTTAAACATGCCATCTCCACCGTGGTATCTGCGCGCGGCGGCAGCGTAACGCAGGGCGACCGCGGGCACCTGCCACACGCCTCTGCGCGTCCTGACGGGACACCCGAGGGCGTCGCTCCCATGGGCGGAACGGTCGGTTCCTGATCACCTCAACCAGCGAAAAAGGTGGAAAAGCAGGCGGCGTGGCGAAGCCATCCTCAGGCGGTGATTCCCGTCTGGTCGATGCCGCTGCGCCTTCTGCCGGGAAAGGTTATCTCACCGAGTCTGACAGCGAGCGGGCCGTGCTTGTCTCAGTCGAGATTACCGGTGGCCGCCACCGGCTTTCGAGTGCGGCACAGCAGGCACGGGCCGCGGCCAGCCTGCATGACGGTGAGGAGGAATCACCCGCAGCCGCTGCGACAGATCTCGACTTCGAGGCAGCACAAGCCGAGTTCCACGAGCTGGCCCGCTCGGCCGGCGCCGAGATCGCCGCCACCCTGGTGCAGCGCCGCGGCAAGCCTGACGCCGCAACCCTGATCGGTCCGGGCAAAGTGGAAGAACTGGCCGCCATCGTTGCGAGCAGCGGCGCAAACCTGGTGCTGTTCGACCATGACCTTTCGCCGTCGCAACTGCGCAATCTCGATGACGAACTGCCATGCCGGGTGATCGATCGGACGCAGCTGATCCTAGACATCTTCGCCCGTCACGCTCGCACGCGGGAGGGCCATCTGCAGGTGGAACTGGCGCAGCTGGAGTACCAGTTGCCGCGCCTGGCCGGCAAGGGCAAGGCCATGTCGCAACTGGGCGGCGGCATCGGCACGCGGGGTCCAGGCGAAACCAAGCTCGAAACGGACCGCCGGCGGATCCGCACCCGCATCGACCGGCTGAAGGCTCAGCTTGACACCGTCCGCCGGAATCGCCGTCAGCAGCGGCAGCGGCGCGAGGCGGTTCCCGTCCCAACGGTCGCCCTGGTCGGCTACACGAATGCGGGGAAGAGTACGCTGTTCAACGCACTGACCGAGGCTGGCGTGCTCGAATCGGCGCGCATGTTCGCGACCCTGGACCCCAAACTGCGTCACCTGGCCCTGCCGTCTCGCCGCAAGGTGCTGCTGAGCGACACCGTCGGCTTCATCCGCAACCTGCCGCACACGCTGGTCACGAGCTTCCGCGCCACGCTGGAAGAAGTCGAGCGCGCCGAGTTGCTGCTCCACGTGCGCGACGCCGCTTCGCCCATGGGTGACGAGCAGAAGGCACAGGTCGAAAAGGTGCTGGCCGAGCTGGACGTGTCGAAGACGCCGACGCTGCAGGTGCTGAACAAGATCGACCTGCTGTCCGAAGATGCCCGGCTCGAACTCACCGGATCGGGTACGCTTCCGGTCTCGGCACACACAGGCGAGGGTCTCGACGCACTGATTGCCGCCATCGAGGACCGAATCGGCGGACCGGCTGCGGCCGATCCAACGGCCACGGCGAACTTCCGCATTCCGCAGCGCGAAGGCCGCACGCTGGCCGCGCTTGAAGGCGGCGCGTTCCTTGAAAACAAGCGCTTCGAGGGCAACCTCATCTACTTCACGGCGCACGGCCCCACGACCCTGCTGCAGCGCTATCGAAGGTTCATCGTGCAGGAGTACGGTGTGCTGCCGGAGACGGCGCCCGAGGTCCGTCCGCGTTCCCGCACCCGCAAGCCTGCGTAGATCCAAATCCAGCACTGTCATGCCGCAGCGTAACGAAGGGATGACGGTGTTGTTACGGGATGACAGGCCGCTCGTACGGGTGTGAGTGTTGTTCCCGATGCGCTGCGATAATGACCTGATGAGCGAGATCCGCGTCCACACCGATTCCGCCGACTACACCGTCCACATTGGCCGAGGCCTGCTGGAGGCCCTCGCGAGAGAGACCCACGCGCTTGCAGGCAATGTGTCGCAAGTCTTCCTGATCACCTCGCCAGAGATCGACCGCCTGTGGTCCGCGCCCATACGCACTGGATTTGCGGCGCTTGGCGTCGTAGTTGAAACGCTGCACGTGCCTGTGGGCGAACAGCACAAACGGTTCTCCACGCTGGAACGCCTTTGTGAAGAACTGGCAGCACACCATGCTGATCGCGACAGCCTGCTGATCGCCCTTGGCGGAGGCGTGATCGGCGACCTGACCGGATTCCTTGCCGCGGTGTACATGCGCGGCATCCGCTTTCTGCAGGTGCCCACGACGCTGCTGGCGCAGGTGGATTCGTCCGTCGGCGGCAAGACCGGCCTGAATCTGGCCGCAGGCAAGAATCTCGTGGGCAGCTTTTACCATCCGCTGGCGGTCTTCGCCGACATCGACACCCTGGCCACGCTGCCAGCCCGTGAGTTGCGCGCTGGATTGCAGGAGAGCGTAAAGGCAGGCGTCATCCGC
>CBAAAE010000004.1:21990-41062 GCA_964658845.1 uncultured Novosphingobium sp. | reverse complement strand
CACCTCTTGGCCTCGACCAAAGTAGCTGACGCCTCCATCCTCCTGCTGCGCGCCCGCATCTCCGGCGCACAGCGTCGCCACGCCCACAGCGCATACCACCATCGCAAATTTCATGCGTAGCAGTCTACTCCGCCCCGCCGGAGGATTGACTCGCTCCTATGCCTATCAGCCCATGCTGCTCGCATTCATGCCTGCCGGCCGCTCTTCACCGGCTCACGGAGTGGGGCGGCCCACTCTCCGGTCGCCAAAATACTCGGCATTCATGGATGGCAACGGCACACCCCTTGTGCAAGCATGTACCGCATCCAGCCGACAAACCAGAAGAACGGAGCCAAACACCATGTTCGACAAAGTCATCCTCATCGGCCCGCCATGGACAGAACGCAGAAGCCAAAACCACTCAGAACAGCAAAGACTACGGGCGTCCTCAACATCGCAACCCAGGAGAGCTGGAACGACAAGGGGATTACGAGACCGAACCGAACGACATCGTGTGTATGCCTGGAGCAATCTCTCGAAGTTCGCTCCGACTCTCCAGAAGGGGTCAGCTCATTACCCTGGAAGGGACACTACGGTATCGCGAGATCACCGAAGGCGTCGAGGGCCAACCATTCAAGCACCGCATCCTGGAATCCATGCCATCGGCATGAAGCGGCTCTCGAAGATCGAGGCCGCTGATGATCCTTCAGATGGGGCCGACGACGAGTAGTCGTCTGCCCGGGTGGATGAGTTCGATGGCTCATCCACCTTCTTTGCAAAGATAGCTCTGCACAGATGATTGGCAAGCTGCAGCGTACGAAACCAGGGGCGTCCAATAATTCCGTTATGGGTGAATGGGCCACCGATCCATTCGCGAGCCAGCGAGAAGCCCGCCTCACAGACCTAACTGCCCGCGTCGGCGGCTAAGTATCGGGAGGCGAGACTTGCTACAAGAAGCCCCGCCGCCACCGGCACGCCGTGCCGCGCAACGCCATTTACTACAGAATTAACCGGCGTTTGTAAGTCAAACAGCCGCTCTGAGACCCATGCCAGCGAAGCTAGCGCGGCCAAGCCCGCGCCGCCGATACGGAAGTATCGATACACCTGAGTCCTGCTCATGAGTAAGAGCGATGGTAAGGCTAGAGCGACGACCACGATTTGCATTGTTTCGATGCCCAAGTTGAATGCCACAATCCCGGCGAGGCGATCCCATCGCGAGAACCCGAGGCGATCAAGCGTGGAAGCGAACGCGAGACCGTGGATGAGCCCGAAGAAAGCCGCCATCCACGTTTCTTTGCCGGGGAAGATGGGCCGCAGTGCATGCACGGCGGAAACCAGGATGGAAACCGCGATAAGCACCTCAACCGGTCGGCTTGGAATGTGAACGAATCCCATCGCGGAGACTGTGAGCGTGAGAGAGTGACCGATTGTAAACGCTGTGACGATCCCAGCGATGTGCAGCAGGCTCTTGCGTACGCTGACAGGTACGCCCCAGCGAGTTCCAACGGCACACATTGGAGCGGGCAGCAGCAGGACCAGCAGGAAGAGAAGATGGTCGGTACCTTCCGCAATGTGCCTCATGCCGAGGCGGAAGAGGCCGGATAGCTGTAATCCGGAAGACCATGACCGGAAGGCCGACCAAGATGAACGCTTTTTCTGCTGCGCCTGCTGGAAGTCGAGTTCATAGGCTGACTGCTGCTGATTGCGCTTCTGGTTGATGATAGTGACGTCCCCGTCCCGTGGCGCGAGAACGTTCACAAGATAGACAGACTTGGCCCTGAGGTGCTGATTGACGAGCGTCAACGTGCGGTCCGGGCCGCCGAGCGGCAGATCGATGCTGTAGTCAATATGGATTTCGCCGAGTCCATCACGCAGTTGCGAGGGCTGGGGAAAGCTGAACACGCCGAGTGATGGAGGAACAACCTTGCCATCGAGCGTGATGGAAAGCTCTCGGAGCACACGTTGCGCGTAAGCACGCTCCTCCCCTTCGGAGAATGCGGCGTCATGATTGCTGTCAATCGCATTGATGACGGAAGACGCGACCAGCACGCCCGGGATGAGTCGCATCGACACCTGCACGTGGTCTCTCTCCACGGTAAGCAGGGTCGCCTGCAGGTACTCATCAATGCGGTGGGCAAAGGCTGTCTTCTCTGTGATCAGAGCGCAGAGCAATACCGCAAGTGCGATTCGCCACCTCATTGCTTCGTCAACGCACTTCCGTAGTCGTTGGTTGGGTCACGGTACATGGTGTGAACGTGGTTATCGGGCTCGTCGCTCTGCGGCGCGTATTCAATGACAAGATGAGGACCCTGGATCCGGTAGTAGGCGGTGATGTTGTTGCCTGCTTCACCTGACGTGGCGCCGCTCCATGCAAACCATGTGTCGTTCAGGTCAGCCTTGATCTCGGCCACGCGGCTTGCGGCAGAGTTCTCGTTGATAATGCCAGCCCACTCCGCAATCAGATCGAGCAGCAACGCTTTTTGGCTGGCGTTCATGCTTGAGACCTTCAAACCCTCGGGAGAGATCTTCTTGCCATCCTGTCCCGGCCCCAGCACAAGATCGCGGACCTGGTAGCCGAGCACAGCCTTCGATCGTTGCTGAGCATCAAGCGACTGCATTAGTGCAAGCGCCTTATCGCTCTCACGTCCGACAGGGCGCACAGTCTTGCCGTTCAGCGAGAACCTGGCGGGCTGTGCACCGGTCAGTGTCGGCGTCAGCACGCCTTTATCACCTGCGACGGTGATGTTGAGCGCGAGATGGTGCCCCCCGAACTGGAGCATCCAAGGCCTGATTGTGGAAGGCTCCCCAAGGAACGAGATGAAGTAAAGATCGCTGCCAAAGAGATCGCCTCCACCGGGACGACCGCCGGGACCGCCCGGTCCTCCACTGCCGATCTGCGGGGGCGGACCGCCCTGTCCATCAGGAGGCGGACCCTGCGGACGTGGCCCACCGCTACCGGGACCACGGTTGCCCGAGCCTCGTTTGGAACCGTTAGCCTTGAAGTCATCATCAGCCTGCCGGACTTCCTTTACCTTCTCCATACCCATCGGGCTGAGAACGGTCGCCATCAGTTTCATGGCTGCTTCCTGTTGTTGTGCACTCATCTGCTTCAGGCTGAGACCGCCGCGAGCAACCACGCCAGTCGGGAAGTTGGACCAGCGCGCACGTTGCGCCGCGTCGTCGAAGGCGTAGACGACCTTCTGCCGCTGCTCCGCACTGAGCGTGGCGAGAAACGCCTCCGCCGCACTGACGATCTTCGGCGTTAGGTTCTGCGCTGGAACCAGCCGTGAAAGCGAAAGCAGTACAACGCCGACGATTGCTAGAAGGTTCTTCATTTGGTTTCCCTCGAACTCGACGCCATAGTCATTAGTCGGACCGCGACGGATGGGTGCAGATATTTGGTGCCACCGCCCCGGAGGCCTTCGGCGAAAATACATGTTCGCCTACCTGTGTAGTACGTAATGAGGGTCTGTGAGGACGCCATAGCTGCTTAGCTGTAGGCAAAACAATTGGGAACAGCTGTGCAACGAATAGCCGAAAGACGCTCCCATCCCGGCGAGAGCCACATCCGCCCGAGAAGAGCGTCCACCGTTGCCCGCAGAGTGCGCGGACAAAGCGTCAAGAGAATTTAAAGCCGGGACAGACCCGGAAGCGAGTCCAGTGTGGAGCACATGCGCAAATGCGCACGGATTAACGGCGCGCTTCTACTCGATGCGATTGTTGGACCAATATATCTTCAGTTGCTGCTCCGTCACCCTGCCCCCAACGGAGGAGTACGGGATTGAGCCATCCGTATCCATCTACATCGAACGCTTGAATGCAAAGAGAATGAAACGATAGCCAAACACCGATTCTGGCTGACACTTGGTGAAAAGAAGCAGGAAACAGCGGGAATCGGGCTCATGTCTTTTCGGAACGATGCGTCGCAGCCTAGATTCCACTTGCAGTAGGGTCGGCGTCAGTTTTCTTGCCTGGTCATCACCATGCCCGAAGCTCCGTTTTAAGAAAGGGGCCTTTCATAATCCCGTTTACCGGAAATGCCCACGCACTCGCGGCCCAAACCTAGTTTCGCGTAGCGAAGAATCAAAGTGGTCCGCGGCCATAGGCTAGCCTTTCACGGGACGTGCAGTCGCCACCAGCCTTGCATGATGTTGCTTGACGTCAAGGCACTGACAGCGCGACAGTGAGACAAACGCTGACCCAGTCTTATCAGCACCCAGCACGCGTGTTCCAGGGAGGTCATCTTGCATCACCACACTCCGCCGCTTCAGTTAGGTAGGTGGCCAACCTTGGACTGGTCCCACTGGAAAGACACAGCAGAAACGCTTCAGCTTTATACCCAGATCGTGGGCAAGACGCGGTTGGCTCTGACACCGACCCAGAATCATTGGTGGAATGTTCCTTTCTATGTGAGCGCACGAGGCCTTGCCACATCCTCCATGCCGACACCTGGCGGCCATCTCCTGGACATTGAGTTTGACTTCATCGAGCATCAACTCATCTTCCGCACCAGCAGAGGCGGGACGGGTGGGATGAAGCTCAGTGCTAAGCCGGTGGCGGAATTTTTCACAGAGTACGTTCAACAACTTAAGAACCTCGCCGTGAACGTTCCGTTGGATCCGCTGCCGGTGGAGATCGCACATCCGATTCGCTTCGATCGGGACACTGTTCACCGTACTTATGACTCGAACGCGGTGGAGCAGTTCTGGCATGCTTTACGCCTTGCAGACACGTTGCTGAAGCGCTTCTCGACCGCATTTTATGGCAAGATCAGCCCGGTACACTTTTTCTGGGGCTCGTTCGACCTTGCTGTGACGCGCTTCAGCGGTCAGCGGGCGCCAGCGCGCGATGGAGCGGATAAGATGCAGGCCGAAGCGTACTCGCATGAGGTGATCAGTGCCGGCTTCTGGCCGGGCAACGGCGAGTACGGGCGCGCCGCCTTCTATGCATACGCTGCGCCGGTACCAGAGGGCCTGGCGGAAAGTAAGTTAACACCTCCCGGAAGATTCGCTGCTGAGATGGGAGAGTTCCTTCTTGATTACGACGACGTTCTCGTCTCCCCAGATCCAGCAGCTACTGTCCTTAATTTTCTGCAGGAAACATACGCCGCAGCAGCGGAAGCGGCTGGCTGGAACCGTCTGGAACTGGACCGCAACGACGAGGTCGGCGTATCGGCACTCCACACGGCTCCGCGTGAGCGCAGTAAATAAGTGTTGTAGGAATCATGGCTTGTGCGATGCCGTCACGTGTGCAGATTGGAGGAGAGACGAAGAAATGGGTAAGGGACGAATGGAAGCTTTCAGCGATGGGGTTCTCGCGATCATTATCACCATCATGGTGTTAGATCTTCATGTGCCGCGTGACAATACCTTGATTGGTCTGCGCCCCCTCGTTCCGGTGTTCCTCTGTTACATCCTGAGCTTCGTCTATGTGGGCATTTACTGGAACAATCACCACCACCTGCTGCACGCAGCGGAGCGTGTCTCTGGAGGCGTGCTCTGGGCAAATCTGCACCTGCTGTTCTGGCTTTCGTTAGCTCCGTTTCTAACCGGGTGGATGGGCGAAAACAGGTTCGCCCCATTGCCCGTAGCCATGTACGGCGTCATGCTATGGTCTGCCGGTGTTGCTTACCATCTACTCACGAAAGCCTTGGTGCGCCAGCACGGAAACAATTCTGTTCTGGCTCGCGCCATAGGCAAAGATCGTAAAGGTATCTTCTCCCTGGTGGTCTATACGATCTCGATTGTGATCGCCTTCTGGCTGCCAAGAATTGCCTGCCTCGGCTACGCAGCGGTTGCTCTTGGATGGCTTCTACCTGACCGCAGAATAGAGCGGCGTCTTGCGCATGCCGAGTAACTCGCTTCGGCAACGAGCTCTCCCGATTTCTACCTGTCGGAACGTGTAATTCCTGGCGGGCCCGCAGCGTGTGCCGCGGGCCGCAATGGAAATTACAGAGGAACATTCAGGTTGGAAGTCAGCCCGCGCTCGGGCGAACCAGGCGATACGATTCACTACCCTGGGACCATACGAGCAGAAGTACATCCTTACCGCCACCGGCCTGTTTGACATCATTTGCCACCTGCGAAGCAGAGGTGACGGCGTGGCGGTTCACCTCGACGATAATGTCACCCGGCTGCAGACCGGCGTCTTCTGCAGGACTGTCGCTACGCACGTCCTGGATGGCAGCGCCGGTCACTGTCGTGGGCACCTTGAAGTGCTGTCGGACGTCCGGGGTTAGATCGGCCATAGCCAGGCCAAGTTTTCCGCTGCTTAATCCCGTCTCTTCCCTGTTGCCCTCGTCCGCGGCGACTTCGGCCTTCCTGTCGTACTCACCTAACTTGACGCTCACCGTTTGCGACGCACCATTCCTCAGGATGCCAAGCTGTACGCGCGCTCCTGGCTCCATGTTCGACACTGCCATCTGCAGTGCGGTGCCATTCTCAATGACATTGCCGTTCAACCGCTGGATGACATCGCCTTGTTTCAGACCTGCGGCAGATGCGGGCGAGCCGGGAGTAACCTGTGCCACAATCGTGCCGCTGGCGCTCTTCAGGTTGAAGAATTGCGCGTTGTCCGGCGTCACATCGTTCATGTTGACGCCGAGATAGCCATGATGCACCGCGCCAGTCTTGATGATTTGCTTAGTCACGGACTGAGCGATTTCCGCGGGGATGGCAAAGCTCGCGCCTGCAAACTGACCGCTGTTTGAGGCGATCAGAAAGTTGATTCCAACCAGTTCGCCTCGCGAATCCACGAGTGGGCCTCCACTGTTGCCGGGGTTCACTGCGGCATCGGTCTGGATCAGACCGCCCGGTCGGCGCCCGTCTGTGGAAGGTGCCGCCCGGTTAATCGCGCTGACGATGCCGCGCGTCACCGAGAACTGCAGATAGCCAAAGGGGCTACCAAATGCGAGCACAGTTTGCCCGGGCTGCAGCTTACTTGAATCACCCCACGAGATCGCCGGAAGATCGTGCGCGTCCACCTTGATGACCGCGAGATCAGTCAGCTTATCGGAGCCGACGACTTTTCCAATCAGCACCCGCCGGTCATGCAGAGTGACCTTAATCTGGGTCGCGCCATCCACAACGTGGTGGTTGGTCACGATGTAACCGTCTGGAGAGATAATCACGCCGGAGCCGATGGCATGCTGCAGAGACTGCTGCTCAGGCTGGCCGCGACGTCCGCCGCGACCGTTGTCATTGCCGAATCCGAAGAACTGTCGTAACCCGGGCGGCAGCTCCTGGGGATCCAGCTGCTGGCCTCGCATCTCTTCGCGTTCTTCTTGAGACCCGTAACCCGTCACTGCAACGTTCACAACTGAAGGCGTGACACGGGCCGCGAGCGTCTCCATCGCGTGATCGAGTTGTGTCAGTGCCACCACGCCCTTGTCATCGAGCGGCGACTTAGTGCTCGTGCTGGCTTGTGCACCAGCCTGGTGTAGAGACAGGCTGGTGCCGAGTACCGCTATCGCGGCGAAGCTGGTCGGCAACGCAAAACGGCGCATGTTGCGCAGATTTACTAATGAATTAGTTTTTAGTGGCATGGAAGCATCCTCGGTGGTATTAGATGGTTGAACTACAGTTGAAGGAACAGCCAGCCGTCACCAAGTGGAACAGCGGCATAAGGTCGAACAAACTCCATAGTCATGACGCGGGCAGGCTGCTCTTCTGAGGACTGCAGGCTCGGATCCGTGAAGCCAACCAGTTGCAGCGCTTGTCCGTCCGTACGGGTCTGTTCCGGCAAGGCAGGTGATACCGCCGCAATCTGACGACGATGTCGAACCTTATGGGTAGACTGGCGGAACGCAGCCGCCACGTACCCTGGGACGGCATGGTCATCTGCGACCCGCGCGATCTGCGGCGCAAACGCATGTTGTGATATCGCGGACTGGGGGATGACGTTCCGTGCAAAGTCTCGTGCGGGCACCTTTGTACCAGTGCCTTCCACGCTAACTAGTTGGGGAACACGCGTCATGAGAAACGAACCTGCAGCCAGCAACATGGACAGAAGGCCGGTGGCCAAGCGGGACTGCAAAGGCTGATGCGACGCACCTCGACTTAGCACGGCGTGCACACGATGTGTCAGCTCGGATCGTCGCTCCCAGGCCGCCAACGCTAGGCGAAGGCGCCCGCGGCGCTCCTGTCTTTGTTCCGCAAGGCGCGTCAGGCACGTGGCATAGACAATGGGCTGGCCCGTCCGCGCGATCACGCCAGCGTCACATGCCAGTTCGCGTTCTCGATGAAGAAACCCGTCAAGCCAGAGCAGGCCGGGGTGCAACGGACATAGCAAGAGCACGACGTGTTGCAGCAGATTCGTCCAGTTGTCCCGGCGGCGCAAATGTTCATACTCGTGGAGAATAATTTGTTGCAGATCAGAGGTGTCGAGAGTGGACACCATCCAGTTCGGCAGCAGCAGGCGCGGATGGTGGAAACCCAGGACTGTGGGTGAATCCACGTCGGACGACGAACACAGGACCACGCCACGCTCCGCCTTTGCAGCGGGGGCGACAAAGTCACTGGCACGCGTAAGCGGAACGGCTCCTCGCCACACCTTCCGCAGGTGACAATACGCCCTTCCCAACTGCACGGAGCGCACGAACGCTGCCGTTAGCCAGAGGACGCCAATCGCTTCAGCGACGTGGGGTGAGATACCGATGCCTCTGATCCTCGCTGCACCCATCGGCGTTAAGCGGATCCATGGCAGCACCGCCAGTACAAAGAAAGCGATGCTGCTGAAGCCGTAATGGATGGCGGTACGTACTTTGGGGACCACGCGGACGAGCGCCGCTGCGACTACGATGGCCAGCGTTCCCTGCCACAGGCCGGCGACGAAGACGGTCGTCAACTGCGAGGACAAGGTGTGAAGTAGAAGCTCGATATGCGTAATCACCGCGCCTCCTGATCGGGTGCCTTCTGCGCAGCTTCGGCCTGAGCGATGGCGGCCTTCAGGCGCTCGAGCTCCAGGGCACTCACATCTCCATCGTCAAGCAACGCGAGCAGTAGGCGTTCGCGGCTGTTGCCGAAGAAGCGTCCCAGCATGTTCCTGATCTCGCCGCGGCTGGCCTCGCTTTCCGCAATGCATGGCGTGTACAGGAAGGCACGGCCCTCCTGCCGATGTTTGACGTAGCCTTTCGTCTCAAGTATCCGGATCGTCGTGAGCACCGAGGTGTATGCCAGCGGTTTCCGCTTCGGCATCGCCGCCACAAGGTCGTTTACTGACGACTCGCCGCGACGCCACAGAAGGCGCATGAGCCTGAGTTCGGCTTCCGTGAGCGTTTTGGACGGGCGTGGAGGCATCGCTTCTGCTAAGGCAGACGAACAACTAACGGATTAGTTAGCGCCCCTGGCAGGAAATTGTTACGTCTTCTCGAAGAGGTGTTCAATGTCTGGGGTGTCGGGCGCTGGCACCTAAAGGTGGCCTGGCTGTCGGCGACGTAGATCAACCGCTACCAGCTTTACTCCGCGGCGTCCAAGCAGACGACCTCGTCCACCACAACGGTCACATCCGGAGCATTGCGAGCCGGCACCTTACCTTGAAGTCAAGTTCTATTGATACGATTGCAAATAAAGCGCTACTGAAACACTTGTTACAAAATGGATGCCGGGCTCAACAGCTACAAGCGGCGATCGACAGGAGGGCAACAGGTGAGGGCAGCGTGGTATGAGAAGCAGGGTCCGGCACGAGAGGTACTAACAGTGGGCGAGATGCCGGATCCGACGCCGGGTCCGGGTGAGGTTCGCATCCGGGTCGCGGTCTCCGGCATTAATGCGGGCGACACCAAAAAGCGGGCCGACACTTTCGCGCTCGGGATGCCTTTTCCTCGTGTTATCCCGCACAGTGATGGCGCCGGGACGGTCGATCTCATGGGTCCGGGAGTTCCACAGGATCTGGCTGGAAAGCGCGTGTGGTGCTTCGGCGCACAATCCTACCGGCCCTTCGGCACGGCGGCCGAGTTCACAGTGGTCCCCGCGGATCACGTTGTGCTACTGCCGAGTAGCTTGTCGTTCGAGGTCGGTGCCTGCCTCGGCATTCCAGGCATCACGGCGCACCGGGCGGTGCATGTCGCGGGACCGGTTAGCGGTAAGACGGTGCTGGTCCAGGGTGCGGGCGGCGCCGTAGGACAGTGTGCGGTCCAGCTCGCCCGCTTTGCCGGAGCGCGTGTCATCGGTACCGTACGATCCCCTGCTGAAGAAGAGACCGCTCGCAAAGCCGGCGCCCATGATGTCGTCTCCAACGATGCCGACCTTATTGCGAAGGTTCGAGCCATCGTGCCGGATGGCCCTGATCACATCGTGGAGGTAGCATTCGCGGCAAACATCGAACGAGACATCGCACTGCTGAAGCTCGGTGGAACGCTCGCGACATACGCCACAAACGACGCGGGCGCGCCCATCCCCTTCTGGTCCATGGTCTTTAAGAATCTCCAGCTTAATTTTCTAGGCAGCGATGATTTCCCTATCTCTGCGAAGATTGCAGCGGCCAACGACTTGAACAGCGCGCTTATTGCGGGTTGGTCAGGGTTTGAGATCGGCGAGCGTGTTCCGCTCGCGGAGATCGCCGAGGCGCACGATCTGGCCGACCATCCCAAACACCTCGGACGCGTCATTGTGATGATCTAAGTGAGCTTCCGTCGTGTTTCGCTGCAGACAGCTGATCATCACGACGCCCGATCTGGAGAGCAGGAGCAGATGTTAATTTCTTCGCGTGCACTCTTGACTTACCGCCGGCTATTCGCGCTGGCCTGCACGCTTGCCATGCCCATTGCTTCAATCCCTGCACAGAAGCAGCCGGATGCTCATGTTACCGCGATGAGTCAGGGCGAGAAGAAAGGTGTCCGGCCTGGCGGCTACTATGGGCCGCAGCCTGCGGTCGAACTGCTAGACCTGAGCATGTATGAGCGCATCCACGCCGAAGGTATGAATCACGGGAAGGCAATGGACTTTGCTTCTGCGCTCGCGGATGGCATCGGTCCCCGCCTGACCGGGTCGCCGAACATGAAGAGAGCAAACGAGTGGACACGCGATACCTTGACCGGGATTGGCCTGGAGAACGCGCATCTTGAAGACTGGGGCGAGTTCGGCATGGGTTGGTACCAGATCAATGCCTGGTGCCGCATGGTGACGCCGGATTCCGCGCCCATATGGATGCAGGCAGCGGTCTGGTCGGCTGCAACCAGCGGCCCTGTGCGAGGCGAAATCGTGTACCTTCCGCTCACCGATGCCAGCGAACTTGACTCGGTCAAGGGCACACTCAAGGGCAGGATTCTCATGCTGGGCGCATCGCGCACTGAACCTGAACTCAATCAACCTCTCTCCTTCCGCTACACCGAAGAGGAACTCAAGGAGTTGCAGGGTCCTGGGGTTCCGCGTCGTGCCACAGGTCCGCCGCCGGCTAATGCGGCATCGCGTCTTGAGCGTCAACGTGTAGCTGTACTCCGCCAGCGCGCAGTGAAGATGGCGCAGGAGGAAGGCGCCACCGCGATCCTGCTGCCCTCGCACGAAGAAGGCAGAAACGTCGACACAGGCCTGCTGCTTGACGATAACGGTGTAGAACTCGCGCGCAACGCCCAGCTACGCGAGAACGCCGTTTCCATCCCGTACGCCGTCGTTATGACCGAGCACTACAACCGCCTTGCACGCCTTGCGCAGGCGCATGTCCCGATCACTGTTGAGCTGAACATCCAGACTGCCTTCACTGGTGACCGCGAGCATGGATTCAACACCATCGCCGACATCCCGGGCCGTAACAAAGTGTTACAGGACCAGATAGTTATGGTGGGAGGTCACCTGGATAGTTGGCCCGCCGGCACAGGAGCAACTGACAATGGCTCCGGCGCCGCAATCGCAATGGAAGCAGTGCGCATCCTGAAGGCACTGGACGTCCAGCCGAAACGGACTATCCGCATTGCCCTGTGGAGCGGCGAGGAACAAGGAGAGTTCGGTTCCAAGAGCTACGTTCAAAAGCACCTCATCGAGTCTGCCGGTTCTTCCGCGACCAGCAGCGCGGCGGCCGATGACGCATCCAAACCGCTCGTACCCACAAAGGAGTGGGAGTCGCTGGATGCGTATTACAACATCGACGAGGGCGGCGGCAGGGTGCGCGGCATCTATACCCAGGGCAACTATGCGGTCGCTCCCATCTTCGCGCAATGGATCGCTCCCCTGACAGATCTCGGCGTCACCACCGTCACGAACCGTATCGATGTCGGCAGCGATCACGAGAGCTTCGACAACGCAGGTCTTCCTGGATTTGAGTTCCTCCAGGACGAGCTCGATTACGAGACCCGCACGCACCACTCCAACCTAGACACGGTAGACCATCTGAATAAAGATGATCTCGAGCAGGCTGCCATCGTAGAGGCAATCTTTCTATGGAATACCAGCGAACGGGAAGCCATGATGCCGCGTAAGCCGTTCCCGCACCCCGAATACGAACAGAAGAAGAGCGCGCCCATCCCGAACCTCTTCCCTTCTGTAACGGGCAACCGCCCATGAGAAATCGCCTGGTGTCATTCGGGCCCTGAGCTTCTGGTGTATAGCTCCACAAACCGTATTACAGCCTTTGCCCAAGACGCTTCTCAATTGCGCTTCGATAGCTCCTGCTTACATGGGGATGAGAGCCGTCCTTCAAGAGCAGTTCAAGCTCGCCGTGTGAGAGGGACTCTAACTGCACAATACTGTCTATGTTCACGACGACCGAGCGATGGATGCGCAGAAACTTGCTCGGGTCAAGACTGCGCTCCATCTCCGTCAGTGAGGCTCGGTACAGAGCTTCTTTTCCCGAACTGTGAATGGTTACGTACACCCCGGCTGCTTCGATCCAGTGAATATCCTTTACAAGGATGAAAGTCGTAATCCCGTCGCTCTTGACTGCCAAGCGATCAAGGTAGCGCGCGTCTGTCGCTTGCACGGCAATGGCCCTTGCAACCTTGTGGCTGAACTCCCGAAGATGAATGTCGTCTCTACGCCTCTTCACCCGCGTCAGCATCGCCTCAAAACGCTCGTCGCTGAAAGGCTTCAGAAGGTAGTCCATAGCATTTGCTTCGAAGGCTCGAATAGCATGCTGATCGTATGCGGTGACGAATACCGTGGGCGGCATGTCGTCAGGCCCGACGGCTGCCATCACCTCCAGGCCATTGAGTTCAGGCATCTGCACATCCAGCAGCACCAGGTCGGGTTTCTCACTGAGGATGATTCTCACTGCTGTCTTTCCATCGCCCGCTTCCTGCAGAGACAAAACGTCTGGATCCCCGTTCAACAAGTCAGCGATGCGCTGCCGAGCAGGTGCTTCGTCATCCACGATGAGTGCACGGATACCATCAGGCTGTAAGGCCGTCATCACTTTCCTTTCGGTTGCGCAGTGGGAACGAAAGGTACACGCCGGTACCGTTTTCACTTCTTCGGACTTCGAAGCGGCTTGCATCACCGGGATATAAACCGGCCAGCCGCTCACTCGTTACGGAGAGGCCTACTCCCTTGTGCGTATCGAAGGACCAGCCGGCAGGTAAGCCCACACCATCATCCAAGACCTGAATCAGAAGGTTTCCTTGACTACGCTGCGCACTCAAGATGATGGTTCCGCCACGGGCTCTCTTCGAGACACCGTGGCGGATGGCATTCTCCACCAAAGGCTGGATGAAAAGACTTGGAACCAGCGCATCTTGAACGTCTTGATCGATGCTGATCACGACTCTCAAGGACTCGCCAAAACGAATTCTTTGTATGGCGAGGTAATGCTCGAGAAAGGCCAGTTCTTCAGCAAGCGGTATCTCTTGAGTTCCTTGAGAACTCAAAGAGAGTCGTAGCAGATCTCCCAGATGCTCGATCATCTTTCTCGCGAGCTTGGGATCACGCTCCACCTGCGAGGAGACGGTGTTGAGTGCATTGAAGAGGAAGTGTGGATCTAACTGCATACGCAATGCGTTGAGGCGAGCATCGGAGAAGCTTCGTTGCAGACGCTCCATCTGCAGCCCCGCGGAAACAAAGCGCTGGTGATAGAGGTACGCCTGCCAAACGCCGACGATGAGACAGTACACGAGCATGCTCCAGAACATCTCCCTTGAGGCTTCCGCAATGACTCCAGCGCCGAGCAGTCTGGACCAGGGACCTACACGCAGTAAGGCCTTCATGCCGGTCTCCACGTAGCAATACACGACTGTTACGAAGGGACCCAGGGCAAGTTGTGTGAGGACGCGGGGCAAGACCTTCTGGGCTGGAAACGGGAGAACATGATCCAGCGCCAGAATCCCGGGAACAAGTAATCCCCATGCCCACCATTGCGCCAGCGCGGACGTCAGTAACTTGTACAGATTGTGGTTCTGCTCCAGTTGCGGCAATGCAAAGATGACGGCAATGATCGTCCAGAAAGTGATTGACACGGCCGACCAGCGCAGGATTCTAATTGCCATTGTCATGGTCATCCTCTCCCTGCTCTGCAGCAACGTTTCGTCCTCACTCAACTACGGCCAGATAAATTGAGTAAGTGACCATCAGAGGCGGAGGAACTTCTGCCCCGGCAAGACTCTCCTCGGAACATCTACTTATTCTTTATTCTGACAGATCACGTTCTACGGCATCCTCCCCGCTCGTCATTCGAGCTACCGGAAGAATCAAGACTTCAAATCATGTACTTACTCCCATGCTTTTCATGCGATCTCTATACCCGTCTGCAACCGCCGGAGCCGTTTCGGAACATATTCACCAGGTGCGTGATGGATGCGGATACATTTCAAGTCAGGCGTTGCTGCGGCTACAAGTGTGTAACGTTGCAGCTTCCGCCTTTCAGGAGATAAGACACATGAAGATTTTCACCCGCGGCCTTGTTTTGGCGCTCACGACTCTAATCAGCACCGCGAGCTTCGCTCAAAGCGCGGAACCCGTTGAAACAAACAAGGTAACTGCTGCCGATACCGTCGATGTGCAGCACGTAATCGACAACTATCACGCAGCCGTCGTCGCTCATGACGGATCTCGCCTGTCACAGCTGTTCATCCCTCAGGGCAGTATGTGGCTTAACGTTCTGTCAGATGATGCATACGCTCGCGCAAAAGCGAAGTCTCCGAGCGCGGTAAAGGTTCGCGTGGGAAGCTACACAGATTTCGTGAAGCTGCTCGCGACCTCAAAGGCGGACTTCAATCCGACGCACACCCATCTGGTAGTGAATAGTGACGGGACGATTGCGTCAGTCTACTTCGATTTTTCCTTCCTGATCGATGGCAAGGAACAAAATCGAGGGAGCGAGACCTGGGTTCTGGTCAAGGGCACGGACGGTTGGAGAATTGCTGCGATCACTTACTCCTCACGTCCAGGTGTGTCCTGACCGATTGCGAGATCACCAGAGTCGCGATCGAGCGGCTACTCAGAAGCCGATGAAGTAATTAGCAGGCGGCTGCTACGTCTCGCAGCTTACGCGCTATGCATTTCGTTCGGTCAAGAACGTGCTCTGCCATATCCCTCTTTGAACAGAATGGCAGTGTCTGTTCCTCTGTTTCGGATATGACGATGCCTGCGTTGTAATCGGCGTCAAAGCCCGTGTCAGATCGAGAGACGTCGTTCGCCACGATGAGATCGGCACCTTTCTCATGCAGCTTCCGCCTTCCCTCTTCGACAACGTGCTCTGTCTCCGCCGCAAACCCGACAACCGCTGTGCCCGGTCGGCGATGTTGAACGACCTTGCGCAGTATGTCGGGTGTGCGCGCAAGTTCAAGCGTCAGGGTGTCTGTTTTTTTGATCTTCTGAGCAGAGGGTGACACCACCTGGTAGTCCGAAACAGCGGCAGCCATGATCACCATGGATGCGCGCGGAAGTTCCGCGAGCACCACTCGTTCCATCTCAGCGCCGCTGGTCACACGGATATGATCACAGCCCGCAGGCACAGGGAGTGCGGTCGAGGCACTGACGAGGATCACCTTTGCGCCGCGCGCCAGTGCAGCGTCCGCAAGCGCGAATCCCATCTTGCCGCTGGAACGATTCCCGAGGAACCGGACCGCGTCAATCGGTTCGCGCGTTCCCCCCGCCGTAATAAGAATCGTTTCGTCGGCCAGATCAGACGTTCGTTGTGCGATTCGAAATACTCGGTTCGCGATGTCGACCGGCTCCGCAAGGCGCCCATCGCCCACCATGCCGCATGCAAGTTCGCCACTGGCAGGCGCGATGATCTGTACGTTGCGCTGCCGCAAGGTTTCCATGTTCGCCTGCGTCGCAGGATGCGTCCACATGTTTGTGTTCATCGCGGGCGCAACCACTAGCGGAGCTGTGGTTGCGAGACAGACCGCGGAAAGAAGATCACCGGAGAAGCCGTGAGCCAACGTAGCAACGAAGTTCGCCGTAGCCGGAGCGATCACGAGCGCATCGGCGTCCTGCGCGATGCGGATATGTTCGATGTCAAAGGCACCCGTTTCTTCCGTCACGACTTCGCTGTTAACGGGCTGCCACAGTGACGTCATCACCTGGTTCCCGCTGAGCGCAGCCAGCGTAAGCGGTGTTACAAAGCGTTCGGCGTTGGCGGTCATGATGACCTGAACGGTTGCACCACGCCGGCGAAACTCGCGTGTCAATTCAGCAGCCTTATACGCTGCAATGCCTCCACACACGCCAAGCAGTATTTTCACGAAGCGGAGCTTTCCACTTGAACGAAGCAGTTATCGATCAGCCTTGTTGTGCCCACCCAGGCAGCGACCGCTACGAGTGCCTGCGAGGGTAGTTCGGCCAGGCTCTCCAGTGTGTCCGGATCGACGACCTCGGCGTAGTCAACGCGTAAAGAAGTCGACCGGCCAAGCTCATGGAGCAGCGTCTCGCGAAGTACCGCGACGTTGCGCTGTCCTTCAGCGACGGCACCCGTCGCAGCGCGTAGAGACCGCGAGAGAGCGACAGCTTCTCCACGTTCTACCGCGGTGAGATAGCGGTTTCTCGAACTCATCGCGATGCCGTCCGCTTCACGAACAGTAGGGCACACTACTAGTTCCAGGTCGTAGTTGAGGTCACGCACCATCGCGCGAAGAACGGCTACCTGTGCTGCATCTTTTTGACCAAAGAAAGCGCATTCCGGCTGAACGATATGGAAGAGCTTGCTGACTACCGTGGCGACACCCTGAAAGTGGCCTTGACGGGAAGCACCTTCAAGCCGCCTACCGATCTCGGGCACATCCACCAGGGTCTGCATCGGCGTCGGATACATCTCCTCGGGCGTGGGCGCGAAGAGGATGTCCACGCCTTCCGCCTCCAGCAGCAGGCAGTCCCGATCAAACGTGCGGGGATAGCGCGAGAAGTCTTCATCCGGTCCAAACTGCAGCGGGTTGACGAAGATAGTTGCGACCGTGCGATCACAGCGTGCGAGCGACGCTCGAACCAACGACAGATGCCCGTCATGCAACGCACCCATGGTGGGCACCAGGCCGATCGTCTGCTGCGTTGGTCCCCGCTGGTAAGCTTTGCATGCCGCACGCATCTCGCGAGGCGATGTAATCACCCGCATACGACTGCATCCTGCTGGCAGACCGTAGCGGAGTCTTCCGTGCCGAGGGAGACTCCCCTAGGCAGGTGATAACTCTCGGCATCACTTGGGAACGTTCGTGCGGACACCGCGTCACGGAAGCTCCTGAGTCCGTGCTCCATCAGTTCCCGGGCGTCCCCGAAGCCCCGTACGAACTTCGGCTGCTTTGTGAAGGACAGGGAAAACAGATCGTGGAAGACAAGGATCTGTCCATCGCAATCGGGACCGGCGCCAATCCCGATGGTCGGGATCGTGAGCAACCGGGTGATCTGGGCCGCAAGCTCCCGTGGGAGCCCCTCCAGCACAAGCGCGACAGCACCTGCCTCTTCCAGCGCCAACGCATCGACGCGCAAATGCATGGCTGCGTCCGCGGAACGGCCTTGCACGCGGTAGCCGCCCATGCGATGAACGGATTGTGGGGTAAGGCCGATGTGCCCCACTACTGGGATTTCTGCAGCCGTCAGCGCCCGCACACGCGAAGCCTGGGACACGCCGCCTTCCAGCTTCACAGCCTCACTGCCGGCCTCCTTCACCAGTCGCAAGGCGTTGCGTAGCGTCTGTTTCACGGAGATCTGGTAGCTGCCATAGGGCATGTCCACCACAAGCATGCTGCGTCGAGTGCCCCGCCGAACTGCGCGGGCATGATGCAGCATGTCCTCCATGGTGACGCTCAGCGTGTTTTCGTATCCAAGAACGGCCATGCCCAATGAGTCGCCCACCAGCAGGAGGTCCATGCCGGCCTCATCGACAAGGCGAGCCGTCGGGTAGTCATAGGCAGTGAGTGCTGTGATGGGGGTAGAAGCTTGCTTGCTTTGCAGCAGCGTTTGTGGGGTGACCTTTGCCACACCCATGGGACGCACCGCGTCCCGGACTCCGCTCAGACTCATCTTTTCTCCAGTGCCACTCCGGCGTGAAGCCCGGATGCAGCCCGTGTAGAGAGTATAAGCCTGTTGTGGTGACCCGGGCAGGATTCCAACCTGCGACCTACGCGTTAGGAGTGCGCCGCTCTATGCATCTGAGCTACCGGGCCACTTCCCTGTAGTGTAACCGGTGCTTTGGTAAACTGCATGTGAGGTCCTCATGCCCGAGATCGTTCGCCGCAAAGCTGTTTCCGTCAAGATCGGGAGCGTCCGCGTCGGCTCCGATGCGCCGGTCGTCGTTCAGTCGATGACGAACACCGACACCGCAGACATCGAAGGCTCCATTCAGCAGATCGCGGCACTTGCGCGCGCCGGCTCTGAGATGGTGCGCGTCACTGTGAACAACGATGAAGCGGCAAAGGCGCTGCCTTACATCGTCGAGGGCATCGCGAAGAAGGGCTGGAACACGCCCATCATCGGCGACTTCCACTACAACGGACATCTGCTGCTGGCCAAGTATCCTGATTGCGCCGAGGCCCTTGCGAAGTACCGCATCAACCCCGGCAACGTGTCCATCGGCCGCAAGGATGATGACAACTTCCGCACCATGGTCGAGGTTGCAGTCAAGCACCAGAAACCGGTGCGCATCGGCGTGAACTGGGGGTCGCTGGACCAGGCCCTGTTGACGAAGATGATGGATGAGAACAGCCGCCTGGCGAGTCCCCTGCCCGCGCGCGACGTGA
>CBAAAE010000004.1:0-21890 GCA_964658845.1 uncultured Novosphingobium sp. | reverse complement strand
AAGATGATGGATGAGAACAGCCGCCTGGCGAGTCCCCTGCCCGCGCGCGACGTGATGCTTGAGACGATGGTCCGCTCTGCCCTGGATAACGCCGCGGCGGCAGAGCGCTACGGACTGCGCCGCGACCAGATCATCCTGTCGGCAAAGGTGTCCGGCGTGCGGGATCTGATCGATGTCTACAGCGAACTCGCAACCCGTTGCGACTATGCGCTGCACCTTGGCCTGACTGAGGCAGGCATGGGCATGAAGGGCATCGTCGCCTCCACGGCCGGTCTCGCTCCGCTGCTGCTCAAAGGCATTGGCGACACCATTCGCGTTTCGCTCACGCCCACACCTAGCGGCGATCGCGCCGAAGAAGTACGCTGCGCGCAGCAGATTCTGCAGGCGCTTTCCATTCGCAGCTTCGCGCCGCAAGTAACTAGCTGCCCAGGCTGCGGCCGCACCACTTCAACGTACTTCCAGATGCTCGCCGAGCAGGTGCAGAACTACATCACCACATCTATGCCGGACTGGAAGCAGCACTACCCGGGCGTGGAAGAAATGAAGCTGGCCGTGATGGGCTGCATCGTAAACGGCCCCGGCGAGAGCAAGCACGCCAACATCGGCATCTCGCTGCCGGGCACGTTTGAGGAGCCAAAGGCACCGGTATACATCGACGGTAAGCTGGCCATGACGCTGAAAGGCGATCACATTGTCGACGAGTTCAAGGTGATCCTGGACGAGTACGTGAAGAGCCACTACGGCAAGGCTCAGGTGGAAGAACTGGTCGCCATATAAGTTCGCAGCGGCAGTCCTAGGGCTACGCGGTGACTGCCTGCCGCACTTCCACGTTCTTCGCGGCCTCGGCCAGGATCTCGTACGAACGCAGGCGATCCGCCTGCTCGTAGGTGTCCGTCACCGCCAGTACTTCGTCAATGCCGAGAGCGTCAACGACCTGCTGTAGCTGCGTGCGTACGCTGGCCTTGTCTCCCACGACCGCGAATGCCAGCCGAGCCTCCACAGCCTGTTGCTCCATCGGATTCCACAGACCCTCCATGCTGTCCACCGGCGGTTTCAGTTCCACCGGCTGATTGCGCACCAGCGCCAGAAAACGCTGAAGCGGCGTGGTCAAAAGACGCTGCGCCTGCGCGTCCGTGTCGGCCGCAAGGACGGGAAGACCGACCATTGTGTACGGTTCCGCAAGTGCCGCAGAGGCACGAAAGCTTCGGCGATACAGTTCAAGGGCCGGCTCGACATACTGCGGCGCAAAGTGAGCAGCAAAGGCAAATGGCAGCCCAAGTTCACCGGCAAGCTGCGCGCTGAATCCGCTGGACCCAAGCAGAGTCACCGGCACATGCGTCCCTTCGCCAGGATGAGCGTGCACCACCTGTCCCGGACGCGGATCGTCCAGGTACTGCTGAAGCTCTACAAGCAGTTGCGGGAACTCCTCGCCGGTCGAACGCAGATCACGGCGCATCGCACGCATGGTCGCCTGATCCGAGCCAGGAGCGCGGCCGAGACCGAGATCGATGCGGCCCGGATACAACGACGCCAGCGTTCCAAACTGCTCTGCTACAACCAGCGGTGCGTGATTCGGCAGCATCACGCCGCCGCTGCCCACGCGAATGGTGCTGGTCTTCCCCGCAACATGACCGATCAGCACTGCTGTGGCGGAACACGCCAGCCCGCCGATGCTGTGGTGCTCTGCCAGCCAGTAGCGGGTATAGCCGAGCCGCTCAACGAACTGCGCGGTCTCAACGGTGCGTGCGATAGCCACCGCGGGCGCTTCGCCGGGGCGCATACCGACCAGATCCAGAACCGAAAGGTGTAGCTGCTTACTCATGCAGATTGGATGAGCGAAGACCGCCGTTCGCACCACGTCGGCTCGGTGACAAGGCTGCCAGTTCAGGCAAACTTGAGGCCATAGATTTGCCCGGCCCTCAGCCTGACAGTGACGCTGCTGTCAACCTCAACGTGCAGCGGGACCGCGCGGGTGGCCGTGATGCTCGCGATCTTCTGCCCGGATGGTGCGCGCAAGCGGAACTCGCCCTCGCGATCCGGATAGAGCATTCCTGCAATGGCTTTCCCGTCCGTCCAGCGCAGGTCAACACCGATGGAACCACGCGCGCGAAGGCCTCTTACTTCGCCGGAAGGCCATGCGGCGGGCAGCGCCGGCAGCAGGTCGATGACGCCGGTGTGACTTTGCATCAGCATTTCCGCCATTGCAGCCGTTGCGCCGAAGTTTCCATCGATCTGGAAGATGGAGGACTTTCCTGACGGGTGGGTGTCAAACAGGTTCAGGTTGGTGCTGTGCTGCATCAGCATGCTTAGCGACTCCCAGGCCTTGTCGCCGTCGCCCAGGCGCGACCAGAAGCCGATGGCCCAGGCACGGCTCCAGCCGGTGTAGGCACCGCCATTGGCGAGTCGCCGCTCAAGCGCTACACGGGCCGCCTGCGCAAGTTCCGGCGTGCCGAGCGGCGTAATTTCGCTGCCCGGGTACAGCGGGTACAGGTGAGACATGTGCCGCTGTCCGGGCGTGCTTTCGTCGAAGTCCTCAGCCCACTCCTGCAACTGACCGTGCTTGCCGACGCGATACGGCAACAGCTTTGCGCGGGCCGACTGCAGCTTGCCGGCGAACTCCACGTCGACACCTAAATCCTTCGAAGCAGCAATGCAGTTGGCGAACAGCTCGCGGATCAGCGCCATGTCCATGGTGCAGCCGGCGCTGGTCATCGCCTTCTTGCCGTCTGGCGCCAGAAAATCGTTCTCGGTCGATTCTGATGGACAGGTTGTGAGGTGCCCATTGCCGTCGTCGATCAGCCATGCCAGGCAGAATTCCGCCGCGCCCTTCATGACCGGGTACGCGCGCGTGCGCAGGAACTCACGGTCGCCTGTGAAGCGATAGTGCTCATACAGATGGGCACAAAGCCACGGACCGCTCATGCACCAGTTCGCCCACGTCGGCGCACCGACGCCCATGCCCACCGGGTTCGCCGCGCGCCAGATGTCGATGTTGTGGTGCGTCACCCAGCCCGGCAGGCCGTAGGTCTCCTGCGCAGCACGCCCGCCGGTCACCTGCAGATCGTTGATCAGCGTCACCAGCGGCTCGGTGCATTCGCTCAAATTGCAGCTTTCCGCCAGCCAGTAGTTCATCTGCACATTGATGTTCGAAGTCCAGTTGCTGCTCCAAGGCGGCTGCACCTGGTAGCTCCAGATGCCCTGCAGATTCGCCGCTTGCGTACCTGGCCGCGAGCTGCTGATCAGCAGGTACCGTCCGTACTGAAAGTACAACGCCAGCAGCGAAGGATCGGGCGTGGCTGCGAACTCTGCCAGCCGCTGATCGGTTGGTTTCAGTGCTCCGCGACTCGATCCCAGCTTCAACGAAGCGCGCTCAAACAGCCGCCGGTAATCCGCTACATGCCGGCTCCGCAACGCGACGAAATCACGTGAAGCAATCGTTTCCATCTGGTGGATCGCGGCCTCACTCACCGCAGCCTGCGGCGTGTCAGGTACCTGCTGAAATCCTCGATACCCGGTGGCCACGGTAAGCACGATCGTGCACTTCGTAGCGCTCTGGATCACCAGGCGATTTTTCTCGGCATGCATGCTTCCGCCTTCAACCTTGGCCTGCAGTGCCGCCGCAAAGAACATGCCTTCGCCCGGAACATCGGACAGGATGACCGGCGTCTCGCTCCCCGGATGGCCCGCCCCTGCAATATGCTTTGCCGCCTTGCCCGTCAACAACAACCGGCCGCCATCGCTCGCCGTGACAGACTTCGTAAGCGGTCCATCCATCCAGATCGTCGCGTTCAACGCGCCCGCCTTGCTCGCCGAAATCTGCAGCACGATCGCCCCATCCGGCGCCGACGCGAAGGCTTTGCGTTCAAACAGCACGCCATCCGCGCGATAACGGCTACTCGCCACGGCGTCTGCCAGATCAAGATCACGTCGGTAACCGCTCACCTCGCCCGCATGCGAGCAGTCGACATGCAAATAGCCGACAGGCTGATATGCCTCGGCAAACAGCCCCTGCATCTTGCGGCAAAGCTGGTCCGCCCCGTGGTAATCCGCATGCTGCAGCACGGCCTCCCGCACTGCAGCAAGATGGTTCTTCGCATCAGGATTGTTGCCGTCCACCGGGCTCCCGGACCACAGCGTGTCCTCGTTCACTTGCAGCGTCTCTTTCGCAGGATCCGTCGGGACTGGTCCTGCCGCAACACTCGTCGTCGCGCTCATTTCCACCGGCGTGGTCTCGCCGCCGCCATACACCATCGCGCCCAGCCGGCCGTTGCCGATCGGCAGCGCATCCACCCACTGCTCCGCGGGCTTCGTGTACCAGAGCTTCAGCTCGTCCGTCTCAGCCGTTCCACCCTGGGCCAACCCAAAGCGCGATCCAACCGACACAGCAGCCGCTGCCGCTGAGGCCGTCGCAAGCAGAGATCTACGCGTAACCTTCTTCATCATGGGGATCGCCTCCGCGCCGGGCTTTGCACCGTCCAGCTACCGGTGAGAAGTGTACGCAACTACCCGGGCTATGCCGTTGCGTCCAGGTCCGTTCTCCTCGCGGCGAAGCGTGCGCCGTAGATCTGAAAACCCGACGACGCAACCAGGGCCAGCACCGTCACGCCCAGCCCCCAACGCAGGTTGCTGCGATCGCTGACAAAGCCGATAATCCGCGGCGAAGGCACGTCGCCGAACAGGTGGATCAGGAACAACTGACCCGCCAACGCCGTCGCACGCACCTTCGCGCTCACCGCATTCACGATGGCTGCATTCACCGGTCCGCTCCCGAGAAACAGCGCCAGCTCTGCAGCCGCCAGCGCAGGCAGCATCGTCGCCCGCGGACCGAAAAAGCACAGCAGGGCAAAGGGCGCGCAGATCGCGGGCCCTGCCGCGCACACCCAGTAGAGCGCGCGATGATCGCGACGCAGCCATCGCTGCGCCCACCAGCCGCCCAGCGCCGTTCCAGCAATGCCGGTCGCGGCGGTGATCGCACCCACCACAAAGCCCGCGTGCGCTCCGCTCATGCCCGCCTCGCGCTGCAGAAAGCTTGGAATCCATGCGGAGATGCCGCCGATGGTGAAGGTGCTCATCGCGTAGCCCATGGTCGCGGTCAGGTAGCCAGGATTGTGCAGCAGGTCCTTCACCGCGCCGGAACGGGTTCCCTCTGACTTGCTGTCGGTCTGGCCGCGCTCCGGCTCGCGCATGAAGAACAGGATGACGACCGCGATGATCAAGCCCGGAATCGCCGAGACATAGAAAGCGCTGCGCCAGCCATGCGACTGCGCAATCGCACTGCCCAGGCTGTACCCAAGCGCCGCTCCCACCGGAATGGCAATGTTGAAGATCGTCAGGGCGCGGTTGCGCTGCTCGGGCCCGTAGAAGTCGCTGAGCAGCGCCGGTCCGTAGATCCCGAAGCTGGCCTCGCCGATGCCAAGCGCCGCGTGCCGCACCAGCAAAGCGTCGAAGTTGTGCACCATCGCGGTGAAGAGGTTGGTGCCGCTCCACAGGATTGCGCCGATGACGATCAGCGGCTTGCGCGGAAAGTGATCGCCGAGCCAGCCTGTCATCGGAGCCGCCACGATGTAGGTGATGAAGAACCACATCGTCAGCGCGCCGATGCGCTCGTCCGTAACGTGGAACTCCGACTTCACCATCTCCTGCACGCCCGGCAGAATGTACCGGTCGATGTAGTTGACCAGGTTCAGCGATGTCAGCAGGACAAGCGCAATGGTCGCGGCTTTGGCGTTCGACGCTGTCGCTGACTTCGGCATGTTCGCGAGCATAGCAGGTGGGGTGCGAAGTCAAACTCGCGCTTACGTCGCCACGATCGTCAACCCACCCTACAAACTGTCATCCCGCAGCGCAGCGGATGGATGACAACTTGAAAAGCGGTGACAGCTTTAGGCGGGAGCCTACTTCGTTGGTACAACCTGGTCGCGCGGCCTCGGATACGTCGCCGTCACCACCGTACTGATGCCCCCGCGTGGGCGGAAGTCACCCTTCACCTCGGCCCAGACGGGATCGCAGGCCTTCACCATGTCGTCGAGCACGCGGTTGCAGATGTTCTCCTGGAAGATGCCGAGATTGCGGTAGCAGAAGAGGTATTCCTTCAGGCTTTTCAGCTCCAGGCAGCGATCACGCGGCATGTAGCGGATGGTGAGATGGCCGAAGTCAGGCAGGCCGGTGCGCGGGCAGACGCTGGTAAACTCCGGGTCGTCGATCAGGATCTCGTAGCTGCGGAACTGGTTCTGCCAGGTTTCAATCTCGGGCATCGGCTCGGTGGTGCCGGCTGCGGCGTGCTCGTCGGTGTAAAGCGGACTGGTGTTCGTCATCATGGTGCGGCGTTTTCCTTGCTTCTATTCTAGTTGGCGGGTCCGAAGAACGCCGCCGCGGGCACAAACAACGACGCAGCGACCATTTCTGGCCGCTGCGTTCTGTTGAGCGTTCCCAGCGGAATACCTACTCGCGACGGCCGAGAGTCGGGCGATCGTCGCCGCTCTTATCCTGCGTGGTGGTGTTCGGGTCATTGTTGCTGGCGGTGGTGCGCCGCAGGGTGGGCTTGTTCCCATCCTTGCTGCCGTCCACCTTGCGCTTGTTTTGCAGCCGGGCCAGTCGTGACTTGATGTCGTCAAACTCCGACGTGCTGACCACATAATCGGGCCGCGCAGGCAGGATGGTGGCAATCTCCTCTTCACTGGAAGCAATGCGGTCCGGTGTTTGCGGATGGTCGGAGAAGGCACGCGCCAGAACACCCGGCTTGCGCTTCTCAAGCGCCTGCAGCTTTTCGAAAATGGACACGAATGCCTGCGGATCGTAGCCGGAACGATACATGTACTGCACGCCCAGGTAGTCGGCCTGCGCCTCGAAGGTACGCGAGAAGGACAGGAAGGACAGCGGCACCGCAATCTGCGCGGCCTCATAGATGCCGTAACCGGTGTAGCCGCCGATGAACATGAGCGGCACCATGCCGATCTGCGCATACTCCATGCGGGTCATCTGCCGCGCCGCGTGGTGCGCAGAGACGTGGGCAATCTCATGCGCCATCACGCCGGCCAGTTCCGCTTCTTCGTCGCACGCCAGGATCAGGCCGCTGTTGACGTAGAAAAAGCCGCCAGGGAGCGCCATCGCGTTGATCTCGTCCGAATCCAGCACCTTGATGGTGAACGGCACCTTGGCATCGGAGTTCTTCACGATGTTCTGGCCAACACGATTCACATATTCCACGATGACCGGGTCGGTGATCAGATGGGACGAGCGCTCGATCTCCATGGCGTAGCCCTTGCCATTGCGCACCTCCCAGTCGGTCGAAAACCAGTTCCCCATGCCGCGACCGCCGATGTCGCGTGTGCCGGCCGAACTGACGTCCTCAACCGAGCCCTTCTTAATGTTCTTCTTCAGGTCGTCACCTGGTTCGGGTATGGGCTCGTTGTTGTTTTTCGCTGCTTCCGCGCGAGCCTTTTCCAGGTCTTCCTTGCTGGCGGTGACGGGGCCGTCGCCGGTCGGGCCGCTGCCCGTCTTGGGCGTGGTGGTGGGTTGGCTGCCGGTGGTCGAAGGGCTGGAAGGTGTCGAGGTCGGCGTGGACGAAGGTGTACCGGAGGGGGTGGTCGTAGGTGTCTGCTGGGCGCTCAACGCGTACGGAGCGGCGACAGTCAGGGTGGTAAGGAGAACTAGATTCTTCAGCTTCATGGGGTGGCTCCCGGGCGCAAACGCACCTTCGCCCTGCACTGTTAGACGCAGTTTACTCCCGGAAGTTACGGTCTGCGAAGTTCAGGAGGCGGCCCCGCGCTGGAGCTATCCTTGAAGACCTTTTACGGGGCAGGCGGCGCCGATGTGTGGGCCTGTGCCGCTGGCGGCGGCACGAACTTGGGGGGATGCGCGTTTCCCTGGTGACAGGTGCCGCAGACCACTGCTCCGGTCTGCCGTGTGGTCGGCAACTCTGCAAGGTACTTCCCGTTCAGGTCGCCAACCATGCGCATCATGACGCGTGCCGTTTGCTTCTGCGGCTTTTCATCGGATGCGAAGTTCAGCTCCCACTGCGGATCCACGCCGGGAACCGAGGCGTGGCAATGCGTGCACTCGACGCCAAGCGCCTGGGAGAAGCCGATCATGACGCCGATCAGGTCCGGGATGGCCATGTCCGCCGGCAGGACCTTAAGGTTTGAGGGCTTCGGCAGCGGCGCATGCTCGCCCGGCTTATGGTTCTGCGCAGTCGGCGCACTCTGCGCGGCGACGATGGTAGAAGTGCTGAGGCAACACAACAGGAAGCAGCTTGCAGGATGAAGTCTCAACGTCATCTCCTAGGCCCGGATTTCAAGGTGAGGAATACTAACGTCCGCTGCCATACGTCAGGGCGCGGAAACAACTTGGACACAACCTAACATCAGAATCCGCGTGGCGCTGTATTTTTTTCAGTACGAGGATCGCGCTTCCGGGACTTGGGGTTCAGCCAGTCCCGGAGAGCACGCGAGAGGTTAGTCCCCGTAGTACTCGAGCCCAAGATGCGTGACCAGGTCTTCGCCCATGATGTGCCGGAGCGTGTTCTTGAGCTTCATGTTCTGAATGAAAAGATCGTGCTCCGGGTAGACGCCGGGAGCCGTGTCTGGTGCCTTGAAGTAGAAGCTGAGCCATTCCTGCACGCCAAGGTGTTTCAGGCTTGGTGTGCGTGACGCCAGGTCCATGAACAGGCATAGATCCAGGGCCAGCGGTGCAGCAAGAATCGAATCGCGACAGAGGAAATCGACCTTCAACTGCATCGGATACCCCAGCCAGCCGAACAGGTCGATGTTGTCCCAGCCCTCCTTGTTGTCGCCGCGTGGCGGGTAATAGTTAATGCGAACCTTGTGGTAGAAGTCCTTGTATAAATCAGGGTGCTTGTCCGGCTGCAGAATGTACTCCAGTACGCCCAGCTTCGATTCTTCTTTGGTCTTGAAGTTGTCAGGGTCGTCGAGCACCTCCCCATCGCGATTTCCCAGGATGTTCGTGGAATACCAACCCGCAAGGCCCAGATGACGGGCTTTCAGTGCCGGCGCCAGAACCGTCTTCAGGAAGGTCTGTCCGGTCTTGAAGTCCTTGCCGGCAATCGGCGCGCCGGCCGACCTGGATAGTTCCTGCAGCGCGGGAATGTCGCACGTCAGGTTGGGTGCGCCATTAATAAAGGGGATGCCCTCCTTCAGGCAGGCCCAGGCATACAGCATCGACGGCGCAATATCTTCGTCATCGTCGACCAGGCCCTTCTCAAACGCACCCAGCGACCGGTGCACCGCCTTCTGTTCCAGGTAGATCTCGGTGGAGCCGGTCCAGATCATCACCTGCCGATCGGTCTTCCCCTTGAAATCGCCGATGTCATTGCGGATCTGGTTGGCTAGGTCGCACTTGTTCTTGCCGGTCTTCTTGTGCTTCGGTTCCAGGCGCTTGACGTAACGCTGATCGAATGCAGCCGGCATGGGCTCAATACTTTCGAGAAACGGACGCATCTCCTCGAGCTGATCCCGATCCAGAACGGCAGCGGTCTTTGCCGCGTCGAAGAGGTTCCCGCCGAAGATATCCCAGCCGGTAAAGACCAGATCATCCAGCGCCGCAAGTGGGACAAAGTCCCGGATCAGTGGTGAAGTGTTATCGGTGCGCTTCCCCAGCCGGATGGTTCCCATCTGCGTCGTGGAGCCAACAGGCTTCGCCATCCCGCGTCGAACCGCCTCGACACCGGCGATCAGTGTGGTTGCCACCGCACCCATCCCGGGCATCATGATACCCAGCTTCCCGTCCGCTGACTTGATGTCGGCAGCTGACGGCGGGGTCTTTCCATCCATCATTCCGTCTCCTTCAAACGCAGGTCCAAAGCGGCTCCCGCGTCGTACTCTCTCCCGAACATACGCTTTCCTCAGTGCCCGTAAACCTCTCTGGGACAGTCGTTTGGCTGCTTCCTGGGAGCGTTAGCGCTACCCGTGCGCTGCGTTACCGCTATCGCCCCGCGTGAGATTTTTGAGACACGCGGGTAGCATGGGGGAATGCAAAATGTTTCTCCCGTGGATGTGGTTGGTGTGGGCCTGAACGCCACCGACACGCTGATCGCGCTTGACCGCTTCCCAACCATAGGCGCAAAGGTCGAGTTCCAGACTGTACAGGTCCTGCCCGGCGGCCAGACCGCCTCTGCGGTGGTGGCGTGCCAGGCCTGGGGCCTTCGCACCCGCTATGTCGGCAAGCTTGGGGACGATGCGGCTGCTGCAATCCATCGCGCCGCATTTGACCGCGCCGGTGTCGAAGCGCAGATCCTCACGGCGGAGAATACGCCGAGCGCGCAATCGATCATCCTGGTGGACGGCACGGGCGAGCGCACCGTACTGCTGAAGCGCGACGAGCGTTTGAGTCTGCACCCAACCGACCTGAAAAAGGCGTGGATTATCAGCGCACGCGCCATGCACGTGGATGGCTTCGACACCGCCGCGGCCACACTCGCTGCCACCTGGGCACGCGAAGCCGGCGTTCCGGTCATTGCCGACCTCGACGAGATTTACACTGGCGTGGAGGACCTGCTACCGCTGATCGATCACCTGATCGTGTCGCGCGATTTTCCCGCTCGCCTGACGGGCGAAAAGGATCTCGAAAAGGCTCTGCAACAGATGCGCAGCGACTACGGCTGCCAGATTACGGCGGCCACGCTGGGCCCTGACGGCGTGCTGGCATGGAATGGCGACAGCTTCCACTACACCCCCGCCTACCAGGTTCCGGTGGTCGACACGACGGGCGCCGGCGACCTGTTCCATGCCGCGTACATCTACGGCCTGCTGCGGCTTTGGCCGTTAGACCACCGGCTGGATTTTGCCTGTGCCGCGGCCGCGCTCAACTGTACGGCATCCGGCGCACGCGGCGGCATCCGCACGGTGGACGCAATCGACGACCTCATCCGCGTCGGCACACGGTACCCTGCGGTTTATCCCGCGCCGCAGGACATGATCTTCGCCTGATGTCACACTCGGAGCCTGTCCTCCACTTCTTCGTCGCAACGACGAACCCGGGTAAGCTGCGCGACTTCCGTGCTGCAGCGGGCTCTGAGTCGATCCACCTGGAGGCACTGCCCGGCCTGAGTGACATCGCCACCCCTCCTGAGGACGAACCCGACTTCGAGGGCAACGCGCGCGTCAAGGCGGTCTACTACTCACGCTTTGCGCCCGGTGCGTGGGTGTTGGCAGATGATTCCGGCCTGGAGGTGGACGCGCTCGAGGGACGCCCGGGCGTTCGTTCGGCGCGGTTTGCTGAGGATCTGGGTTCGCTCCGCTCGGAGCTCGGCACCGACGCGAGCAACAACGAGGCGCTGCTGCTGGCTATGCTCGAAGAGACAAACCGGATCGCCCGGTACCGGTGTGCGCTGGCGCTTGCACGCGATGGCGTCGTCGAACTGGTCTCAACAGGTGCGGTCGAGGGCGAAATCCTGAGTGACCCCGAGGGTACAGGCGGGTTCGGCTATGATCCTCTGTTTTACGTGCCGGAACTGGGTTGCACCATGGCCCGGGCGGGCATGGACGACCGGTTGCGCGTCAGCCATCGCGGACGTGCGCTACGAGCGTTGCTGGCCGGATTGCGTATCTGAATATCGCCCGCAAGTACCGCTAATCGAACGGCTTTCGCGGATTTGATTGACTCTCCTTTTCGCCGCAACCGATACTGTGCGTGCATTCTTTCCCGCGCGCCTGGCTCGGTGCAGACGACGGGGGAGCATCTTCGCAGCACACGCAGGAGCGCGTATCCCATGGGCGCAGTCGCAGGTTTTGCACCACCCGACAATTCGAGCCGCCGCCGAGGCGTGCAGCCGCTGCGGGCCGGCAAGGGCAACTCGTTCCTCTGGCGAAAGCTGCATTCCCTGTCCGGCATCGTGCCCATCGGCGCGTTCCTGATCGAGCACATCCTCTCGAACTTCGAGATCGTGCACGGGCCGCTCGCCTACGCACAGCAGGTCAAATTCCTGAACGCCCTGCCGCTCGCGCGCGTGCTGGAGTGGGCGTTTATCTTCATCCCGCTGTCGTTTCATGCGGGCTACGGCGTCTTCATCGCGTTTCGAGGCCGTGCCAGCGTCAACGTCTACCCTTGGGCCGGCAACTGGATGTATGTTTCCCAGCGCGTCACCGGCCTGATCGCTTTCGCGTACATCATTCAGCATGTGTGGCGGCAGCGGTTCAGCGGCGTCAGCCTGCCGGAGCATCCCGGCCTCGCGTACGCCAAGGTGCAGTACGAGCTGCTAAACCCGTGGATGCTGGCGATCTACGTCATCGCAATGATCGCAACGTGCTGGCATTTTGCGTACGGCATCTGGCTTTTCGCGGCAAAGTGGGGCATCACGCCCGGCGACAGCGCGCGCAAAAAGTTCGGCTACGTCTGCGGCGTCTTCGGCACGGCACTGTGCGCGATGGGTCTGGTTTCGATTTTCTGGGTAGCGTATGCGCAACCATACTCGCCCGTCGATGTCATGCCCGCACAGCCGAACGGCGTCGTCATGCCCACCGTCCCGACCGCACCAGGAGCAGCGCAGTACCCGGCTAGTAACGGCTTGCCACAGGGCAGCAACGGGCAAACGCAGTACGACACAAATGGTCAGCCGGTGCAGCCGAACGCTGTTCCCCAGCGATAGCCAGTTTTCAGGCACGAGGTTTAGAGCTCCGCCGGGAGAAGGGGCATGGCTTTAGCCGTGCCAACCACCCACAGAATTGAATGTGGCTTCAGCCCCGGAGGTCAGCTTCGGACTGACCAAGAAGCATTGAAGGAGCCAGGAATGGCAGCAACACCACGAATCATCGTTGTAGGCGGCGGCCTCGCAGGTTTGTCTGCGGTCATCAAGATCGCCGAAGCCGGCGGCAAGGTCGACCTGTTTTCCATCGTTCCGGTCAAGCGGTCGCACAGCGTCTGCGCGCAGGGTGGTATCAACGCGGCGAAGAACCTGAAGGGCGAGGGCGACAGCGTCGACAAGCACTTCGACGACACCGTCTTCGGCGGGGACTTTCTGGCCAACCAGACGCCGGTCAAGCAGATGACCGCGCAGGGGCCGGCGATCATCGACCTGCTGGACCGCATGGGCGTGCCGTTTAACCGCACGCCGGAAGGCCTGCTGGACTTCCGCCGCTTCGGTGGCACACTCTATCACCGCACTGCCTTTGCGGGGGCGACCACCGGCCAGCAACTGCTGTACGCGCTGGACGAGCAGGTGCGCCGCTTCGAAAGCGAAGACAAGGTCACCAAGTACGAGGGATGGGAGTTTCTATCCGCCGTCCTCGATGGTCAGGGCGTCTGCCGCGGTATCTGCGCGATGGACCTGCGCTCGATGGAGGTCCGCACCTTTCCCGCCGATGCCATTATCATCTGCACCGGCGGCAATGGAGCCATCTTCGGCAAGAGCACAAACTCCGTCGTCTGCACCGGCTCGGCCCAGTCCGCGCTGTACCAGCAGGGTGCCTTCTACGCGAACGGCGAGTTCATCCAGGTCCACCCCACTGCGATTCCCGGCGAGGACAAGCTGCGGCTGATGTCCGAGTCGGCACGTGGCGAAGGCGGCCGTGTCTGGGTGCCGAAGAAGAAGGGCGAAACGCGCGCCGGCAAGGATGTCCCCGAAGGCGAGCGCTTCTACTTCCTCGAGGAGTGGTATCCCAAGTACGGCAACCTGGTGCCGCGCGACATCGCGACGCGAGCGATCCACAAAATCGTGTACGAGCATGACCTTGGTATCGACGGTCAGCCGCAGGTCTACCTCGACGTCTCGCACATCGATCGCGCGACACTCGAGCGCAAGATCGAAGGCATCCTCGAAATCTACGAGAAGTTCGTCGGCGACGATCCGCACGAAGTGCCGATGAAGATCTTCCCCGGCGTCCACTACACGATGGGCGGCATGTGGGTCGACTTCGACCAGCAAACCAACATTCCCGGCGTCTACGCTGCGGGCGAGGCCGACTACTCGATCCACGGTGCGAATCGGCTCGGCGCCAACTCCCTGCTGAGTTGCATCTACGGCGGCTTTATGGCCGGCCCAAACGCCATGAAGTACGCGAAGAACCTGCCAGCCCAGAGCGGCGACGGCGGACACGCGGCGGAGAAGGTTCGCCAGATGGAAGCGAACAACATCCTGCTGGGCAACCAGGGCAAGGAGAACCCGTTCAAGCTATGGCGCGAACTGGGCGAGACCATGACGCGGCACGCCACCATCATCCGCTACAACAAGGGCCTGCAGGAGGCCGACGCGAAGATCGTCGAACTGCTGGAGCGCTATCGCAACATCAACCTGAGCGACAAGAGCCAGTGGGCGAATACGAGCTTCGCCTTCACGCGGCAGCTTTATAACATGCTGCAGCTAGCTCGCGTGATGGTGCAGGGCGCGGAGAAGCGAGACGAAAGCCGCGGCGCACACTACAAGCCGGACTTCACCGAACGCAACGACGAGCAGTTCCTGAAAACGACCATGGCAAGCTACGACGCGGCAAACAACGCACCTATCATCGGCTACGAAGAGGTCGATACACAGTGGATCAAGCCGCGTCCAAGACGGTATGACGCGGTGGCTTAAACGATGACGCCGAGACTGGAAGCTCTGCTTGCGGTGGTTGGTGTGTTGGCGATCTTCAAGGCGATCTATGCGTGGAGAGTTCTACGCCGTCATACGAGATAAGCGGCGGTGAGTAAGCAGGGCATCTTCGTTGTTGGAATCACAGCGGCAGCGATCATTGCGTATGGCGCCTTTGTATCGTTAGGCGCGTGGATCGATGGCAAGCGTCAGCTATTGCGAGATAAAGGGTTGCATCCGAGAACGACGCCGGGAGGCAACGTAGAAGCGAGGGAACATGGCAACGAACACGAAGAACGGCCACGGCGGCACCAAGGCTGAGCCCTACAAGGGCACGAGTTACAAGGTCTCCATCAAGCGGCAGGCGACTCCCGATGCACCCGCGCGTACGGAGGTCTTCGACCTCCCTTACCGCAAGGGCATGAACATCACCAGCGTGCTGGGCGACATCGCCATGAACCCGGTGAATGCAACCGGTGCAGAGACCACCGCCATTGCCTACGACGCGAACTGCCTGGAGGAGATCTGCGGCTCGTGCGCGATGCTGATCAACGGCAAGGCCCGCATGGCGTGCAGTGCGCTGGTCGACAAGCTGCTGGCGGAGAGTGGCGACGGCACCATCACGCTGGCACCGCTTTCGAAGTTTCCCGTGGTACGTGATCTCGCGGTGGATCGGAGCGTGCTGTTCGAGAACCTCAAGGCTGTCAAGGCGTGGGTGCCAATCGACGGCAGCTATGACCTGGGGCCGGGACCGAAGCAGTTTCCGCAGATCCAGGAGGCGCGCTATCCGTTGTCGAACTGCATCTCCTGCACCATCTGCATGGAGGTCTGCCCGCAGTTCAATGACGACACCAACTTCGTCGGCGCAGCCACCATCGCGCAGGCTCGCCTGTTCAACATGGACCCCAGCGGATCGGTGCTGAAGGAGGAGCGACTGCGCGCGCTGGCTGGTGACGGCGGTGTGCAGGAGTGCGGATACGCGCAGAACTGCGTGCAGGCGTGCCCCAAGCAACTGCCCTTGACCGAGGCCATCAGCGACATCAGCCGCGACGTGATCGTGCAGAAGATCAAGGACTTCTTCGTTCGCTGAGAGGAAGTCCGGGTACCTTCGTCGTCATTGAGGAGGTGGGGCTTTCTGCTATCCTGAGCGTCTAGCGAAGATGTGAGGGCAGTAGAAGATGCAGGTTGGAAACATTGTGGCGATACGGCGTAGGCCCGTTCCGAAGACGATGTTTTCTCCTCAAAGGGCAGCCTGGATGACCCGGTTGTCCTGCGGTCTCTGCCTTTGTGTTGCGGCTGCTGTATCTGCCCGCGCGCAGATCTCCGGCGACGGCCAGGTCAACTGCAACGACCCGATGTACGCCTCCTTGCAGATCTGCCGTACCCCGACAACCGCCACGCCACAGACCGATAATCCCGCGACGGGTACCAACCGGCCTTCCAGCATGGACAGCGGCAACGGCGGTAGGAACACCGACGCGCAGGGAGTGTACGTCGATCAGGCTGGGTCCGACGCCCGCCGGCGGACGAACGCTGCCAATCAATCAAAGACCTTTTTCCCCCCCGATCCCATCACTGACTTCCAGCGCATCGTCCGATCGTCGACGGGAGAGATGCTGCCGATCTTCGGGCGGGACCTGTTTCAGCAGGCACCCTCGACGTTCGCCCCCGCCGATCAGATTCCTGTTACCTCGGATTACGTGGTTGGCCCCGGTGATGAGGTGCTTGTGCGGCTTTGGGGCCCGGAATCCTTTAACAGCCAACTCACGGTGGATACCTCGGGATCGATTTACATTCCCAGGGTGGGAGCGATCCACGTAGCGGGCCTGCGTTCCGACGAGTTGCAGCAGCAGATTTCTTCCGAGGTCAACCACACGTACCGGAACTACCGGATCTCTGTCAGCCTGGGCCAGCTGCGTTCCATCCAGGTGTATGTCGTGGGCGAGGCCCGCAGGCCGGGCGCTTACACCATAAGCGCGCTGAGCACCGTGCTGAACGCGCTCTTCGTTTCAGGCGGGCCAAACGTGCAGGGTTCGCTGCGCCACATCCAGATCCGTCACGAGGGCAAACCGCCGTCGGACTTCGATCTCTACGACCTGGTCCTGCGCGGCGACAAGACAAAGGACATTCGGCTGCAGCAGGGCGATACGATTTTCATCCCGGCCGCCGGACCTCAGGTGGCCCTGGCGGGCAGTGTGCGTCATCCCGCCATCTACGAAATCCTCGCAGACACCACAACACCCGACCTGCTGCAGCTCGCCGGGGGGTACACGTCCACAGCGAAACGAAACACGATTCAGCTCGAGCGCATCGACCAGGACCTGGTTCGCAAGGCCCTGATGGTCACCATGGATGCCGGCAGCCGCACCATGACGTTGCGCGATGGCGATGTGCTGTTCGTCAATCACATCAGCCAGGGCTACGAACAGTCCGTTACGATACGCGGCAACCTGGCAAATCCCGGGCGCTTTGCGTTTCATGCAGGCATGCGCCTGAGCGAGATCATTCCAGACCGGACGTCGCTGCTGACGAGCCATTACTGGACCGAGCGTAACCGGCTTGGCATTCCGTCTCCTTTGTTCGAGCCGCAGCCGGAGTACCCGCAGCGCACACCCGTCTACCCCAACCGCAATCGCGCTCCGTCGACGGGTTCCTCGAACGGCACGAACGCGACTTCGGGCTACGACCCCGGCTCCGGCTCCGGCTACGACATGAACACGCAGGATGACAGTCGAGCGAATCCTGACAACCAGTCGTTCCAGAACAATGCGGAAGCGCTTGCCCTTCAGAACTCGCAACTACCTGCATCCAGTATTGCTACAGCGACCTTGTTTGGTCAGGCCCTTCAGGGTACGGGTACGCAGACCGGCAGCAATGCCAACGGTAACGCCAATCAGCAGCGCTCGGGAAATGGGATGGCGGATTCGGGCGTGATGGACCAGGTGCCTGGGGCGAGAAACGCCGGTGTGAACGATCGCGCTGAGCACAAAATCCAGATTCCCGCCCCAGAGATCGACTGGTCCTACGCGGTGATCGAGCGCCTTGATCCCCAGACGCTCAAGAGTGTCCTGCTGCCCTTTAACCTGGGACGACTGGTGCAGGATCATGACGCCACCCAGGACCTCGAGTTGCAGTCAGGCGATGTGGTCACCATCCTGTCCCAGGCGGACATTCCAGTTTCCATCGACGAGCAGACGAAGTTTGTCCGGCTGGAAGGCGAATTTGCGAGCGCGGGTGTCTACAGTGTTCGGCCCGGCGAGGATCTCGAGTCGCTTGTGCAGCGTGCCGGCGGCTTGACCTCAAAGGCTTACCTGTACGGCAGCAGCTTTCAGCGTGAGTCGGCGCGGGCCTTCCAGCAGCAGCGTCTGAACGAGTACATCTCTTCCCTCTCAGCCGATATGGAACGCTCCGCCGCAGTCCGCGCCGCGTCGTCGAGCACCGGTATCCTCGATCCCAATGCATTGAACGAAGAGCGCAGCCTGATCGCGCAACTCCGCCAGCTACGCGCCACCGGCCGCATCGTGCTTGAGTTCCAGCCAACGAGCATCGGTGCCGATACCATCCCGAAGATCCCGCTTGAAAACGGAGATGTTTTCCGCATCCCCTCGCGTCCCAATACGGTCAGCGTCGTCGGCGCGGTCTACGGGCAGAACGTCTTCCTCTTCAACGCCAAGCGCCGCGTGGAAGATTATGTCGACCTGGCCGGCAAGCCGAACCGCATCGCCGACCGCAAGCACGCCTTCATCATCCGTGCGGACGGCTCCGTCTTCAGCCGCGAGCGCACCCAGGGAGTGCTCTCCAATAACTTCGAGTCGGCCGCGATCTACCCCGGCGACGCGATCGTGATCCCCGAGAAGCTGATCAAGCCGTCCGCCCTTCGCAATGTGCTGGACTACTCGCAGATTCTGTCGTCCTTCGGTCTGGCGGCGGCAGCCATCAACGTGGTTCGCTGATGACTGGACGAGCAACAACCGGCCCTCCATGCAGATCGCGCGGGCTCACCGAAGTGGGTCGCTTACTGCGTCAGAAGGTGGTGTCTTAGGAGGTGGGAGCGACCACGCTGTGCTGTGCAACGCGCTCAGGAGTCCGCTCGTCGAGCCAGTAATCCGGCTGGGCCGACAAGGCTTCCTTCACCGGTTGCGGCAGCAGATGTTCATGCCGGCCGAGTTGGTAGCTGCACCACTTACTCACGTTGCGCAGAGTCGCGAGCGGCAGCAGTGTCCACTGCTGTTCCAGGAGGTACTTTGCCTCTGAGAAGACGAACCTTCGACCTTCGCCGCCTGCCCCGCCAAACTCCCTCAGGAGCCAGCTTTCGCGGCCGTGGTGAACGCCGATATCGAAATAGCGAGAGAATTCCTTGCGGATCGTGAGCGGGTGAGAATGGATCGCAGTGGCGTCCGCGAGATACGACACTTTCCAGCCCGCCATCAGCATACGGGCCGCGACCGTTACCTCTTCTGAAACGATCGTGTTCCGCGGAAATCCGCCAACCTCTTCCAGGGCTGTACGCCGATAAGCAGCAAAGCTGTTGGAGAAAAAAGCGGCTTTCAGACCCAGCTGCCTGCGGCTCTCAAAGGTGCGCACGCTCGATTCGCCCGGGTAATTAAATAGTCGGGCATGTCGCTCGATCGGGTTCGCCTGTTCCCGCGGAAGTTGCCGCCCATAACACGCACCCACGGTGGGATGTGCAAACCCTTGCAGCAGCTTCTTCAGCGAATCTTTTCCGTGCGGCAAGGCGTCCTGCGTGAGATAAATCAGCACGTCGGCCCAGTGGAGCGACTCAGCGGCAAACTGCCGCGTGGCCCCATGGCGAAAGCTGCCCTTCTGAATCGTCTTTAACTGGTAACCTGCCCGCTTGACCAGTTCGCGCGTGTTGTCCGTGGAAGAAGAATCGATAATCAAAACCTGGCCGGCCGAGACGCCCTGTTCGTGCAAGGCATTCTGCATGCGCTTCCAATACCGCCCCGCGTTGTAAGTGGGAATGACAATCGCCGCTTGCTTGAGGAGGGGCGCTCTCAAGGCTTCTTTTTTCTCGCGAATGTTCTCGGCAATATTCATATCTAGAACTGGTTCCTCGACTCGCATGTGTTTCCAGGTTTCTGGGCCCAAGCCAAATCGCATCGATCAACACACGTTACGTACGGACTTCGCAAGAACAGCCGGTCTTCGTGACACCGCTTCGACGCGTTTACGTCGTGCGGCGATTACAAGAATCAAACACTACCCGATAGGCAGATTGTACAGTCTCAATCGCGTTCCAAGTGCTGGAACCAAACAGATTACGCCGGATCTCTCTCAAGTCTCTTCGAGAAATCATGTGCCCAGGCAGGCCCCAGCTGTCTCGCTCATCGGGGCGTCGACCTGGCAGCACGCATGCCAGGCTCAGCCGGGTTAACACGACGTGCAGTTCCGCGCTTCCTGACATCCTAAATCGTTTTACTAATTGCTTAGATCGTTTCATTGGTAGCTGTCGCAATGTTTGCGTCCTTTGCGGCGCGGGACCAGTGTACGCGCACATCTGTTGCATGACGCATCGCAAATGCACCTGGCGTCGCTGGTGCCGTAACGGCAAAGAAGTCGCTGCGATTTACGTCTTCGAGCACGAAAGAGGGCCGCGCGTCAGCTATCATGGGCGCAATCTCAACATGGCTCATCTCAAGGTTGCGCATGTGCCGCAGGAAAAATCCCTGCGCGGGCATGGGTCCGAACATGGGCGGGTCAGGATATTTCGCAATCTCTTCCGGTGGCACAACGTTTGCGGCCGCCGCGGTTCCGCCACCCCTGTGCTGCATGTAGAAGTTACTGATCTTGATGTCTTCAAGCGGGTACCCGGGGATGCCTGAAAGGATGTTACACAGCGTCGCATCCGAGTTATACGACGTGATGTTTGAAACGACGATGCGGCGAAGCGTACCTACCTTCGTTGTTTCCTTCGGACCACGGAGGCGTGCTCCCAGACGGAAGAACAGCGGTCCACTGACCACATCGCGCATGGTGATGTTTGAGATGGCGATGTCCTCGCACAGAGCGCCGTCTTCGCTCTCAAGTGAAAGGCTATTGCAACCATCGAAAACACAGTTCGAAATGCTGATGTTCTTGAAGCCGCCGTTTGATTCGGTACCACACTTAATGCGGCCGGTGCGATAAACCTGCGGCGCATCTTTCGGAAAATGCTTGTAGGTACCATCCAGCACCGTGCCAAGCATGTAGTCGCCACTGACCGTGCAGCCGGTAATAGTTACATCCTCTGTCGCCCGCGCATAGCCCAGGGCGAAACTCGACTTGGGGCAGATACCGTCGTCCCACGGTGAGTTCACCGTGCAGTTCGACACGTGCACGTTTCGGCAGCAGTCGATGTCCATGCCATCACGATCGGTATCGATCAGCAGATTATCGATGGTCAGGTTATCGACACCGGTCAGCAGCAAGCCGAAATGCCCTCCCTTGAGTAACTGGAAGTCACGAAACACTACGTTCCGGCAGTTCTTCAAGGCGATGGCCTTGTTACCCACGCCAGGCTGCTCTGCGCGGTAGATCGGGTAGTCGCCACGGGTCACGCGGGATGCTCCGAACGACAGGCCCTTGCCGTAGATCAGACCCGGACCCGAGATGCCGACATCGTGCAGTCCCTCGCCCCAGATCAGCGAATTGTGCCAATGGTTGTGACCGTAATCCTGGTAAGCGTCGTAGCTCGTCTTCGGCTCGGCTGCGTCGTAGGCGCCGCCGAGTTGACCGGTGGTCTCGCCCGGCTTCGGCGACTCGGCCGCAAGGATCACAGCACCCTGCGAAAGGTAGAGGTGCACGTTGCTCTTCAGCCGGATGGAGAAGCACAGGTACGTGCCTGCGGGGAAGACGACGGTGCCACCGCCGGCAGCCGCCGCGGCGTCGATCGCGGCGTTCACGCCAGATGTGTCGAGTCGCGTGCCCGAGCCAGCAGCACCGTAAGCCCGCACATCGAAGAACATGGGCGAACCTGCGGAGCCGGCGCGAGGGTCCTGCGCCTCCAAAGTCTTCGCGACGCCCGGAGCAAAGGCAGCCATCGCGAACGAGGATGATTTTAGAAATTTGCGACGCTGGCTGTACATAGCGACTGAATCGTAACAGAGAGTGTCACCTATCGAACACTGATTGTCATTCCCGCACGCTATGCCGCGAAAACTACTCTTCCAGCACCAGGTCCTCCGCCTCGCGCTCGCGGCTGCTACCGCGTTGCAGCAGCACCCGGACGCGGCCTTCGGCAGTGTCGAGCTCCTTCTTACAGGCTTCAGAAAGCGCAACGCCCTGCTCAAACAGGGCAAGCGACTCTTCCAGCGGCAGGTCACCGCGCTCGAGCTTCTCGACGACGGTCTCGAGCGCTTTCAACTGTTCT
>CBAAAE010000003.1:9731-43887 GCA_964658845.1 uncultured Novosphingobium sp. | reverse complement strand
AGATCCTTCGGCTTCGCTCAGGATGACGAAGCAAGAGTCTGCTCAGAATGAAGGCCTGAGAACCGTCGATGACGGCCTTGAGAACAATCTACGAAGCAGCGGCTGACATACCCTGCGACACACTCACCGGGTTCGAGGGTGCGGACACCGCTGCCTTCTTCGGACCACGTTTGCGGGCCACCAGCACGCGCACGCGCTCCAGCAGCTCCACCGGCGAGCACGCGCCCTTGGGCAGAAACACGTCGGCGCCGCTGCCTCGTTCAAAGGCCACCACGGTGCCGGACACCATCAGCGAGGGCAGGCCGGGCTGCAGTTCGCGCACGCGCCGGATCAACTCCGCACCATCCATGTGGGGCATGACCAGATCGCACAACAACAACGAAATGTCGCCTGGCGCGTGCTGCTCCAGCAGCTCCAGCGCCTCGTGCGCGCCCGTCGCGCTCAGCACGCGATAGCCGCGTGTCTCCAGCAGGAATTTTCGAACGGCTAGCGCCTGTTCGTTGTCGTCGACGCAGAGGATGATCTTCTTCGGGCGCATGTTGTTGGCGTTCTCCATGATGTTGGCTGCCACGTGTTTCAGAGGCCGTGATGTGCACGCTGGCGACGCGTTTGCGACGCAGCAAGGGCTTGCCCATGCCAGATGGCAAAGGGGAGTTGAGAAGGTTCAAATTGTCAGGTCGAAAGGTGCGAAGACCGCGTTGCTGACTGGCTGTTGGTCACGATCCGTGGTCCAACGCTTTCCAAAAATAAGGACGGCCAAAGGATCGCGCAACGGCGAATGTTTAGCGAAAATTCATGCCCGTTTTGGGTCTCGCTTCCACCATTGCCGCGAACCCCCCTCGGCTCTAGGGTTTGGCATGTGCAACCCGTGTGGAAAGCCATTGCATTACAGGAGCGTAAATCGTCCGGATGCCACGGGAATGGTGCGCCCTCCGACGAACACGTCGGTTACGCGACCGTCAGCAAAGCTCGCACGCACGTGCAGACGGCTGGGACGGCGTACCTCGACGCCCTGCTCGATGAGGATGTCCTGATTTGACCCTGCCGCGCCGTGCCGCACGAGATAGCTGATGGCACAGCCCGCGGCCGAACCGGTCGCCGGATCGTCCGGGCCGCCGTACATGGGCATGCGAGCGCGCCAGACGGAGCTGCCGACGAGCGCGATGGCGTAGACAAAAGTAACGCCGCTGGCCGCCAGTACGGCAGACAGACCGGGTTGACTGCCTAGCCTGCCCAGCGCCTCCACCGTCTGCAAGGGCATCACGCAGAACGGCAGACCCGTGCTGACGATCTGCGGCCTGAGCGACCCATGCAGATCACCCATGGACAAGCCGCATGCCGCTGCAATCAACGCCGGATCGGGCTCCGGTCCAAATTCAGGATCGTTCTGCCGCATCTCACCGTACACGCCCGCCTCACCCGGGCGCGGCGCGCGGAAGCGCACAGGAATGGTGCACGCGTTAAGCCGCAGGCGCACCTCTTCCGCACCCCTCAGCGCCGCGTGGTTGTCCCACAACCAGCTTGCCGTACCCAGCGTGGGATGGCCCGCGAACGGCAGTTCCTCCTTTACCGTGAAGATACGGACGCGCACCCCGTGTTCGCGCTCCTCGGCGGGCGGCGCGGGCAGGATGAAGGTGGTCTCCGACAGGTTCGTTTCGCGCGCCAGGGCCTGCATCTCCGCGTCCGTAAGGCCAGTAGCGTCCGTAAAGATGGCGAGCATGTTGCCCTCCAGCGCGCGCTCTGCAAACACGTCGACCTGGGCCCAGTCCAGCGTGCGCGGCGTCCCATTACCCGTTGACATAGCCTGACCTCCGGCATATTGTTGCACTTGATGACGCCGCGCTCCATCCCGACCGTCCCCTGCTGCCGTTGCTGTTGCTGTGCCGAGGCAGGGTCGTAGCGCGCCGCAGAATCATCGCAGCTTTCGCTCACTTCACCTGCCCGCCGCGAACCGGTGGGCTTTGTCTTTTCCTGACAAATATTTTCTGCATGATGAGGAATTTGAGATGTCACTTCGCATTAACGACATAGCGCCGGACTTTACTGCTGAAACCACGCAGGGCCCCATCCACTTCCATGAGTGGATCGGCGATAGCTGGGCCGTGCTGTTCTCGCACCCGAAGGATTTCACGCCGGTTTGCACCACCGAGTTGGGTGCGGTCGCCAGCCTGGAGCAGCAGTTTGCATCGCGAGGCGTCAAGGTGATCGGTCTGTCAGTAGACAAGATCGGCGATCACGCAAAATGGGCGCAGGACATTAAAGACGTCAGCGGCGCGGAAGTTACTTTTCCTGTCATTGCGGATTCCGAATTAAAAGTCGTCAAGCTGTATGACATGCTGCCCGCTGACGCAGGCGACACCTGCGAGGGCCGCACACCCGCGAACAATGCACCGGTACGCACCGTCTTCGTCATCGGCCCGGATAAGAAGATCAAGCTGACGCTGGCTTACCCGATGACCACCGGCCGTAACTTCGACGAGATCATACGCGTGCTCGACTCCATGATGCTGACGTCCAAATTCCCTGTGGCGACACCGGCAAACTGGAAGCCGGGCGAAGATGTCATCATCACCGGGGCGGTGTCAAACGAAGATGCCGAGAAGCGCTTCCCCGGCTACACCACGGTGAAGCCATATCTGCGCACGACAACGCAGCCAAGCTAGGCAGTCGGGCTAAGTTCTACTAACCCGTCCACCATATGTGCGAAAAGGGTTAGTGGCGTAACATCCTTCCTGTAAGTGCAGGGAGTACGGGCACCGGTGGCGAAGTGGCTAACGCGCTGGTCTGCAAAACCAGTATTCGTGGGTTCAATCCCCACCCGGTGCTCCACCGTTTAACAGCATGAAAGCCCTCCCAAGCGGAGGGCTTTTGCGGTGAGGTGTCGCGCTTTTTCGTGAAGAAAGATGAGAGGAAGTTATGAACCCCATTGCCGGTCTTCACCACGTCACCGCCATCGCTTCCAACCCGCAGCGCAACCTTGATTTCTACACGGAAGCGCTCGGGCTCAGGTTCGTCAAGAAGACGGTCAACTTCGACGATCCCGGGACCTACCACTTCTACTTTGGTGATGACATCGGCACGCCGGGCACGATTCTCACCTTCTTTCCCTGGCCGAACGCCAGCAAGGGGACCGTCGGCGTGGGTGAGGTGTTGGCGACAGCCTTCTCCATTCCCACCGGTTCCTCAGATTACTGGATCGAGCGTCTTCGCTCCCGCAACGTCACCCTTCACGAGAGCACGCGCTTTGGTGCCAGGGTGATCGGCCTCGCCGACCCGGACGGCATGCGACTCGAACTAATTGAACAGGCGGAAGCTCACGCCGGCAAGGCTCCCCGCTACTCCGATGTGCCGGCCGCCTCGGCCATCCAGGGTTTCTACGGCGTCACGCTGCTGGAGCGGCGCGTGGAAGCAACGGAGGCGCTGCTCGACGTGATGGGTCTCAAGGCGCTGCAGCGCGACGGTGATTACGTGCGCTTTGCCCCCGCGGGCGACGCTCTCGGGCGCTTTGTGGATGTGCTCGAAGACGCGAAGGCACAGCCCGGTAGGCAGGGTGCCGGCAGCGTTCATCACATCGCCTTCCGAAATGCGGACGATGCGGACCAGCTTTCCTGGCATGACAAGCTGGCTCTCCTGGTCAGCGTCACGCCGGTGCAGGAGCGCACGTACTTCCGCTCCATCTATTTCCGCGAGCCGGGCGGGGTGCTCTTCGAAATGGCAACCGACACACCTGGATTCCTCATCGACGAGCCGATCGAAAGCCTTGGCGAAGCCTTGCGGATTCCGGAGTGGTTTGAGCGTCAGCGGCCTGCGATCGAGGCTCGTCTCCTGCCCCTTACGCTGCATAAGTTTTCGTCTGTCCAGCAAGGGGTCGGTCAGTGAACGCAGCCGACCCGCACGGCGCAAGACCCATCGTAAACGGCGGAACGGCCTTGACCAAGGCAACGGGCGCGATCATCCTGCTGCATGGCAGAGGCGCTTCGGCACAGGACATCCTTGGCCTTGGCATGGCCCTCGCACCGCCTGGCGTCGCTCTCCTGGCGCCGGAAGCGGCCGGAAACACCTGGTATCCCAACTCCTTTCTCGCGCCACGTGCGCAAAACGAACCCTTTCTCTCGTCCGCCCTGGCAAAGGTGGCGGCAACCGTCCAGGTCGCAATTGATGCTGGCCTTGGGTCCAGGCAGATTGCCTTGTGTGGCTTTTCCCAGGGCGCGTGTCTTGCCACCGAGTTCGTAGGCAGGCATCCACGCCGCTACGCCGGTCTGCTGGCATTTACCGGCGGCCTGATCGGGCCACTCGACGAACCGCTTAGCCTGAGCGGAGATCTTCAGGGCACGCCTGCTCTGCTGAGTTCCGGCGATCCTGACCCGCATGTCCCGTGGTCTCGCGTTGAGCAATCGGCAGAACTGCTCACGGGTATCGGTGCATCGGTCACCATCCGTCGTTATGAAGGCCGCCCGCACACGGTTCTGCAGCAGGAAGTGGACGAAGGACAACTGCTTCTCCAGCATGCGTTCGGCTTACCTCGTTGAACAGCCCGCGCAGACTTGGGCCTAGTCGTCGTCATCGTCACCGTTGTATTTCATCGCAGCCTTTACAAGGGGGCCCGGTGCCAGCACCCTGTCTTCGCCCGGATAGGGGCGGTTCCACCCCGTAGTCACATACCAAGTCACGTGGTTTAGAAAATTCGGATCCACCGCGTCGGCCTTATCGTATTTATTTTTCATCACCTTGCCCGTTGCCTTCAGCCAAGCTTTCTCGGTCGAAGTGTAAGACACCGCCGTCCCTATCTGCAGGTCGGGCCCCTGGTTCAGCGGAATGGTCGCCGGCAGGCAGTCATAGGGCGTCAGGTCTGGCTTGTTCTGGAAAGCGTCGAACATGGGTGAAGCCACCAGGTCAAACTGCGTGAGCGGTTGCGCACCGAGAATGTTTTCGATTGTCCGATTGATGTTTTCAGCGGTGTAAGTCGTGTGAATCACCTTACCCTGCCCGGGCGCCTGCGGCGTGGCGGTGTAAGGGCTGATGATATAGACCGGCTGACGATGTCCGTCAACATGGTCGACACCACCCTGAGAATCATCTTCTTCAACAAAAATTGCGGATTGACCCCAGACCTTGCTGTGACTGATTGCCTCCACCATCCGGCCCAGTGCGAGATCATTGTCAGCCTGGTAGTTTATGGGGTAGGGATGTCCCTTGGACGTGCCGGCCGTGTGGTCGTCAGGAAGCCAAAGAATGGTCAGATTTGGGACCTGGTTGGTATCATCCATCCGCTTAAATTCCTTGATCCAGTAATCGGCCCGGTACTGATCCGGAATATCAAGGTTGAACGGCGGAAAGTGCGGATCCATGATCTTTGCCGCGGACGGAATTGCCGACGTTACATGGATGGCGTCGTCCGGAACGATGCAGTCAGAGGCTGGCGCCTTTTCTTCCTTGCAGAGTGAGGTCCTGTAGAAGTCACTCCATGTGTAGGCCGACCCGTCTGTCTTGCGAGCCACCGTCGTACCGCTACTCCACTCGCCGTACAGCCGGGCCGTAAGTCCCTTGGCTGCCACCTCGGTCCAAAGGAAACCCTTGGGTGTGTTTGTAAGTGCATCCTCTGCCTGACCGCCTGGATAAGAGCGAATCCAGTCGGGCGAGAGAATATCGTTCGAATAAAACGACCCGGACATACCAATCCATGGATGTCCGTCCGCAGATTGACGGCTGGGTGCATAGACGTTGTCCAGCAACGGGAATCGCTTCACGATTGCATGCTGATTCGGCAATGCCGAAGCAAAGATCGCAAGTTCTCGCGCACCATTGCCCCAGGCTACATCACCCAGCATCTGGTCGTAGGTGCGGTTCTCCTTGATGATGAGGAAAACATGCTTGATGAGCGAAGGCTCACCGATGTGCTTTGGAATGGCTGCGGGCGCCGCATCGGGATCGATGAATTGTTTTCCAATTTCGATGTTCGTTGTCAGATCCCAATGATTGTTCTGAAACACCTGCTTGCTGGACGCCGCCAAACCGCCTGCATCAGGCTCAGGGATCAGGTTTACGACACCCATATCTGCGTGGGTGTTATAGCCCACGACTCCATCTTTGATGGTGGTGCTGCCGCGGGATCCCAGGCCCTTGTCGTCTGCGATCACAAGCTGCCTGCGAGCCTTGTCGTAAGAGATCGAAGTCGGGAAATACGCCGTCGGGATATAGCCGATGACTGGGTGCGCATCACGTCCCTGGAGGTTGACGACAGCGACGGCGTTCGCCTGGCCCAGCGTGACGTACGCCCTGCCGTCCTCCGTAACGGCAACGCCATTCGGTCCAGAACCAAAGACGCCCCCCGCTATCGGAACGCTAAGGTCGATGGTCCGGACGACTTCATTGGTCTGCAGATCGATGATGGACAGGCTGTCGCCATAGGCGTTCGCTACGTAGAGCCGGGAGCCCGCGATGGTCATACCTGCCGGGTGTAGTCCGACAGAAATCGTTTTGATCTGCTTGCCTGCGTTCAGGTCAACGACAGAGACGGTTCCGGTGAGCGTAAAGGCGTCGGTCGTATCCACCACAATCGGGGTGCCATCGGAGTCATTCGTGAAGTCTTCTGAGGTCGCCGGCCGTCCACCTTCATTACTGACATAGGCGTAATGGCCGCGGACAATGACGCTGTTCGGGACATTGCCAACCGGAATTTGCGCGACGAGCTTAGCTGGGGATGCCGTCAGATCAATCACTCCCAGCGTATTCGCCGCATTCAGTGCTACGTAAGCTCGCTTGCCGTCGACGGAGAAAGCGATGCCACCAGGATTAATCGATTTTGCATTGTGGTATTGACGTCCGTCCTGCGGAGGCGGGGGGAGACTGACTCTCTGCTCATCGCTCAGAAGGCCAGTCTTCTTCTCCACTCTTGCAATTGAGACATAGTTGTTGTCCTGACTGAACAGCAATTCCGATCCGTCAGCAGAATAGGTAATACCGGCGAACGAACCAGCGCTCCGATCTTTAACCGATGCAGTAGTTTCACCTCTAGGCAGAAAACGCTGCAGGACCTGTCCGGTCAGGGTGTCAAAGACGATGATCGGCTCCGGCGATCCCATCAACAACACCGCGGCGCTGTGCATCGCCTTATTGGGGTTGAGCGCGATCGCTTTCGCTCGCACGGGGGAACCCAGTTCGATTAGCTTCCCGGCCGGGGTGAGGGTCTGGTTGTCCGAAACCACGATCGACCCATCTCTCTGCGGTCCCACGGTCCGATCGGGGCTGCCTACCTGCGACCGCTCACTTCGCGTTACTTCACCCTTCTTTCCGGTGGGGACGGCTTCCTCTTTCGGAGGAGCCACATTAAAGTCCGGGTTTCCGGAGGGCGAGCGCGGAGTCTGACCAAAGGTCAGGATGGAACCGACGAGCATCGACAAAGCAGCCACCTTCGCAGCCCTGCAGGAGAACGCAAACATTGAGCGCACTTGGGGGAATCCTCTGAAACGTATATACATCAGCAGCCAGGGCACGGTTTGTCGAGCGTGAAGCTCCACAAACTAGAACTCTGCAGCTTCTAAGCTTGTTAGTAGAACAGCACGCTTGCGCCGCATGGAAGGTGACGCGGCGAGTTTGATTGTCACGTCGACTGGCAGAAAGACTCCCACGCCGGCGTTGCCGTTGAGCGTAGGAGGGCCGCCCGCCATGCCGTCTACAAGTACATCCGTGCACTCTTGCCGGATGCCGCTGGAGTAGCTCACCGAGCTGTAAATATTTCCCAAGGCTAGCGCGAACCCATCTTTTCCCATTGGATTTCTTCAGGTACCACTAGAATTCTGCGGGATCGGCGCGCACTTCGCATTAGACAGACGTTAAAACTTTCCCCATCCAGCCATCGATCACGGCCTGTGCGGGCGTCCGGACAGGCCGACCCGGACCATCTCATCCGCTACTTGCCTCAGAGCGGGAGGGTTCCGGCGCGCCGCTCTACCGAGAAGAGCGAAGCGGACCTATGTTAGCTTCATTCTGCTTCCTGCTTCCTGTGTCCTGGCACGCCGGATGCGCTCGGGTCTGCGCTGGCCCGTGTTTTACGAACCGTCGTCTTTCCGGGTTTGAACCGGTGGTGATAGACAATCTGCGCCAGGAGTGCCGATGCGAACCAGACGACTTGTTGTGGCCGTGGTACTCGCCGCAGGTGCGGCGTGGCTGTTGTATGTCCGACTGGATAACACACGCCGCACGAAGAAGCTTTACATCAAGTATGAGTATCGGGTTCCGGTGCGCGACGGCGTTACGCTCTTCACGCAGGTGTATGTGCCCATCGATAGGACAAAGGCTTATCCCTTGCTGATCCAGCGCACCCCCTTCGGTGTGGCGCCCTACGGAGATGCGGCCTATCGCTCGCAGCTTGGTGCCTCGCCGGACTTCGACAACGCAGGCTATATTTTCGTGTTCCAGGATGTGCGTGGGCGCTTCCAGTCCGGGGGTGAGTTCGTCGACATGCGACCACATGTCGATCAACCGGCGGCAGACGAAACGGATGAAAGCACAGATATGTATGACACGGTTGAGTGGCTCTTGAAGAACGTGCCCTTAAACAACGGCAAGGTCGGAATCTGGGGCATGTCGTATCCGGGCTTCTACACATCGGCTTCTATCATCGACTCGCACCCTGCCATTAAGGCTGCCTCCATCCAGGCACCGATGACCAACCTTTTTCTAGGGGACGATGCCTACCACAACGGCGTGTTCATGCTCGCCGAGCAGTTCCAGGTGTACGCAAATTTCTTCAAGCCGCGCGCAAACGGACCTGAGTTCCCTTCATCCAAGATCGGTAGTTACTTCAACTACGGAACTTCGAACGGTTATGACTTTTTTCTCAAGCACGGACCGGGCGCGCGGGCGATCGCGGCGCTGGCTGGCAATGCATTGCTCGACGAGAATATCCGGCATGACACCTTCGACGACTACTGGAAGGCACGCGACCTGTCGCAACACCTCCACAACGTTCACTGTCCCATGCTGCATGTCGGTGGATGGTTCGATGCCGAAGACCTCGCGGGCACCTTCCGTACCTACCACGCGCTAGCCGATGCGAATCCCGGCTCCACAAACATGCTGGTGATGGGACCGTGGGGTCATGGAGACTGGCTGCGCTCACCGGGACGAAAACTGGGACCGCTTGATTTCGGTTCTGACACGGGGACTTACTTTCGGAGCCACATCCTCTTCCCCTTTTTCGAACACTATCTTAAAGGCGCTGCGGCCCCCGATACACCCGGCGCGCTTGCGTTTGAAACAGGCACGAACCAGTGGCGCAGCTATCCTTCGTGGCCGCCACCTGGCGCGCGCCCCCGCAGCCTGTACCTTCACGCAAAGGGCGCCCTCAGTTTCGAGCCGCCGACAGGGCAGGAGAATCCATACGACGAGTACATCAGCGATCCCGCGAATCCAGTTTCCTATGTCGAGCAGCCGTCCACCGATCTCGAAGGGCGATACATGTACGCCGATCAAAGGTTCGCCGCGGCCCGTCCTGACGTCCTGACCTACAGGACCGATGCCCTCGACCAGGATGTTACGGTGGCCGGGCCGATCACCGTGCATCTTCAGGTCGCCAGTAGCGGCACCGATGCCGACTACGTCGTGAAGCTCATCGATGAAGACGCCACTTCGACAACGACGCCGGGGTATCAGCAACTTGTTCGCGGCGAGCCGATGCGAGCGCGTTTCAGGAATTCTTTCTCCAGCCCGGCAGCGTTGCAACCCGATCAGGTGACTGCTATAAGCTACTCCATGCCTGACGTCAATCACGCCTTCCGGCGCGGTCACCGCATCGTCGTTCAAGTGCAGAGTTCGTGGTTTCCGCTTGCCGATCTAAACGCGCAATCGTTCGTGCGAATCTCGGATGCGAAACCATCTGATTTCGTCAAAGCGAGGCAACGGATTTTTCATGAGCCTGCGGCCGCTTCCTCAATCGTCCTACAGGTCTTGAAGAGATAGTGCTCAAGTCCGAGTTTGACTTAGATGAACTCCAGAGTTCTTGTACCAGGAAGAAGATAAGCATGATGGTTCGCGGGGTCCTGTTGCTGTGTGTGTCGCTTACCGGTTCTACACAAACGAGCGCCACGCCGCCGCGCGTGGAGGGCACAACACCGCTGTCCTACGAGTTGGTGTCGATCCACAAATCGAAACCAGACGCACAGGGCTACGACATGAACACCACGCCAAGTGGCCTCAGTGCGCGTGCCATCAACTTGCGGCAGCTGCTCTCGGAAGGGTTTGGGTTTACCTTCGGCGAGTTACTCGAAGATCAGATCGCCGGTCTGCCGAGCTGGGGTCAGACCCAGCGCTTTGACATCCAGGCCAAGGTGGATGAGAGCGACGTCAATCGGCTGAAAGCCATTCGCAAAGCCGAGACGATGGCCGTCGAGGTGAAGTCCATGGTGGAGCGAAAGCCGACTACCGAGACTGCAATGCTGCAGCAGTTAGTCGTGGAGTACTTCCACCTGCAAATGCACTATGAGCAGCGCACGATGCCGGTCTTTACCATGACGGTATCCAAAGCAGGCATCAAGATGACACCGTCAAAGTCAAAGGACCCAGAGCACGGCAGCATGAACTTCAGCAACGGCAAGCTCACGGGAGAGAACGTGCCAGTCGACTTCATCACTTTTCTGCTGGCACGAGAGGTCGGGCGGCCAGTGGTGAATCGGACGGATCTACCCGACCGGTACGACTTTGCAATGACCTTCACCCCACAGGCGGACATGTCCAAGCCCGACGCGACGAGTGATGCACCTTCTATCTTCACAGCGGTCGAAGAACAGCTGGGCATCAAGCTCGTTCGCTCAAAGGAGCCGGTCTGGGTCATCGTGATCGACCATGTAGAAATGCCGGCCGATAACTAATGGCATTTAGGCGTATTGAAATAACTAGGCCGCCGGAACGACGTTCTCGCGAATGGCGTAGCGCACCAGATCGGCGATGGTACCCAGGCGCAGCTTGCGGTAGATGTTCAGGCGATGCGTCTCTACGGTACGAGTGCTGATGTCCAGCCTTGCTGCCGCTTCTTTGCTGCTCAAACCCATCGCCAGGAGAGCTACGATCTCCCGCTCCCGCTGTGTGAGTGTATCGGCGCTGGCCGTTGTGGTGGGCCGCTGCAGGTAACGTACGCGCATCATCTCTACGGCGCATGGATGATAATAGCGTCGACCGGCCACGACGCTTCGCAGTGCCTGATGGAGATAGATGTCCGCTTCACTCTTCAATACGTAGCCATACGCTCCGCACTCCACAATCTGCCGCAGCGTTGAATCCGAATCGTGCATGGTGAAGACGATGATGCGGGTCGCGGGCGCTGTTACAGCAACGGCGCGCGCTACCTCAGAGCCATTCATCCCCGGCATGCTGAAGTCCACAATCGCGACATCCGGCTGTAACTCGTTGATCCGGAGTACTGCGTCGTGTCCCTGGGACGCTTCGCCTACGATCTCCCAGTCTGCGTAGCTCGACACCAGGTCCCGGATGCCGCGCCGCATCAGGTCGTGGTCATCTGCAATTACAAGGCGCATGTGACTTCCCTCCCAAGCGGTACGTGTGCGCTGAGCTGCACCCCTGTGCCTGTCGAGGTGATGCGCAGCTTGCCCCCAAACTCCTGCAGTCGCTCGTGCATGCTGCTAAGACCGACGCCATTGAGTGCGGGCACGCCGGATCCGGCAGGCTGCATAAGCGCAACATCGTTCGCCAAGATCAGCTCCAGACCATCTTCTTCGACCAGCAGGGTCAGGGTCACGGATGAGTCCCGCGCGTGGCGCAAGACATTCGCGAGTCCTTCCTGCACCAACCGATAGAGGGCTACCTCCAACTCAAGCGAAAGCCGCTGTGGCAGTGGCTCCAGGCGCAACGTGACGTCGATGCCGCTGCGCCGTTGGAAGCCTTCTGCAAGCCAGAGAATTGCGGTATGCAGATCGGCCTCGCCGAGTTGAGGCGGATGCATGAGGAATGATGCGGAACGTATTTGACTGATGCAGAAATCCGCAAGTTCACTGGTCTCCGCCAGCAGCGGCTGCATCGTACTTTCCGCCGGTACCGCCTGTGAAAGCCGGCGAAGATTCCAGCTCAGCAGGGTCAGGTCCTGTGACAACGAATCGTGCAGGTCCCTTGCAAATCGTCTACGCTCCTCGTCACGGATTGTATGCAGCCGCGTGGCCATCTGCTTCATGGCGGCAGTTACCTCCATCCGTTCAGTAACGTCCTGGTAAAGGCCGTAAACGCCCGTCACACGGCCGTCAACGACGAGCGGTACGCCATGGAGCTCAACGTCGATAATCAGGCCGTCTTTGCGGCGGCGCTTGGTGACGGTATGGACTCGTTCGCCAGCCAGCACGCGATGGGTCAGTTCCGCGGCTTCCCCCATGAAATCGGGCCCCGCAATCAGGGTATCCAGGCCCCACGTTTCCAGCTCCGCGGTCTCGAACCGGAAGAGCTTTTCAAAAGCGGGATTGCACATCTGGAACTTGTGCCGGCTATCCAGCACGATGATGGCGATGGGATTGTGCTGGATCAAAGCGTGAAGGTAGGTGGTCGACGCATGATCATCCAGATGCAAAGCGGCGCCAGCGGCACCTGTGTACGTAGCCTGCATATCGCCTCCACGTGTGGTGGTAGTCGTAGTGAGACAGCCTGAATGAACTCTTGGTGAATCAGAAGTTTATCGCGTGTGAAAAGAACGTGCAACGGCGTGACGCGCGCCGCGTCACGCCGTCTGCTTCGGACTGTTCTACTTCGCGGTGAAGATCTTCTTCGGGCACATGGCGTGCACGCCCACGTTGCCGTCGACCAGTTGCGTGATATCGAGATCCACCGCCACGCTTGAGAGCATGTAGGCGTCATCGCGAGTCATGTGCTTCGTCTCGACTAGAAAATCAATCATGTCGCGCAGTGCGTGTTCTGTCGCCTCTTTCAGATCAGGGCTGAACCCCATGGAGATGTAGTAATCAGGCGTCTCTGCGCGAGGCCACAGCAGCGCCTGCTTCTTATGCACAATGAACTTGAAGGTACCGGTTAGATAGGTTTCCATCGCAGTGATGTCAACCTCGCCATTCCCCTGGCCGGCATGTCCGTCGCCGGCCTCAAACAAGGCGCCTTTTGCCGCCACCGGAATGTACAGAGTTGTACCGGCGACCAGCTCCTTGTTATCCATGTTGCCGGCGTGCGCGAAAGGAGGCGCCGAATCGATTTTGCCACCAGCAGGCGCGACGCCCATGCTGCCGAAAAATGGTCGCAGCGGGATGTCGATACCCGGTGCAAAGTGACCGATCATCTTTGCGCGATCCAGTGGAATGATACGGCTGCGGCCGTAAGGAAACTCCATCGGCAGAAAGCCGCGGTGCAGGCCAAAACCGTTACAGGCAAAGTCCGCATCGATATCGACTTTAAGGATCTGGACTTCCAGCACGTCGCCCGGTTCCGCCTCTTCAATCGCAACTGGACCCGTCAGGATGTGTCCTCCCGGGCCCTTGTCCTTCACCTCGTTGTAAATGGCGTCCGTGTACGGAGGGATCTCCTCCGGCTTGACGCCGCCTTTAATCATGCGGTCACGTGGACCGCAGGTGGACAGTGTCTGCATGGTCACGGTGTCGCCAGACTTGACGGTCAGGGCGGGCTTCGCCATACCGGAGTAGTACCCCCACGCCACCGTGTCGGGCTTTGCCAGTAAGGTGTGCTGCTGTTGTGCACCTGTCACAATGGTGCAGCCAATCATCAAGCCGGAAGCAAGGAGTGCACGAAGCATGAAATCCCTTTCGGAAGAGCAAGACAGATTGTGAGTAATCTTGCGATTATGCAGGATTATCGATGTTGATGCGCTCCGAAACATACAACGAGGACTACGTATTTCTACTTACGCGATCATTCAGGCCCCCGAGTCCCGCCCACAGCCTTACACTCAAGGTTCATTCGCTTAAATCAGAATCACCAGGGAGTGATGCGCCGTCCGCATCGCGACCCATGGAGCCTTCCGCCGTGAAGATGATTTCCACAATGACGTTGCTCGCATGCGCTGCCATGCCCGTGATGGTCCAGGCGCAACGCCCGCCGGCGGCTGCCGCAGCCAATGCGCGCTATCACTACGGCCGCGACCTGCCTGTGAAGGTGCTGCGTCACGTTCGTGTGCTGGACGGTACCGGTGGGCCTGTTCTGCAGGACCAGAGCATCGTGATCGAGAACGGCAAGATCACCCGTGTAGGGTCAGATGCCACGCCACCGTCAAACGCTGAGATTTTTGATCTGGCTGGCTACACCGTGCTGCCCGGCCTGGTTGGAATGCACGATCACATCTACTATCTCCAGCGTCCGAACACCGATGCCAATGGATCGGAAGGGCCGACACTGCTGCCGCAGATGACCTTCTCAGCGCCGCGCATGTACCTCGCGAACGGTGTTACAACCATCCGCACTGCGGGATCGGTGGAGCCATACGCTGACATCAATCTGCGCAGCCTGATCGACAGCGGCACCCTCATCGGCCCACACGTGGAACCCACGGCGCCTTACCTGCAGGGTGTCAGTAACATTTTCATGCAGATGCATGTGCTGAGCGGTCCGGAGGATGCGAAGAACTTTGTGAACCTTTGGGCCGACGCCGGTGCGACAAACTTCAAGGCGTACATGCACATCACCCGCGCGGAACTGGGTGCGGCCATTCAGACCGCACATGCTCGGCACCTGAAAGTAACTGGGCACCTGTGTTCCGTGACCTATCCCGAGGCGGCGGAACTCGGCATCGACAACCTGGAACATGGGTTCTTCGTGAACACACAGCTTGACCCGGAGAAGAAGCCGGATGAGTGTTCGCGTGAGACAGGTGCCGCTACGCTGTCGAAGATGACTCCGGACAGCGCCGAGGCAGCCGCATTGATCAAGCTGCTGGTCGCGAAGCACATCGCGATCACGAGCACTCTGCCTGTCTTTGAAGCGAACCTCGCAGGCAAGCCTGCCCTTCGGGCGAAGGCGCTGGCGACGATGTTGCCGGAGGCGCGCGAAGCATATCTGTATGGACGAAACCGTCGTAACACAGCGGCTGAAACACCGGCGCTGCAACAGTCGGCACAGAACTACCGCAATGCCACTGCGCTTGAGAAGAAGTTTGTAGAGGCAGGCGGGTTTCTGATGGCCGGCCTCGACCCGACCGGCAACGGTGCGACTCTGCCGGGATTCGGCGATCAGCACGAAGTAGAACTACTGGTCACAGACGACGGATTTACACCGGCAGAGGCAGTCAAGATCGCCACGCTGAACGGTGCAACATACCTCGGTAAAGCAGATCACACCGGCTCGGTTCAGGCTGGTAAGGATGCCGACCTGATGATCGTCAAGGGTGATCCTTCCACGAGGATCACTGACATCGAAAATGTAGAAATTGTGCTGAAGGGCGGCGTTGCATGGGACTCCAACAAGCTGCTGGAGTCTGTACGTGGCCGCTACGGCGAGTACTAAGCACCCGCGAAAGGTCTAACACGATGCGTCGCTACCTCATGAGCAGTCTTGTCTTCGTTGCCGCCATGTCTCCTGCTGTCGCCAGTGCCGCAGGACCGGAAGGTAAGTGGGTCGCGGAGATTACCAGCCCTGTGCTGCTGGAGCCGCTGTATGTTCACGTCACGCTGAATAGCAGCGGCGACGCAGTAACCGGTATGTGGGCGAATGACACACTCAAAGGAACGGTAAAGGGCGGCGCTGTGGCGTTGACCCTCAGCGATGCGGAAGGCCACGACGCTGGATCGATCACCGGCAAAATAACGGGCGACAAGGTGGAAGGCTCAGGCACCATGGCTGGCCTTGGCCGCCGTCCGCCCGTTGCTGCCAATGGGCGGGCGCCCATGCCACAGCCCGTCACCTGGACCCTGACCCGTGAAGCCGCTGCACCTGCCAAGCCACGCGATCTGAATTTCGAGCCCACAACGTTCGAAGCCTATTACTACGGCGGTAATAAGCCGGTGCTGCATATCTTCCCTGGTGACGTGGTGCATACCTGGTCGCCCGATTCGGCGGGGACCGACAAGGATCTGAAGCGCGTCGCGCTGGGCGGCAACAGTAACACAGGACCGTTCTACATCGAAGGCGCCCTACCCGGCGACACACTCGTGGTCCACCTCATCAAGATCGAACCTAACCGCAAGACTGCGCGACAGGGCAGTCGAATTCAGCAGTTTGGTGTAACTCCCGCTTATAACCTTGCAGCTAAGTATGACCCACGCTTCAATGGCGAGTATCAGTTAGATAATGCGGCCGGCACTGCCGTGCTGAGCGAGCCAACGCCTGCGCTGAAGAATTTCAAGTTGAAGATGAAGCCGATGCTAGGCTGCATTTCCGTTGCACCGCAGGGAATGGAAGCGTTCACCGGGCCGCATCTTGGACCGTATGGCGGCAACCTTGATTACAACGGTTCCGTATCTGGCACGACGATGTATTTCCCTGTCTTTCATCCCGGAGCACTGTTCGGGTTCGGCGACGGCCACGCAGCCATGGCCGACGGCGAAGTGACGCAGACAGGCCTGGAAACGTCCATGTCCGTCACGTTTTCAGTCGATGTTATCCGCGGGTACCAGACGGCCCAGGTGCGCGAAGAAGACGACGATTACATCATCTCGTTCGGCGTCGCAGGCTCACTGCAGGAAGCGCTGAAGGTTTCCACCGCACAGCTCGCGACCTGGATCAAGCATGACTATGGCCTGAGCGACAGCGAGGTTGCGCTGTTTCTGGGCGCGGTCATGAAGTATGAAGTGACAGAACTGGTGGATCCGGAGTTCAACGTCGTCTCCAAGGTTCCGAAAAGCGCGCTCGCCATGCTGACGAAGCAGAACACGCCTTAGCTCCGGAAGCGCGATCATTAGAGACAAACTGAGCGGCTTGCGATGGAAGACGCAAGCCGCTTTTGCATGCCGCACGATTCGTTCACCTACTTAATAATTGGGCGCTTAAGCATGGCTTCTGCGTAGAAATACGGATGTCATTCCGTCCGGAAAACGTTCATAGTGCTAGTAACCCAGACAAGAGGTTTCTCGTCCCCATGAAGAGGCACATTTCTCTCCTCAGCCGCACAGTGCTTGGCTCGTCGCTTGCTGCATTGCCGCTCGCAGCGCCTTTGCTTGCCTTCGGCCAGACCTCGACCACGGGCGCCATCCGCGGCATCGTAACGGACTCCCAGGGAGCGGTCGTTGCAGGCGCAGAGGTAACGGCAACCTCCAAAGCCACGGCCCAGACACACCGCACGAAGAGCGACAACGCCGGCCAGTTCACCATCGGGCTGCTGCCGCCGGAGCAGTACACCCTTAGCATCACCGCGCCCGGGTTCAAAACAACAGAGGCGCCGCCGGTTACGGTGACGGTAACAGAGACAGCGCGCGCGGACGCAAAGCTGACCGTGGGCAGTGAGAACGAGACGGTGGAGGTCACCGCAGGCACACCGCAGTTGCAGGTGGAAAATGCCACGCTGGGCACGGTGGTGCAGGGCGAGACCATCCGCGAAGTGCCCCTGACCAACCGCAACTTCACGCAGGTCCTGACCATGTCGGCGGGTGTTGCAGGCGACGTGAATAATGCTGCGTCGTTGGGCAAAGGGACGCAGGATGTCTATGTCAATGGCGCCAGCAGCATTAGTAATAACTTCCATATGGATGGCGCAGACATCAATAACTACGGATCCGGGCGCGCCGGTGACTTTGTGCAGCAAGCGGGCATCGCCATTCCCAACCCGGACACGTTGCAGGAGTTCAAGATCCAGACGACGAACTATGACGCTGGCTTCGGCCGGGATGCGGGCGCGAACGTCGACGTGGTGACGAAGACGGGATCGAATGCGATCCATGGTTCCGTGTGGGAGTTCTTCCGCAATGACGTGCTGAACGCGAACGATACCTTTCTGAAGATTGGCGGCCAGAAGCGGGCCGTGATGAAGCAGAACCAGTTTGGTGGCACGCTGGGCGGTCACATCGTCAAAGACAAGGTGTTCTACTTCGGCTCGTACCAGGGCACGCGTCAGATCAACGGGCTTTCTTCCAGTTCGCTGGCCAGCAACACGCTCTTTCCGTTGACCGATGACCGCAGCGCCGCAGCGATCGGCGCAGCAGGTTGCGCTTCCGCCAAGCCGTTCAACGGTGGCGTGAGCGTCGCCTGCAACGGCAGTAACATCAACCCGGTCGCGTTGAACCTGCTGCGACAGAAGATTGCCAACGGCACCTACCTCATCCCCACACCGCAACGCATTGCCACCGTCAGCGGTAACACCGTGGGTCTATCGACGTTCAGCATTCCATCGCGCTACAGCGAAGATCAGTTCCTGGTCAACACGGATTACCTGTTCAGCGCGAAACACACTTTGTCGCAGCGCTACTTCTACTCGCGCCAGCCACAGGATCAGCCTTTCAGCAGCACCTCGAATACCCCAGGCAACGGTGTTACACCAAACTTCAACAGTCAGGTAGCAGTGCTGAAGCTGACCTCTGCATTGAGTTCCCGTTTTCTGAATGAGGGTCTGATAGGTTACATCCGCAGTGTGGGTCGCCTGCAGACACAGGCCAATCTGACATTCGATCAGATTGGCATGACGGCGCCCAGCGATCCGACTTACCCGTTGACGCCCATCATCTCCACCACAGGTTACTTCAGCCTGGGCGGAGTCAACAACGATGTCTCGTTTTCGGCGGTCAACACATTTGAGATCAGCGATCAGATTTCGTTCAACCGCGGCCGTCAAAGCTTTCGTGCGGGCTTCATCGGCGAAAAGAATCAATTCAACTTCGACGATCCAAATAACAAGCGCGGCAGCGTTGGCTTCCTGACGTTTCAGGATTTTCTGCTCGGAGAAAGTGCCGCACAGAACGGCAGCAACTTCAGCAATCTCAGTTCGAGCGGCAGCCAGCAAGGTTCGTATTACAAGGGCTATCGCGGCACAACCATGGCGATGTTCCTACAGGACGACATCAAGCTGAACGGCAGGCTGACGGTCAACACGGGCATCCGTTGGGAGCTGAACAGCGGCGTCAGTGCCAACCATGGGCAGCTCAGCAGCTTTTATCCGTCACTGGTTACGCCATTCCAACCCTTGCCGGCAGGAGGTTCGTTCGCGGGGTTTGTTGTTCCGAACAACTATCGGCTAACTTTGCCGGCGGGCGTTACGCGCCTGGGCAGCACCAGCCTCTCAAACAACGACATACCCCTTCATAACTTTGGGCCGCGTGTCGGCTTTGCCTATCAGCCGGTGCCAGACACCGCAGTGCGAGGCGGCTATGGCCTCTTCTATACCCTGCCCAATGGCAATTCTGTTTTGCAGACGCTGGGTGGTCAGCCGTTTGTAAGTTCTGCCAGTCTGAGCGGAACGGCAAATGCCGCCGCAACATTCCAGACCCCCTTCACAACGCCGCTGACCCCGGGGGTATGGCGGCCTCGATCCACCGCGTACACGTTGACGGTGACGGGTGTGGCGGATAACATCGATTCGCCGCTGGTCCAGCAGTACAACCTGGAAGTCCAACAGCAACTACCCGCGAAGATGGTGCTGGAAGTAGGCTATGTCGGCACGCGGGGCACGCGTCTCGCGGAATCTCGCTCACTGAACCGGGCGTATCTCGCAAGCCCCACGAATCCGATCAACGGTGTAACCACAAATACGCTGGCTACCGCTAACATCCAGGCGCGCGTTCCTTACCAGGGGTTTACGCCAGGCGGTGTCTCGCGGATCGAGACTTATGGCTTTTCGAACTACAACAGCCTGCAAACGGTGCTGCGCAAACAGATGTCGCACGGACTGTATCTCCAGGCGGCTTACACGTGGAGCAAGGGACTGACCACTGTTACAGGCGGCGACGGCACGAACGGTGTGTTTGCCGGCGGCAGCGGTAACAGCAATGATCCGAACGATCGCTACCAGCGTTGGGGACCCGCGGGGTTCGATCGCACCAATCGCCTGGTGGTGGTGTACACCTACCAGTTTCCCGCGTGGAACAACGCCAGCGGCTTCGTACGGACGGCGACTGGCGGATGGAAGGTCTCAGGCGTCTCAACGTTCCAATCGGGCAAGCCACTTACCTTTACCGATACACGCAACGGCACAGCGTTCGGCACAGCGAGCCGGGCCCAGTTCGCATCCGGCTTCACGAACAAAGACATCAAGAATGGCGGTGGGGTGTCGATGCTTGATCGCGTTCGTAACAACACCTACCTCAACTCAGGCAGCACCGTTTTCACGGCCGCCCCGTACGCACCAAACAGCACAACTGTTACGCCCGGGGCGGCGATCACGCCGACGTCTGTGCCGACGCTGTATGGCAACAGTGCGATCGGCGCGGTGCGCGGCCCGGGCAATCAGAATTGGGATATGACTCTGGTCAAAACAACCAAGGTGGGTGGGCTGCGCGAGGATGCCACGCTGGACTTTCGAACGGAGTTCTTCAATGTGTGGAATCATCCGCAGTATGCCAACCCCGGTACGGGCGTCGGCACGGCAAGTTACGGACTCATCAATGCGTCGTCGGTAGCACCCCGGCTAATTCAGTTCGCACTCAAATACCAGTTCTAACTCGTCCCTTCTTACAACAGGACCGGCCCCTTTGCGCAATGGTGAAGGGCCGTTCACCGAGGGCGGTGACTTAGAAGAGTTATAGAACATTGACGTTCCGCAATCCTCGTTCGGGTGCAAGGTCTTACGACAGTTGAGCATTGCGCTCGTAGATAGCGCCGTGACATCCTCACGATACCGTTTTCTATGCTGTGCATACCAGCTATAGCTGCTTGATCCGTTTTCTCCTTTGAGGTCTGCGCATGCGTCGCTCTATCTTCCGGCCGGTAGCGGCCGCCGTTCTCGTGGTCCCGATGATTCTGACAGCACATGCCCAGCGTGTGCAGAAGGCAGCGGATCGCGGCGCTGCAGATGCGGATCAGAACGTCAGTTTCTCGCTCTACCTGCCTTTGCAACACCGCGGGGAGTTGGATGCGGACCTTGCCGCACTCCACAATTCCGCTTCGCCGCTGTACCATCATTGGCTGACGCCGGAAGAGTTTCGTGCGCGTTATGCGCCGTCGGCGGCGCAGGTCGATGCGGTGCGCAATCAACTCACAGGATTGGGTTTGTCTGTTGCCGATGCGGGTCCGCGCCTGTTGCGTGTGAGCGGTACAGCAGCCGCGGTTAGTCGCGCGCTTGGAACGCCCTTGCACAAGGGCCGGTTCTCCGATGCGAAGAACACGATCATGACAACAGCCGCGCCCAGCCTTTCTGGCGAAATGGCGCAAGCCGGTGCGATCGTAACGGGGTTATCGGGCCGCATCCGCATGCGGTCCCATGCGCACCATGTGACAACCGACAATCGCTACTCGAGCACGGGCGCGTACTGGTTTACTGACCTGAAGCAGGCGTATAGCTTTCCTGCTTACCAGACATACACGGGCAAAGGCTCAACGATCGGCATTCTCATGTCAGGCGACTTTAATCCGTCTGACATGAACCAGTACTTCACGCACGAGAAGCTCGCCACACCCGCCTTTTCTACCGTGCAGGTTGATGGTGGACTGCCCTTTACCGTGGACAACTCGTTTGAGACTCACCTCGACCTGCAGCAGAGCGGCGGCATGGCGCCCGACGCCAAGATCATCCTTTACAACCTGCCAGACCTCTCGGATGAATCCTTCATCGATGGCTTGATACGCATTCTGAATGACAACAAGGCAGACGTAGTCAGTATGTCGTTTGGCAGCGCTGAGGCGTACTACACGGCCGCAGACAACGAGGGCAGCGACTACACCTATCTGATTACGGTCGAGGATGAACTTTTCGCGCAGGGCAACATGCAGGGCATCACCTTTGTGGCGAGTTCCGGCGATTATGGCGCGCTGGAAGCTCTACCCCCTGAATGCTTCAACTACGGCCCCAACTGCGGCGCAGCACAGCCGGGAGTGGAGTTTCCGGCGTCCAGCCCCCATGTGGTCGGGGTGGGCGGGACCAACCTCGTCACGACGCATACCACCGCGACCGACCTGAACTCCGCCTATGTGCGGGAGCAGGCCTACGCGGACCCATTGGCCTCCGATATTTTCTACGGGACGTCGGCGACCGGCCTGGTATGGGGTTCGGGTGGCGGCGATAGCATGTTCTTCCGAAAGCCGGCCTTTCAGGCGCTGACCAACACAGGTAACGCGCGCTTCCGCACGGTGCCCGATTTATCGCTGCACATGGGCGGCTGCCCGGTAGGCGCCAGCAGTTGCAGTCCTGACGACAGCGCGGATATCGAGGTTATTGGCGGCAAGAATGTTGGAGTGATCGGCACCAGCGCCTCCGCGCCAGACTTTGCAGGCCTCACCGCGCTTGCTGTTCAGCGCTTCGGCAGTCGGCTTGGCAATGAGAATTTCTACATCTATGCGCTCGCAGCCGCACAGCAGTTCGGCCTGACCAACGTCTTCAAACAGGGTATCCCGGGTTACAACGGCCTGTACTCGACAACGGCGAGGGGTTATAACCGCGTGCTGGGCAACGGCACGCTCTCAGGGAAAGCTTTTCTGCTGGCGCCGCTTGTGCCGGCGGCAGGCACGCCGCAGACGCCGACTAATCCTTAAGCGCCTCGTATCCGTTTACAGCACGTTACAACTGGGCTCCCATCTGCGGGACACTGCCCGGTTGCCGTTGCGTGAGATCAGGCGAACCACCCTGGTTCATCAAAGAATCACGATGGTCCTGCCCGAGGCCGCACCTTCATCCGTGCAGAGCGGCAGTGTCCCACCGACGGTCAAGTAGTCTCCCAAGTTGATGATGCTCCTTGACCGAACTTCTCCACAAGTTTTCAACATTTAACTTGGCAACGTTGCCAAGTTGCGGCTGTCCCTTTCGATCGCCACCTGCTGATCCATGAAAAGCTGCTTACATGTCTTTTTACGACAACGCTTGACGAGCGTAAACAGCCAAACGTAGATTTACCGGCGGTAAATGACAACGTTGCCAAGGGGATGCTGCCTCTTACGCGCGAAACGAAAGGCCCACTAACTGTGAGCAGTAAACAAAACTCCTATATCCGAGGTCTGGCACTTGCCAGTTGCCTCATCCTTACCGCCTCCTCCGCAATGGCCCAGGAGTTCCGCGGAACTATCAGCGGTGCGGTTACCGATCCTGCCGGAGCTGTCATTGCTAACGCCGCGGTGACCGTACGTGAGGTCCACACGGGAACCGTCAATCGCACGGTCAGCGATGGGACCGGCTCGTATGTGCTTCCCTTCCTGCCACCGGGTGAATACGAAATTACAGTGGTTGCGCCGGGCTTCCAGTCGACCAGGCAGCAGCACGTCGCGCTACAGTCCCAGGAACATCCCATCGTGAACATCGCCCTGCAGGTGGGTGCAAACAGCGACACCGTGACCGTAACTTCGGCTGCGCCGCTGGTCGACCAGGCAAACGCATCCGTGGGACAGGTGATCTCGACGGAATCCGTTGAAAGCCTGCCTTTGAACGGCCGCACGCCGACCACGTTCGCGCAGCTTTCTGAGGGCGTCATCACGACGGCCGCACCACAGCAGGTCCGGCCCTTTGACAACTCTGCCGGCAACTCGTGGTCGATCGGCGGCACGCCGAACCAGGTCAGCGAAGTACTGCTGGATGGCTCGCCTGACCTGACGTTGCTGGGGCAGTTGGCATACGCGCCCACGCAGGATTCCGTGCAGGAAGTTTCCGTGCGGCCGTTCGATACCGACGCAAGCTTCGGCCATACCATCGGCGGTGTCATCAACCAGATCACGCGCAGCGGCACCAATGGCCTGCACGGAACGGTATACGAGTTCTACCAGCCGACCAACCTGAATGCGAATACTTACTTCAACGCACGCAGCGCCAAGCCCACTCCCACCTTCCACTACAACCAGTACGGTCTGACGGTCGGCGGACCACTTGTTCTGCCCCACGTGTACAACGGCCACGACAAGCTGTTCTTCTTCTTTGCGTGGGAGGGCCTGAAAGATAAAACGCCCGCTACCGTAACCACCACCGTACCTACGCCAGCGGAGCTGAACGGCGACTTTTCGCAATTGCTCTTTGCCGGCTGTAACAGTAACAAGGGCGGCCCATACACGGTAAACGCCGTGACAGGCCTGGCCACCTGCAACGACACCGGCAAGGCTGATCCCAACCAGATCTACAATCCATTTACCGCGCGCATGTCAGGGTCGAATATTGTCCGGACGCCGCTGCAGAACAACCAGTTGACGCTTGCCAGCACAACCTTCAATCCTGTGGCACTGGCCTATCTGAAGCTTTTCCCGGCACCGAACACGACGGTTGGAGTCGGCGTCAACGGACAGAACAATTACATCAGCAACGCGCCCGCAATCGATAGCTACAATAACGAATTTGGCCGGCTTGATTTCAACCTGAGCTCGCGTGATCACCTGTTCTTCAACATGCGACACAACGATCGCGAGAACAGCAGTCGAGACTACTTCGGCGATGGCGCCACGGGCGTAACCATCTCGCGAGAGAACTGGGGAGCCACGCTCGATAATGTGCTAACGCTTTCGCCCACAACCATCCTGGACACGCGCGTCAACTGGACGTTCTTCAATGAGTTTCACGGCACACCGGCGCAGCAGTACAGCGCGGCCACGGTAGGCCTGCCGGCCTCCGTTGGTTCCGCCAGCATTTTCCCGCAACTGCCCTACGTCAACTTTGCTACTGGCGGCAGTTGTGGCAGCATGACGAGTTACCAGTGCCTTGGCGACACCACTTCGTCATTCCAGCCTACGACCAGTTACCAGGCGTTTGTAAGCCTCGTAAAAGTGTTGGGGCAGCATACCCTCAAGATCGGCTTCGACGGGCGACGTTATCAGCTGAGTGTGCAGCAGTATGGGAACTCCGCCGGATCGTTCACCTTCAATACAAACTTCGTGACAGGCGGCACCGGGTTCGCTGCCCAGAGCTTCGGCGGCGATTTGGCCAGCTTCCTGCTCGGACTGCCCACCGCCGGTCAGTTAGATGTTGCCGCGCGGGGCGACTATCGCAACTACTACGTCGGTTCCTTCCTGCAGGATGACTGGCGTGTCAGCGATCACCTGACGCTGAACATAGGTGTGCGTTTCGATATCGATACTCCTTTTGGTGAAAAGAACGGACGTACGGTTAACGGCTTCAATCCCACGGCAACGAACTCGGCCTCTGTAGCGGCTCTCGCGAAATACTCTGCCGCGCCGAACGGGCAATTGCCTGCCAGTAGCTTCAACACACTCGGCGGTCTTACGTTTCCGTCAGGAGATGGCGGCGCGCCATACGCGACGAACAGTGGCTTCTTCAGCCCTCGCTTCGGCTTCAGCTATAGCCCTACGCAACGTGACGTACTGCGTGGTGGGTTCGGCATCTTTGTGCAGCCGGAGACGCCGTCGGCGCTTGCATCCACGGGTGTAACTTCATCGAACGCGATCTCCAACCAGGAGGGCTTCACGTCGACGACTAGTTACACGCCTACGAATAACAACTACCTGACACCGGCGAGTACCTTGAGCAATCCGTTTCCGGGAGGCTTTGTCACTGCCGCCGGATCGTCTGCAGGAGCCAGCACTTTCCTTGGCCAGAGCATTTCGTTTCTCGCGCCAGTCCAGCACGATCCTTACTCAGAGCGCTGGGACCTGGGCTTCCAGCACTCGCTGACCAGCAGCACACTGCTCGAAGCGCTGTACGTCGGCAACCATAGCCTGCACCTGCCAATCGGCACGCAGAACATCAATGCAACAAAACTTCAGTATCTTTCGCGCTCACCCTTCCGGGACCAGGCACGCAGCAGCGCACTCGGTACAACGGTCGCAAACCCCTTCGCCGGCCTGCTGCCAAATGGCGGCAGCTTTAACGGTTCAACCACGGCTCTAAGTAACCTGCTGGTTCCCTATCCCCAGTTCGGCAACGCTTCGGTCAATGTGCAGAACCAGACCATCGGCCAGTCCTACTTTCACTCTGCCATCATTCATGTGGAGCAGCGTACAAAACACGGCCTCACGCTCACCGCGAACTACAGCTTCTCGAAATTGACAGAAGCCGATTCGTTCCTGAATGACCAGGACACCACGCCCACTCACCGCATTTCGCCTTTCGATCACACGCATCACTTCACCGTTGGCAGCACGTACCAGCTACCCTTCGGACGCGATAAGGCCTTCAGCTTCGGTGGCAGCCGTATCTGGGACGAGATCTTCGGCGGCTTTGTCGTGAATGCCATTTATCAGTACCAATCCGGTCAACCGCTGGTGTTTACGAATGACCTGGCACTGCAGCCCGGTGTGCCGCTTCGCGACATCCACATCTCACCACGGAACACTTCCGTAGTGGGGTCGGGAACGCCAGCGTTGGATACTTCTAAGTTCGTCACAGGCAATGACACAACCTGCCCAGCCACCGGAGCCTGTGATGGTTCGCAGTTCATTAACGGGCAATATACGCTGCACTATCGCACGCTGCCCCAGGCACTCTCATGGGTACGCCAGGACGGCTTCAATAACCTGGATGCCTCTGTGCTGAAAAACTTTAACTTCAGCGAGAAGCGCTATCTTCAATTACGCTTCGAGACCTTCAACACGCTCAATCATGCGATCTTCGCAGCGCCAAATGTATCCAGCGCAACCGCGACAAACTTCGGTTACATTCCCTCCACCTACGCCAACAGCCTTCCAAGGCAGGTACAGATTGGTGGTCGCATCGTCTTCTAAAAAGCTGCGTCTGAATAACTAAAAGCGAGGCGCGCGATAGGCCTCGCTTTTCTACAAGGTGGCGGCTCTCGACTGAAGCCGTTCCAGTGACGGAATGGCCGCGACAACACTGTCACTGATGGTTAGACTAATATCTCTGTGAGCAAGCATGCCAAGGCGGGACGGACGACGGTTGTAGATGTCGCACGCGTCGCCGGCGTAAGCGCCTCTACCGTGTCACGGCACCTGCGTGGGGTTGAGGTAGGCGAAGATCGCGCCAGGCGCATAACACAGGCCGTCACTCGTCTGCAGTACCAGCCCGACCTTACAGCACGCGCGCTTCGCGGCGGTCGCACGCGGACTATCGGGGTAGTTATACCCCAGGTCAACAACAGTTTTTATGCTCAGGCCGTGCAGTACATCGAAGACCTTGCACGAGAACACGGCTGTGCGGTGATACTGCTGAGCCACCAGGAAGCGCTCGACCAACAGGCCATGCAACTTGCGACCATTCGGCACTACCGCGCCGACGGCGTAATCCTCGCTCCAGTGGCAGGTTCAACGGAAGAAATGATTCGCAACGCAATCCCCGGTGTTCCAGTAGTAACACTGGACCGGGTCATAGCACCTGGCATCGATTCGGTTGTGCTGCGCAATCGAGCAATGGCATGTCTTGCCACGAAGCACCTGCAGGGTCACGGTTATCGCGCGATTGCATGCGTTGTGAGTCGCCTTGAAATCTCCAGTTTTCAGGAGCGCTGGGAGGGTTATAAGGACGCGTTGGCTGCGGCCGGCATCGGTGCTCCTCTGCTGATTGACGCGCCAGACCATGACAAACTGCGCGCCCAGCTCTTCTCACGCCTGAAGGGTAGTAACTCGCCGGATGCCCTGCTCTGCTTCAGTAATCGTGCTACAAAGACCGTGCTGCAGGCCTTTGACGAGCTCGGCCTTCCGCGCGAAACACGCCTTCCCATGCTGGGCTTCGATGATTTCGATCTTGCTCCGGTCATCGATCCGCCACTTACAGTTGTGCGCCAGCCAACGGAGGCGATGATCCAGCACGCCGTTCGCATACTGTTCGCCCGCATCGCCACCCGTGATGATGTCGACGGAGGCGCATCAGCAGCGGAAAACATTGCCCTGGATGGAGACCTGATTTACCGACGATCCTGCGGCTGTGCGTAACTCGCTTGATCAGGGTGATTCCCACACGCGACTCCGCCGTCCCTTGTTGCGCTGTCTGGAATTTGCCATACGGTTATCAGTAACTATGACGGTCTGCTGTTCGATGTCTTTTCCACGGCCCTGTACGAGCCGTTTGTTCCTTGCCGCCTTCGGTCCGCCTCCGGGCTCTGTCAGCGCAGCAGATAGTCGTGTCGGAATCATCGATTTCGGTCGTCGTCAGCGATCCCACCAGCGCAAGGATTCCCGGCGCCTCCATGCGCATACTGCAGGCAGACGGAGGCGATGGTTCCACCATAAAGCAGGTCGCGACGAATCCAGCGGGCCGCGCAACTCTGGACGTGCCACCGGCAGCTATCTCCTGCAGATCCGTGCCGAGGGATTTGTTCCGCAGGAGCAGCCCGTAACGGTACCCACGGAATTGCTGAGACGCGCTTCCAGTATCTGCGTACACGCACTTCGCAGCTACCGGTCAGCAATGCGCCGACGCTTACTGTGCAGGGCTCGTTCAATGGCGGAGGCAGTAACAGTCAGCTATACCGCGAGGCGCAAGATAATTAAGAGTTCCAGGAGTATCTAAGTCTCGATCGGGGAAACCACTTCTTTCGCGCCGACGCGCGCTACCGGCTGCTGCGCGATCGTAACTTCGCGCAATTCAATGGTCAAGACATCTTTGCAATACTGCATGCGTACCAACTAACCCTGCAAGGGATCGCGCGTATGTTATCGGCGATAGCATCAGCGCGAGCCGTTCCCTGGCTAACAGTGGCAGCATATCGCTCAGCTTCGCTACGGAGCGCCGCGTGCATCAGTACCTGTCGCGCAACGTGAATGCGCCGATCAACGGTCAGCGCCCGCTCGGCGGAGCTGTCCGACCGGCGCGGCGGGATTGACATGGTTCAGCAGGTTTTGCACCTCAGCGGCGACGAAGAGGTGAAACCTCTTGTCCTGTTTCGCAGGCTTCGCACCTGGTAACGGCTTTGGCGCCTCGGGTTTCGATGGTACCGCGGGCCCAAAGCTTAGCATCCGGCCAAGCTGGCATCGTACCGAGAACAGTCCAGGCGCACGCCCGTAGTTCATCGGAATGCATACCAGCATCAGCGATTTTGATACGCAGCCGATTGCCGGTCAGACGATCGCTGCCTTACGGGGTCGCCGCATCGATGTTCGTTGCGGCGCACACCTCGACTCGATTCGACGTCACCACGGGAACCGATCTGAATGGAGATAGCATTTACAACGACCGTCCGGCGTTCGCCACGGATCTCTCCGCGCTTCCGTGGTGCAATCTGTGCACCGTATTTCGCTTCTAGTAATTAGACCTGCCGCGAGCCTGCCTGAGGGTCATCCTCGGTAATTACAAATGAGCACCCACGACATGCTTCGAAGCCGGCCTGATCGAACCAGCGGCAACTCTCGCGGATGGAGCACTCCGGAATGGTGCGCGGCGTAACATGGCCGAGCTTCTCGACACCATCCACCACAGCGGTTACGACACCGCACCCATTTTCATTCCAGTGCAGGCAGGCTTGCCGGTGACACGGACCAGCAAATCGGAAGCGTGCTTCCGGTTTCCTCCCTCGTTTTGCGATTTCCACGAAATTCCCATCAATTTCAATCTTCTCTCGTGCGAAACTTACCATTCCGTCCCTCTGCACGATGCCGATGAGACGTGCGCCTGCTTCACAGCGGGAGGAAGGACACAGGAGTGGCTTGGAGTCATTCGGCATAGATCGGGGCATCAGTTCTGTCTAAGTACGAGGCCACGGATGGTTGATGCCAGGCCCTCAAAGATCGATCGGGTCTGAGGATCTTCTGCAGGCGATGTAACCTGCGGGGTTACGGGCAGGTCAAGGAAGGCAATCTCCTGCAGCACAGCGCTGTGAATCGTGGCGTCCAGCAGTGTGCGCGTGTTGTCATCCAGCTTCAATCCCCGAAGCAGAACGCGGAACTCCACACCATCGTCCGATTTGGTCACCGATACCATGTTTGCGGGAGAACTCATAAGGCTCCTCTGGAAGTTCTATATCATCAGGTTCCGGTCAACCAGCAGTCCAAGTGGATAGTCCCGGCCATGTCCCTGCGGCGGAAGGACACTCCTCGCCGCTGCCGACACAAGCGTAGACATTGGGGACATCTTCACGTCAACCAGCGAGTCGATCTGTGCGAGTGCGGTGACAACTGCCCTGCGGATCGCAGCCTCGATGCGGTCCTGCGTCTGACTGTCGATGTTCATGCCTTGTAACGATACGACAAACTCAGCGTCATTGACGGGGTCCGGGGCGGGCACCTTCGGCGCACCTGCCAGGATGAAGCGCGAGTACACACTGTCGATGCCATAAATGGCATCCAGAACAGCTCCCCAGCCTGTCAGCGTAGCAAATTGGAGACGGATGTAATCCGGACGGTTTGACGTGTAAGTGGTATTTGAGTTCGGAGAAAAGATCGAGATGCCCAGCGCCGATTTGTAGTCCAGCCCGGCAGACATCCCGAGCACGCAGGATGCGAGTGATGATGCTGCATCTTGAATATTGGCCACTACCGTTGCCGGAATATTCGCGATACCTGAAATACTTTGCGCCAGTGAGGAGACATCCGCGAGGCCGCCGCTGGAATATTCCACGACAGAAGTGGCGGCCAGCCTGAGCGCGGCCTGTGCCGCGTTCAGGTTTGCCTGGCTCGCCTGAACCCAAGGCAGAAAAGCAGTGCAAAATGCTTTGAAAGAGACAAGAGCGGAGGCCCAGGCCGGGTTGGCCAGGCTAACTGCGACACAACTATCAAAATCAGCCTGGGGCTTGAAGCTGTTTACGATTGCCAATCCGATCGTGTTAGCGTCGCCGATACCCTTGCTGCCGGTCAGGGCGGCTACAGGACCGGCCATGTCGACACCAGCGGCGGACAACTCGTCGATGGAGCCGACCACCGTACTGACTGACCCACTCAGCTCCTGCAAGATCTCCCAAGAGCTCATCAGGCAAGCGTCGAAGACCAGCACGTCAATTTTACTTTTCAGCATGGAACTGATCCGGGCGCAGGCAGACCCCAACTCGGCGTTCGAGAGGTAATCGTGATCCTGTCCATCGACCAGCACGGCCCTTGTCACCGAGCCTTCTGAAGTAACGTTGCTGCCGAAAAGCGATCGAGCGTGGTGAACCGCGCCAGGAACGGCTGCCACAGCGGTCAGGCTGCGCGTCGTTGCGCCAGGTGTGTTGCCCAGAACCTGGTCGACCATGCTGTCCTGCCAGGCAGCACCATGGCCCGACAGAACCAGCACCGTGCGCGACCCTGGCACCGTCCCCGCGCTCCACGTCACGAAATTCACCAGTTCGGCGGGATCGCCTACATCGACGTTGGCAATCTGATACATCGGTTGCCTGCCGCTCGGGTCGAGCACGTACCGCACGGTCGGTACGCTCGATGAGTCCAGTTGTGCAGTGGCTGCCACGAACGCGTTGGTACTGATTTGCCCCAAGCGTCCGAGCTGCGCCTGAATCTGCGACGACAACGAATTGGTGCCGTTGATCGCCTCACCCGCCCCGTAGATCATCACTCTTATGGGCCAGCCATCCATACGCACCTCCAAAACGGCGACATGCCTTCAAGAACGAATTCCGTACGAGCTTCCCGAGGCGGGAGCCTTTGTCATGCCAAGCGGGTACTCGTTTCTAGAGCAATGCGCCCGCGACAGCGACAGCGATTTTCGCTACCAGTCTCCAAGGGAAGCGTGTCTCCGGGCCGTTCACCAGCGAATCCAGCCCCGATACCAACTGGTTATACGGACTATCGGCAGGTGCAGCCGATAGGCTGCTGAGTCCTGACCCCAGATCGGAGAGCCCTTTCCCCTCAAGGAAGCCCATGACATACCCACTTGCCAGAGCGAGCTTCCGCTTGTCCGCTTCATTAGAAGCAACACCGTCCGGAAAGGCTTTCAGGATAGTAAGTGCGACTCCCAGGGCTTTCTTCTCGGCGTCACTCAGAACTCCTGTTACCGGCGTCTCCCCGGAAGTCGTAGCACCTTGAATCGGAGGCGTTATCGGTTGTGTTATGGCTCCACTCTGAAAGTCGCCGGGATTTAACGGCTGTACTGGCGGTGCGGAACTTGTCCCTTGTGACATCCCATTCGTAGCCATATACTCACCTCGAAACATTGTGCGTTAAGGCGTGCAAGGGCGAAAACCTCACATGCCAAGTCAATGGTTGTTCATCGCGCTGACCGGAAGGGCACACCTGTCCGAGCGCCATGGATGTTATCAGCTAGCTGTTCTGCAGAGAACATGCCGCAACTTACGAATGCAGGTAAGGCGGCTTGTTCTCCCGCATTTCTTCGCGTTCAGAACAACACCTAACCAGAACTCGGCCTAGGCTAGGAGACATCTACAACCGTTGCAATAGCCTAAAAGGCTAATTCTTGAGTCGTGCCATTAGTCCCGGAGGTAGCGATGGAACGCAGGAACGTGTGCAGGGATAATCTCAGGGAGTGTCTTAGTGTCGAACCTCGCCATTTCGGCGATGAGATCGTTGGGAGTGAGTGCGCCATGGCACTCTGGGTGGAGCTCCTTCATAACCGCTCGTTCAACGCTGTGGCATTTGAATGTGCCCCGCCTAAGAATCATGTTGTGGCTTTCGGAGCAAGTGTTTTCGTCGACGCGGGATTTGTAACTCAGGAGTTGCAGAGGCCACGGACTAACCTTAATAGCCGATTGCTTTCCAGCATGGCAAATAACAGGTCCGCTGTTCTCAAGGCGAAGGAACTCTGTTCCCGCGGAACAGATCGTTCTCTGGATATCGTGATTCTTGCTTGCGCTTATCTTTACAGCATGCCCTTGGAGTTGGTGCGGGAGGCCCAAATGCTGCTGGCATATACCTTTGCCGAGTTACACAAGGGTTATCCATTGAATCGAATTTTGATTGAGACGACAAGCGAAGAGCAGCGGGCGTACCACCAGTCCAGCGGGGTCTGGCGCCTGGTCCACAGTTTTCCCTGTGAGCGCGCACTCTTGACCCTTACGCGGGACGACGCTTACGCCGTGAGCGGATCCATTGCCGCGGATCTGTTTCACTTCGAGGAACCGGTTCTTGATCTCCGCGACGCTGACAAGGAACTACTCGCCGACGCCCTTCAAGGCGGAACGGACGCAGATCTTGCAGCGCGCCTTCACCTCTCAGTTGCAAGCATCAAGAAGCGTTGGGAGTCGCTGTTTGGGAGAGTCGCAGAGCTCCGGCCGGATCTCTTGCCCTGTGAACGGACGTCCGCCGCAAAGGATGCGAGGGGCCCGCAGAAGCGGCATCACATTCTGAACTACGTGCGGTCGCACCCAGGCGAAATACGTCCCTTCCATTGACACCTGAAAGCGCCGGCAAGCGCCTTGCCCCGTCACATGCATCGTGCGGTAAAGCACCGGGAGCAACGGACTTATCAGGATCCATCGGCCCAGGGCATTCCTTGACATGCCCCGGCGGAGTGCATATCGTTTGTCTATGGTCACGGTTGCTACAAGAATTTGCCCGTGTTGCCCCGCCGCCCTCAGCGGCTGCTGTTGTTGCGCTTAAGCCGACAGCTTTCTTCCTTCCATTTAAGTAATTATCCCGCTGCGCATCACTGCATCCCCCTGCTGTACCCCTTTTGGAGATACATGGGTTCCACTCCCGATCGACGGCGCTTCCTGGTATCCCTGGCTGCGACTGCAGCACTCAGGTCCACTCTGGCTGGCGCTGCCGGTCGCATCGCTCCAGCGCCATCGACTGACGCGAGCTCGTCCATCCGATTCGGCGCGCAGACAAACGCGTGGCCCATTCAGCCCGCGCGTTTTGACTCCCTGCTGCAGGCTTTGTCCGAGATCAAGGCAGCCGGGTATAGCGGGTTTGAGACGGGATTTATCAATCTGCGCAGCCAGGCGAAGAATCTTTCCCAGGCGCGCAGGCAATTCGAAGCTACGGGGCTGGTGTTCCTGGGCGTCCACATCTTTCTACCCGAATATGATCCACTGACAAGCATCGCACCGAAAGCTCTCTACGAAACGGTTGCGCAGCAGGGTGCAGAGACCGGCGCGCAGCGGCTCATCCTAAGCGGTGCGCCGACCGTGACCGCAGACGAAACGGGACGCAAGGCCGACGCGCTGAATGTCGCCGGCGAGTTTGCCGCCACGCTTGGCATGACGGTTGCCTACCACAATCACTGGTGGGAGGCGAAGTACAAGGGCAAGGAACTGGAAGCCCTGTACGCGGGGACCGATCCTGCAAAGGTGCAGTTCCTCATGGACATTGGGCATGCTTCGCGCACGGACCTTGACTTACCGGATTTTGTCACGCGTCATGCGGC
>CBAAAE010000003.1:0-9631 GCA_964658845.1 uncultured Novosphingobium sp. | reverse complement strand
CGAGAGTTTATCGGCAGCTCTGCAGCAACGGCTGCTGCCATGCACGCGAAGTCGTACGCGCAGATCGTCGGCGCTAACAGCAAGGTGGGTCTGGGCGTGGTGGGCATCGGCCGGCGCGGCCGCATCGTGGGCGCGGCATTTCAGCAGGACGAGCGGACACGCCTGGTTGCGATCGCCGATACGTACGAGGCGACACGCCTGCGTTTCTCGGCGCAGATGGCGCCGGAACTCCCGGTGCCGGCTTCCTATAACGCTCATGAAGACCTGCTCGCCAACAAGGACGTGGACGCGGTGCTGATCTCCGTGCCTGACCATCTGCACGTCACACTTGCCAAGGCCGCCATTGGCGCAGAAAAGCACGTGTACCTCGAGAAACCCACACTTCACCGCTGGCGTGAGCGCAACACGCTGGTAACAGCGGCGTCGTCAAACAAGCGCGTCTTACAGTGCGGCATGCAGCAGCGCAGCGGCGCGATCTACCAGCGGGCGAAGCAGGAGTACATCGACACAGGCAAGCTTGGACAGATCGTCCTTGTGCGTGCCGTGTGGCATGACTTCAGCTGGCAGCGCCGCAGGATTGTGGACGCTCCAAAACCCGCCGGTCTGGACTGGGAACGCTTCCTTGGACCTGCTCCCCATGTGCCGTACCAGACCGCGCGCTATGACTCCTGGCGTTACTTTCATGACTACGGCAACGGTCTGCTGGCAGATATCCTGACGCATTGGGTGGACGTGGCGCAGTGGTTTCTGAATGACTCAACGCCGCAATCAGCGTATGCGACGGGCGGCATTTTTCAGCTGAATGACGGCCGTGACAATCCGGACACGGTAAGTGCCGTGGTGGCTTATCGCAAGTGGAATCTTAATTTCGAAAGCTCCGTATTATCGCTTCGGGATGACAGGCCGTCGGTTGTGTTTGAAGGCACGGAAGGCATTCTCGAAATTGCGCGGGACGGGTACATCTTTACGCCAAGGCAGGGAGAGGCCGTCCGTGTGGATACGCGCGAAAGCCTGGAGCGTTCGCACACAAAAAACTTCCTGGATGCTGTGACGAATGGTGCTGCGCCGAACGCGCCCCTGGAAGCAGGCATCGCGGCTTCGGTGCCAGTGTTGCTGTCGCTCAAGTCCTACTGGCAACATGGAGTTCAAACCAGGCTCGACGACACAGATTAGAACGAAAGGCGTTATGGAGATTTCCTGGTTTATCCCGACAACGGGTGATGGACGATACCTTGGCAGCGAGGTGGGTTCGCGTGTAACCGATCTTGCCTACCTGACGCAGATTGCGCGTGCGGTCGACGATCTTGGCTACTACTCCGTCCTGCTGCCGACGGGAAACTCCTGCGAAGACTCGTGGGTGGTGGCTTCTGCCCTGCTGCCCGCGACGAAGCGATTACGCTTTCTGGTGGCCATCCGGCCCGGCATCACCTCTCCTACGGTCGCTGCGCGCATGGCTTCAACGTTTGACCGGCTCTCCGGTGGCCGGCTGCTGGTAAACGTCGTCACCGGTGGCGATCCGCAGGAAGCGGCAGCCGATGGTGTCTTTCTGCCGCATGACGAGCGGTATGCCGTGACCGACGAGTTCCTCTCGGTCTGGCGAAGCATCATGGCGGGTGAGACGTCCAGCTTTGAGGGCAAGTATCTTCATGTCGATAAGGCCAGGGTGTATTACCCGGCCCTGCAGCAGCCTTATCCCACGTTGTACTTTGGCGGGTCTTCCGCTGCGGGGATTGAACTTGCTGCGAAGCAAGTCGATGTGTACCTGACGTGGGGCGAACCGCCCGCGCTGGTCGCTGAGAAGATCGCACGCGTCCGCGAGGCGGCTGCCCGGCGGGGCCGAACCTTGCGCTTCGGTATCCGGTTGCATGTCATTGTGCGCGAGACGAACGAGGCCGCATGGCGCGATGCGAACGAACTGATCCGCTACATCGACAAAGACATCGTGGCGCGAGCTCGCCAGGGACTTGCAAAGTTTGACTCAGAAGGCCAGCGCCGCATGGCTGCGCTGGTGCAAGGCAGCCCTGAAAACCTCGAAGTAAGCCCGAACCTGTGGTCCGGCATCGGCCTGGTGCGCAGCGGCGCGGGCACAGCGCTGGTCGGCGACGCCGAAACGGTTGCGCAACGCATGCTGGAGTACTCCGACCTGGGCATCGACAGCTTCATCCTTTCGGGCTACCCGCACCTGGAAGAAGCCTATCGCGTGAAGGAACTACTCTTCCCCCTGTTACCCATACAGCACCCCGACCCCGCTGCAGCCGTCCACCAGCGCCAGTTCACGGACTTCGTGGGTAACGAGTTTCGGCCGATTCGCAAGGGATGAGCCAGGCACTCGGCACCGTGCCTGCAAGTCACGGCTACACGGAACGCACACGCTGGCTGATCCTGGGTCTGCTGTTTGCAATCACCGTGGTGAACTTCATCGACCGGCAGACACTGTCAGTGCTCGCGCCGGTGGTGCGGCAGAATCTGCACCTTAGCAACGAGCAGTACGGGCGCATCGTCTCCGCTTTCCAGTTCGGCATGATGACCGGCGAGCTGCCGATGGGCGCGCTGATGGACCGGGTGGGCGTGCGCATTGCATTAGCGGGCGCGGTGCTGTGGTGGTCCGGCGCGACCAGCGTACAGGCCTTCACCGGCACCGGACTCCAGCTTGGTCTGGCCCGTTTCTGGATGGGCACCGGCGAATGCGGCAACTACTCCGGCGGCATCAAGGTGCTCACGCAGCTTTTTCGCAAGGAGAACCGCACGCTTGCGATCGGCATCTTCAACAGCGGCAGCATGGTGGGCTCAACCATCGCGCCGCCCATCATCGTGTACCTGCTGCAGCGGCATGGCTATCGCTCAGCATTCCTGGTGGCCGCATCGCTCGGGTTCTTGTGGGTACCGTTATGGTGGCTGGCATATCGTAACCCGCCAATCACAACGGTGGACTCTGTTGTCGCGCCGCGACGTAGCGTCCGCGATCTCTTTCGGCTCCGCGCCGTGTGGGCCGTGATGTTATGCCGCTTCTTTGTCGGGCCGGTCATGCAGTTCTACTGGTACTGGATACCGAACTACCTCTTCCATGAACGGCATGTGTCGATGAGCGGCATCGGCTATGTGGCCTGGATTCCCTTTGTACTAGGAGATGTGGGCGGTGTGGGCGGCGGTTGGAGCGCCGGCGTGCTCCAGCGCAGAGGCATCAGCATTCTTGCGGTGCGCAGGATCACGATGTACTCCAGCGCAGTGCTGTGCGTCGTGAGTGTCTTCGTTCCACTGACTAAGAGCCTACTGTTGGCGTACCTGTTGATCGGGTTCGCCATGCTGGCGGATAACTTCCTCTCAGCAAACATGTTCGGCGCCATCACGGACCTGTTTCCAGAGAACGAGGTGGGCCGCGTGACCGGTTTTACCGGGGTCTCCGCCGGTCTGAGCGGGCTGCTTTTCCCACTGCTGACCGGGTACCTGGTGGATCACGTGTCGTACACGCCGGTGTTCTTCCTGATTGGGGTGATGCCCACCTTTGGTGCAGTCGCGTTGTTCCTTGCAGGAGCGCCGGCGTATCGCCAGATCGAGCAGCATCTCCTGCCAGGCCTCACACCGCGGGAGCAGTCATGACGAGGCCAATGGACGCCGCTTCCACGCCGTACTGTCGATGTTGTCGGCCGCACCTTCGCTAAGACCCTGCTCAAAGAGTAGCTTCATGACCAACGTCCGGCCGCGCTTCTGTGCCTGCCCCTGAAAGAGTGCCGCCCTCAAAGTGGGGCCTCTGGAGACTCTGTATGTTGACTCGCCGCATCCCTCTGTCTGTTGTTGCGCTTCTTGCACTTGCACCTGCATCGCCCCTGCTTGGGCAGGCGGTTGGCGTTTTCCGCGGCACTGTTCTTGATAGCTCCGGGGCGCTGGTGCCCGATGCGGTTGTCACGGCCACCGGCACGGAGACGGGCGTCTCTCGGACCATCAAGTCGAACCCGCAGGGCATCTTCGTCTTTCCCGATCTGCCCATCGGCCCCTACTCCGTCAACGTCACGAAGGATGGTTTCCGCACCCAGCAGCGCACCGGCATCGTGCTGCTCACGGGCCAGGTTATCGATACACCGTTTACGCTGCAGCCGGGCGAGGCCTCTCAGACGATCGACGTCACCACCGGCTCGGCCGAGTTGCAGACAGCCAGTTCCTCTGTGCAGACCACGATCGACGCGAAGCAGATTCTCGAACTGCCGTTGAATGGCAGGAACGCCCTGCAGTTAACGACCCTCACGCCGGGAACAGCCCTGTCGAGCGTCGGAACGGAATCAGGTCAGCAGGATAATACCGGCCTTGTCGTCAATGGTTTGCGCCCGACGGAGAGCACGTACCTGCTGGATAACGCCATCTACAACAATCGTTTCTTCGACTCCGCACCGATCCTGCCGAACCCGGATGCGCTGCAGGAGTTCACGATTCAGTCGTCCAACTACAGCGCCGAATTCCCGGGAGCCGGCGCGTTGGTGCAGCTGTCAACCCGCTCCGGTACCAACCACTACCACGGCACCGCCTATGAGTATCTGCGGAATACAGTATTCAACGCCTACAACCGCTTTCCTGCACGCGATGCAAGCGGTAATCCCATCAAGCCGCCATTCAAGCTGAACCAGTTTGGTGGAACCGCCGGCGGTCCCATCCTCCATGACAAGACCTTCTTCTTCTTCGCCGCGGAAGACCTGGAGCAGCGCTCGTCGGCAAACCCGGTATCATTCGTCATCCCGACCGCCGCGCAGATGGCCGGCAACTTCAGCGCGCTGACGTCTGCAGGCACGCAGATCTACAATCCGGCAACGGGTCAGCCATTTGCCGGTAACGTGATCACCACCGGCGCCACCCCGCTCTCACAAGCTGTCTACAAGACCTACCTTGCAGGTCTGGGACCGGACGCAACCGGACGCGTGACGTTGAGCCCGAACCAGAACATCAGCTCCACCCAGTACCTCGCCAAGATCGATCATCAGCTGCTGGCGAACAATCATCTGAGCGGCCGTTACTTCTATAACCAGGACAACTTCCAGCGATCCTTCACTGCGCCGACAGGGTTCTTCGCAGCGAATGCGTTTCGCAACCAGTCACTGGTGTTGAGCGACACCCAGGTCTTCAGCGCCACCTTTACCGGCACCTTCACGGCCGCGGCGGGCCGCTTTGCGCGCACGCAGGTACCGCAGGCGCCGGGCCTACACTCTCTGCAGGACCTGGGGCAGGGGGTGCCGCTGGGGACGCAGCTGTCCCTGTTCCCGGGCATCCGCGCGAACATCGCAGGGTTCGTCAACATCTTCTCCGGCGGCACGCTGGCGCAGGCCGCGACGAGCTTTGAGTACAAGGCCGCCTTCGTCAAAACGGAAGGTTCGCACACCATCAACTTCGGCGGTGGATGGGAGAGAACGCGCATCAACGCGAATGACTACTCCTACGTTCCAGGCGACAACACCTTCAGCGGAGCCCGCACCGCCGCGCCGAGCGGAGCTGCGCTGCCGGCTGGTTTCAAGAGCAGCGGTTCCGCCGTGGCCGACTTTTACCTGGGCTATGAGTCGTCGTTCAACCAGGACAACGGCCGCACCATGTACCTGCGCGAGAACCGCCCGGATCTCTACGTGCAGGACGACTGGAAGGTGAGTCGCGACCTGACCGTCAACGCCGGTCTGCGCTGGGATCCGTGGCTGCCGCCGGTCGACCTGAACACGTCGCTGGTGGGCTTCCAGGCGGGTGCGAAATCGACCGTTGCGCCGAATGCTCCGACCGGCCTGCTCTTCGTCGGGGACGGGGCCGTACAGACCTCTATCTACCGGAAGAACTGGAAGGACTTTGGTCCGCGCTTCGGCTTCGCATACAACGTGGGCGGCCAGGGCAGATTCGTGATCCGTGGAGCGTATGGCCTGTTCTATGGCTTCCCGGAGGGGCTGCTGTACCAGCGCACCAACCAGACGCAGCCACGGAATTTCGGCGTCACGACGGCAAATCCGGCGAACGCCTGGGATAACATCTGGGGTGCCGCGGGCAGCCCCTTCCCACGCGCGAAGACACCACTCAGCAATTTCGGTAATTACGTGTTCACCTTGCCGGTATCGGGCGGTGTGCTGGACACGAATGCAAAAGTGGCCACGATACAGGACCGTAACCTGACCGTGGAAGCGCAACTGACCAAGTCGCTAGCCGTCTCCCTGGCTTACGTTGGCAATCACGTGCAGCACGTGATGGGATCACGACAGCTCAACCCGGCGGCCTATGGTCCGGGAGCAACGCTGGCCAACACCCAGGCGCGCCGCATCTACCAGGGCCTGGGTGCAGTCGAGATTGCGAGCTCGTACGAATACTCCGATTACAACGGCTTACAGCTCAATGTGACCCGGCGTGTTTCCAATGGCCTGCATGTACTGACAAACCTGACGTGGGCGAAGATCATCGATAACTCCTCCAGCGCGATCGAAGGCAATACCGGACCGGCCAATCCCTTTGACCTGAACAGCTCGCGCGGATTAGCGGACTACGATGTCAAACTTCGCTATAACCTGGCGCTGGTCTACGACGTGCCCAGCGCTCACGTCGGCCGATGGGTTGGCGGGGTTGTGAATGGATGGCAGGTGAACACCATTCTGAATGCCTCCAGCGGAAATCCATTCACCGTGTTGAGCGGTACCGACCGCTCTCTGTCGGGTGTTGGAGCGGATTATGCGGATCGCATCGGCAGTCCGGCAAGGCCCTCCGGTGTAAGTGGCGTCGCCGAGTATTTCAATACAACGGCCTATCAACAGGCGGCGACGGGGACCTTTGGCAACAGTGGGCGCAACAGCCTGCGTGGACCTGGATCACTCAACCTGGATGCATCGGCGGCCAAGGTCTTTCAACTGAGCGAACGCTTCCGTCTGCAGTTCCACGCGCAGGCGTTCAACGCAGTAAATCGCGCAAACCTCAACAACCCAAATGCGACTGTATCTTCCGGGGTGGCTAGTTTTGGAAAAATCACTGGAGCAGCATCGCCGCGCGTTCTGCAATTTGCGCTGCGACTTAGCTTCTAACATGGCAGAGGGAGCCGTCGCCGTCATCCCGAGTGGAGCCGTCATCCTGAGCGCTGCGAACGATTACGGTCCCGTGTGGGTTGATGGTTGGTGACAATATGAAGATCAGTCGCAGGTCGTTTACCTCGGGAACGGTCGCCGCTTTCGCCAACGCAGCCTTGCCGCCGGCAAACCTCTCCCTGCTGTCCCCGCGCCCGCGTGCGCCTGTATCTCTGCTGTCCACGGGATGGGAAGTCTCAGTAGACGGCAAGGTCACGGAAACTAACATCACCCTGCCTCACACACCGGTCGCACTCTCATGGCATCGGTGGAATCCCGCGGCATGGGAGAAGGTCTGGACCTATTGCAGAATATTCCACGTAGACCGCAGTGCTTTGCACGATCGCACATTTCTACATGTGGATCGAGCGCTTGCGAATGCTGTTGTGAAAATCAATGGGAAAGAGGTGACCTCGCATCGCGGCGGCTTCACACCCTTCGACTCCGAGATCACGGATGCGGTGCATGCAGGAGCAAACGATCTGGCGATTGAAGTCGATGCTCGCTGGGCGAACGTGCCGCCATCGGGTTCCCCCCGAGGCTTTGCTGCCGTGGACTACTACCTGCCCGGCGGCATCCACGGGCAGGTCACGCTCCGTGTCGTGCCCAACGCTGCCCTGGTAGACGTCTGGTCGCGCCCCCAGGACGTCCTTGGAGACCGCCCTTCGCTGCAGATCTTCGCCGAGGTCGACACAAGGGAGCCTGTCGCGGGAACACTCGTGGCGCGCCTGATGCGAGGCGATGTTCTTGTCTCGCGAACACGCGAGGACGTGAGGCTTGCGGCAGGAAGACAGACAGTAACTTCTAACATCCCGTCGCTCCGTGACATCGCGCTGTGGAGCCCGGAGACACCGCACCTGTATCGACTTGAGTTATCACTTGAAGTTAGAGGCAAGGTGCTCGACACCCGCTCCATCGCCGTTGGCTTCCGTGAAGCGATATTTAAATCGGATGGTTTCTACCTCAACGGCAGGAAGACGCGCCTCTTCGGTTTGAATCGACATGAACTCTTTCCCTACGTGGGCTATGCGGCGTCACCGCGCGCTATGCGTCACGATGCCACTTACCTGCGGCAAGTCTTGAACTGCAATGCCGTCCGCTGTTCCCACTATCCGCAGTCCACCGCGTTTCTGGATGCGTGTGATGAAGTCGGCCTGATGGTGTGGGAGGAGATTCCCGGCTGGCAGTATCTCGGCGACGACTCTTGGAAAGAGGTCGCGGTACAGAACGTTGGCGAGATGATTCGTCGTGACCGCAATCACCCTTCCATCATCGTTTGGGGGACCCGGGTGAATGAGTCGGCAAACGATCCGGCGCTCTACCGTGAAACACGCGACGTCGCCCAACAGCTTGACCCCACGCGCGCCACCTCCGGCAGCATGACGCCGTCGTCGCGCAAGGATTGGAAGGAACACTGGCAACAGGATGTCTTTGCTTTCGACGACTACCATGCAGCACCGGACGGGACAGTTGGCATCGATCTGGCCCTGCCCGGTGTCCCCTACATGCTTGCCGAGGCGGTCGGGCAGTTCTCCTACGGCACCGCAAAAAACTTCCTGCGCCGCTACCGCCGTGCCGGCGTTCCAGAGGAGCAAAACACGCAGGCAGTGCTGCACGCACAGGCGCATGACCGTGCCGCACAGGACCCGCGAAATGCCGGCGTGATCGCCTGGTGCGGCTTCGATTATGCAAGCCCGATGAACGCCTTTGAAGGCGTGAAATGCCCGGGTGTAGTAGACACGTTCCGCATCCCGAAGCTCGGCGCCTCGTTCTACATGGCGCAGATCGATCCTGCGAAGCGCCTTGTACTGGAGCCCAGCTTTTACTGGGACGCGAAGCTGCACGCCACAGACGGTAGAGCTGCCATCTTTTCTAACTGCGATGAGTTACACGTCTTCCTGAACGATGTTACCCAAGCTGTCATTCGCGCCGATCGAGAAGGCTATCCGATGCTGGCTTACCCACCCTTCTTTGTCGATCTGCCATGGCAGGAGGCGGAGCACGCTCAATTGAGAATCGACGCTTACCTTGCCGGCCATCTCCAGCTCTCGCGTTCTTTCTCGGGAGACCACGAGCAGGATCAGCTATGGCTGCACGTGGACGACCCGGCCATCGACGCGGATGGCATCGACAGCACACGAGTCTCCTTTGGGGTCGCCGATCGCTTCGGCAACACCCGACCCGCTGCGGACGGAAGCATTCAAGTGCAGCATGACGGCGAGGGCAGGATCGTTGGAGACACGGCATTTCTGCTGGCTGATTCCGGGGCGGTAGGCGCGGTATGGCTGCAGTCCCTCGCAGGGCAGACCGGCAGCGCAAGGCTCACGGTTTCGCATGCGCGGCTGGGATCTCGATCGGTGACGGTCGCGATGGCGATTCGAAGATAGAATCGGACACCCGCGCTGCGAATCACGAGACCTCTAGAACTGAAATTTGCCGCCCAGTTGCAGCGTCCTTGAGGTTCCCGCGGTGCCTGTAATCGTTCCCACGTTGCCGGCATTCGACACCGATGCGTTCGGATTGCTGAACTGCGGATGATTGAATACGTTGAACGCGTCAAGACGCAGTTC
>CBAAAE010000002.1:0-44081 GCA_964658845.1 uncultured Novosphingobium sp. | reverse complement strand
TACTCGTGCAGCATGCCGACATCGATGTGAACGACGACGCACTTTGCCTGAAGGCAGGACGCGACTCGGATGGCCTGCGTGTGAACCGCCCCACGGAGGATGTTGTCATTCGCGACTCCATCATTCGCACGGGGGCGGCAGCGATCACGTTCGGCAGCGAGACCTCCGGTGGCTTTCGCAACATCGAGGCCTACAACCTGACCGCCGGCAAGGGCGTGGGCAGCGGCGTGCTGATCAAGAGCGCGCGCGTGCGCGGCGGCTTCGGCGAGAACCTGCGCATCCACGATCTGCACCTTGACGGCGTGTCGACACCCATCAAGGTCACCCTGAACTGGAACCCTTCATACAGCTACGCAACGCTGCCGCCCGGCACCGATCCGAAGACAGTACCGCCGTACTGGATCCCACTAACTACACCTGTTCCGGAGAGCAGGGGACTGGCACATTTTCGTGACGTACACATCTGGAACATCGAGGCAAAAAACGCGAAGACGGCAATCGACATGGCGGCGTACCCGAATGCAACATTGGATAACTTTGTGATCGATCATGTATCGATCCAGGCACAGACCGCCGGTGGTATCGCGGACACAAAGAATCTGAAGCTGAGCGATGTCACACTGACCGTCGCAGATAAGACCACGCTCAAGTCAGGCGACAACGCCGGAACCAGCGGGCTCGAATCGATCGTCTATCGCTGAGAGACATCACCCCAAATCATCACCCTGAGCGGAGCGCCCGGCGCGTAGTCGAAGGATCTGCATTCCTTTGAAGAGATGCGCCATTCTAAGGAAAAGCAGATCCTTCGGCTGCGCTGCGCTTCGCTCAGGATGACGGGTAGAGCGGTTGAAGCTTAGCCAAGCTTGATCGACACCAGCCCCTGCTTCGGATCGCGATCGAGACCAAGCTGCCGGCGCGCGTCCGGGCTCATGCGGTCGGCGGTCCAGGCGGGTTCCCAGACCAGGTCTACATGGCTTCGGCTCACTTCCCACATCCCTGCGAGCCGGTTATGCACCTGTCCCAGCAGCATGGCTTCGCGCTCGTCGCTGGGGGCACGCATGGTCAGCGTCACGCGCACGTCGTAACGAGGCTCAAAGCCCGGCGCGTCTTCATCGCGCGTGATGTCGATGCCGTATACCAGGCCGAGATCCACGATGTTCACGGGGAGTTCGGGGTCGAAGCAAACCTTGAGCGCTTCACGAATATCCGCTGCCGTCAGCATCAGCGCGTACGTTCCACCAGGGCGCGGGCGACGGCCTTCAACGGCTCGGCACGCTCCTTGAAGCGGTCGAGTTCTGCCAGTGCGTCCCGCAGCAGTTCCGCTGCCGTTTCGCATGATGCGTCGATCCCGAAGACCGCCGGCCATGTCGCCTTGTCACTCGCAGTGTCCTTGCCCGCGGTCTTGCCCAGAGCTTCGGAACTCTGCGTTTCGTCGAGCACATCGTCGACGATCTGAAAGGCGAGGCCTGCTCGCTGGCCGAATCGGCGCAAGTGCTCGACCTCGTCCGAACCGGCGCCCCCGAACAGGCCTCCCGCGACGATGGAAACGGTAATCAGCGCGCCCGTCTTCGCGCGATGGATTCTCTCGACGAGATCGGCGGTTGGCCTCCCGCCTTCGCTCTCGACATCCATTACCTGGCCGCCGATCATGCCGGGCGGCAGGCCTTCCGCGCCCACGCCGGTGCCGGTGGCCATGGCGATTTCCTTCACAATCTCAATCTTCGTCGCAGCATCGCCGGGCAGCTTTGCCAGGGTTTCGTAAGCCAGTGTCTGCAGTGCATCGCCGGCGAGTATGGCGATGGCCTCCCCGAAAACCACGTGGCAGGTTGGCTTGCCGCGCCGCAGGTCATCGTTGTCGAGCGCGGGCAGATCGTCATGGATGAGGGAATACGTGTGGAGCATCTCGAGGGCTGCGCCGACGTCAGACGCGCCCTCCGGAAGGTTCCCCGCGATCATGCGTGCGGACTCAAGTGCGAGCAGCGGCCGCAGCCGCTTGCCACCCGCGAAGACAGAGTGGCGCATGGCGCGGTGGATGGAATGGGGCAACGTCTCAGTGCCGGGCAGCAGTCGTTCGAGCGCTGCGTCCGTCAGCGCAACGCCGGTCTTGACGAGGTCAGCATAATCGAGATTCATTCAGGCTGCCTCATGATACCGGAGCGTCTCCGCCGAGCGAACAGCGCACACCCCAGCAGCGTCGCTCCGCTTATGCCGATACCTGCCCATTGATCCGGCGTGGTGCGGTAGACCATCTCCACAGAGTGACTGGGGCCGGCGGGTAATGGCACCACGATCAGGCCGTCGACACGCTTGCGGACCTCGGTCTCCGCACCGTCTCGCACCGCGTGCCAGCCGGGAAAGGCTCGCAGACGAACGATCAGGAATGACGGCCGGGGCTGTGCAGGAGTGATGAAGCGCATATCTTCCGTGCGTGGCTTGTCCGGCTGAATAGAGGAAAAGGCTCCAGTTGGGTTGCCTTCGACGCTCGTCTCGATCCACGCTGGCGGCAGGTGCAGGTGGAGTTCGTCGTTGTTTGCGGTTACGGGCGTGTACTCGTCCGTCGGATCGGTACCGTCGCCATGGAGGAACGCGGTGAGCTGTGCAACCACGGTCTCGTCGTCACCGCACGCTTCCCGGAAGTAGTCGCCACCCGCAAAGTAGCCCGCAAGCAGCGCGATAGACACAGCTACCAACGCCGTCGGCAGGGGTCGAGCGCGGCGCAGGCCTCGGTTCAGCAGCAGTGCGATCAGCGTCATCATCACTGCCGACTGCATGGCCAGAAATCGCCACGGAAACTGGAGAAAAACCAACTCCGGCGCGACATGCCAGACCGGAACACTCCACCGGGTCAGCAGGAAAGCGACAATCGCGCTGTAACTGATCAATGTCACCACGGTTGCTCGCATGGCCGGCTCCGCACCGGCAGTTCGCTCGCGTGCGTGCATGGACGCAAACGCCTGTACGCGGCGCGCCTTTCGTCGTTCAAGGTAGAGCAGGGCAGATCCGCAGAGCAGCGCAGTGACCAGCGTTCCGACCGCGATCCACGAAGCCTGCAGCAGCACATGGCTGTGGAACGCGTCCTTGTCGGACATGAACAGGAAGTTCGCGTCGGGCCGGGCCATGGGAACAACTGCCAGCGCAAGCTGTACAAATCGCCGTTCGGTAGCCATGGGAACAAGGTAGAAGGCGTCGAGCAGCAGGCCCAGGCCCACACCGACGGCGACATGTCCTGCGAAGCGCAGCATGCGTCCAGGACCCTCGCGTCGGATCAGCACCAGCCGCACCAGGCCCAGCAGCAGAACGGAGTAGCACCCAACCACCGCGGCAGGCGCGTTGGTCATCCAAAGCAGCGCGATCGCGACCGCAACGCGCCACGTGCTCATACGCGGCCGCAGCATCGCTGCCAGCAGCAGCGGCATCCACGCGGCGGCCATCAGTTCCGCATAGGCGGTGCGCTCGTACGCGACAAACAGCATGTACGGGTTCACCAGGTACAGGCAGGCCCCCAGCGTTGCGACGGCGGGCGTTGTCCAGCGGCGCAGCAGACGATGCATGGTAAGTCCGCAGAGGAACAGCACAAGCCACGTGAACGCAGCGGGCGCGGCATTCCAAGGGAGCAGCAGCCCGATCAGGCCGCCTGTCGCCCAGGCAAGCGGAGGGTACATCAGCAAACGCGGCTCTCCCGCGTTGTATGCGGGCGTAAACGCCCAGACGGGCTTGATGATGCCGTGCTGCCACTGCGAGGCAGCTTCCATCCAGCTCTGCAGGTGGAAATCGAAGTCATGCCCGCACGAGCAGCCATGCACCATCAGCGGGATTACCGCGAACAGGGCCGCCACCGCAAAAGTCAGTGCGGGGAGATAGCGTGACCAGCGGTTCTGCTGCACTGGTGGCAGGGGCGAGCCGCTCATGGCGTAAGCACCAGCGTGCTCGCTACGGGGCCGTGTGCGCCAAAGGACAGAGCGACAGGTTCGCCGCGATACCAGGCGCTCCACTGATCCGCGAACCACTGGCTCAGAGGATTCCCGCTTTCGCCCATCGGCAGGCAGAGATCTGCGGTTGCGGGATCTGCCAGGTCTGCAACGAAACGCATGCTGGCTCCCAACCTGCCGTTGAAGACGCGAATCGTGAATTCGTTGCCTTCCATCGGCTGCCCACCCGTGCCATGTACGCCGTCCAACAGACGCAACCACGGTGAAGAACCGAAGAGGGGATGTTCCAGATCAATCCGGTGCGTGCTGCCCCACGTCCACTGCTTCAGATCGGCCGGTGCGCCGGCCTGTTGCATGCCGAGTTCCAGTGCTGATGCCAGCAGTTCATTCCAGTCTCCGTAGGCGGCCGGCAGCCAGCGTGCGGGCTCGTGTTGCAGCATTCGTTCGAACACGTAGCTGCTCTCGCCCCAGTGGTAGGCCCCCCACGCATCGCGCAGGTGCGGCTGCAGCAGCATAGGCTGCAGTGAACGGCGGGTTGCACTTGTGATGTTTGGAGCGACGGAGTCCGCGGTGACGTGGCCATCCCATGCTCTCAGCAGATTTGCGGCCTCTCGCAGGCGTTTGGAAGGCGCACGAGCGTGATCGACGGCGTACGCGATGCGTTCGGCGTAGGTCTTGTCCAGGGCGGAATACGTGTCGTTCTGCAGGGCCAGCATGTCGGCAGTTGTCAGGCTCTTGCCATGGCTGAGTAGTTGCCAGATCCGCTGGTTGCGGTACGGCGGACCCCAGTCGAGACTGATCGGGTAGGGGTAGCTGTCGCCCGTGACGCGCGCGTTGGCGGTCGCCAGGACGCCGGTCTCGGGATCGGTTACGGCGGGCAGCTTGTCGTAGGGGATGTAGCCGGCCCACTCGTACGTGCCGCTGTTTACCGGCACAGGCGTCAGGCCGCTCTCGCCGCCCGGTCCGCGCAGCGGGATGTCGCCGATCAGGTGATAACCGATATGGCCCTGATCGTCGCCCCAGACGAGGTTTTGCGCGGGCGCGCCGTACTCCTGAAAAGCCTTCACCAGAGCCGCACCACTTGCGGCAGAGTTCACTTTCAGGAGTGGAATATGCGTCGCTGACGGGTCATAGATCGACCACCGGAGAGCGATGTTCCGCTGCTCGTGCGGGTACAGGGGCGACAGCACCGGCGTCGGCACGCCGCCATGCTCCGTCAGCAGCACATCGAACTGGACGCTTGACCCATGCTTCACGAGGATGGTTTCGTGCTGGTGGCGCAGGGGGCGCAGGTTGCCATCCGGTCCTTGAAACTGGTCGCCCGCAATCTGTTCCACGTACAGATCCTGCACATCGGCAGTGCTGTTCGTGAAGCCCCACGCAATGTGCGTGTTGCGTCCGATCACAACAAACGGCACGCCCGGCACGGTGGCTCCGGTGACGTGAAAGGCACCCGTCTCCAGCTGGGCGGCGTACCAGATGCCCGGTACGGTGAGGGAAAGGTGGGGGTCGTTGGCCACCAGCGGCTTGCCGCTTTGCGTATGCGCTCCGCTGACGGCCCAGTTGTTCGAACCTGCACGGCACGCTTCACACTGCAGTTCACTCACTGATGCGGCCAGGATTTCGCGCGCTCGCAGCAGGTCTTCCAGATGTCCCGGGTCACGCAGGGCCGCCTGTGACTCACCCTCCTGCAGAGCCGGCAGCTTGCCTGGCTTTGCCGGTCTGGAATTGCTCTGCAGCGGCGGGTGATCGCGATCCGAGCCGACCGGGTACAGATCGCCGGTCAGATCGCTCGGCAGCCTGGCTTCGACTGCCTCGCGGTTCAGCTTGCCCGGATAGCTTGTGCTCAGATCCTCCACCAACGCGAAGCACACCAGGATAGAGTCTGCGGCGGACCAGGGCTCGGGTTGGTAGCCGAGCACCCGGAACTCAGCCGGCAGGTGGCCGCGCGACGTGGCAATCTCCGCGTTTACGCCCTGCGCGTAGCGGTCCAGTTGATGCCGTTCGTCGGATGACAACTGCGGCAGAACACGCACGGCTGTTTCCTGCAATTGCAGGTACCGCTGCGTGCGGTCATGTTCGATCATGCTGCTGCCCAGCACTTCCGCCAGGCGACCTGAGACGTGACGACGCAGCATGTCCATCTGCCAAAGCCTGTCCTGAGCGGTGACGAAGCCCTGTGCGAAGATCAGGTCGTCCATGTTGGCCGCAGTGATGTGCGGGACGCCGTGTTCGTCACGCGCGACCTGCACCGGTGCGATGAGCCCCTGAACCCTGAGGCGGCCGGACACCTGCGGCAAGGCGTTTCGCATGGCGACATGCAGCCAGACCCGCGCGCCGACAACACTTGAGATCGTCAGCAGTAAAAACGTCACAGCCGCGGCAGGCAGCAGCCTGCGCCGTGTGCGGGGAAGCGTATGTGACGCCGAAGTGACTGTGAGCATTAACCTTTTCTGAAGTCTAGCTGCTTCCACGGTTGAGCCTGCAGGACTTCTCTGCTGAAAAAAGACGATGATTCTGAAACACTGGAGATCCGTGTCGAACATGCCCGCCATCAACCTACCGACCCTGCAGCTTGTTATGCTCACGCTGCTGATCGCCATCGCGCTCATCGCTGGTGTCGCGCGCCGGCTCTCGGTGTCCTATCCCATCGTTCTCGTGATCGCCGGTCTGCTCACCTCGTTTGTGCCGCACCTGCCGCGCGTGCCACTGCCACCGAACCTGGTCTTCCTCGTCTTTCTCCCGCCCTTACTGTTTGCGGCTGCGTGGCAGACTTCCTGGCTCGACTTCAAATACAACATCGTCTCCATCGTTTCGCTTGCGGTGGGCCTTGTCTTTTTCACGGCGATCGGCGTAGCCCTCACCGCGCACTTCTTCATCCCGTCGTTCGACTGGCGTGTGGGCTTTCTGCTGGGCGCTGTCGTTTCGCCGACCGATGCGGTAGCCGCCACCTCCATTGCCAAGAAGATCGGCCTGCCCAAGCGTGTGCTCGACGTGCTGGAGGGCGAAAGCCTGTTGAACGACGCGACCGGCCTGCTGGCGCTGGAGTTCGGTCTCGACATGATTCTGCGCGGATCCACGCCGACCTTTGGCGAGGGCGTCCTGCGCCTGCTCTGGCTGTTTGCGGGTGGAGTCGGTGTGGGCTTGGTCTGTGGCGCGGCAGTGGTCTGGTTCGAGAAGTGGCTCGATGACGGCCCGGTTGAGATCGCCATCTCGTTCATCGTGGCATATGGTTCCTACCTTGCAGGAGAGGCCGTCCACGCCTCCGGCGTCATCTCGGTCGTGGTCTGCGGGCTGTATCTCAGCCGCAAGAGCGCGACCTTCTTTTCGCCACAGGTCCGCTTGCAGGCTGGCGCTGTCTGGGAGGCACTCGAGTTCCTCCTGAACGGTCTTGTCTTCCTGCTGCTTGGCCTGCAACTGCCGGTGGTACTCGCCGGCATTCGGGGGTACAGCCACCTACGGTTGTTCTCCTATGGGCTGGTGTTCTCAGCAGTGCTGATCGCCCTGCGCCTGCTATGGATCTACCCGGCTGCCGGCGCCGCCTACTTCGTGCGCCGACGGCTGCAGCACCAGAACGAACCGCTGCCCAGAGCGCGCAGCATCTTCGTCGTGGGTTGGACAGGTATGCGCGGCGTGGTGGCGCTGGCCGCCGCCAGTTCGCTGCCCTACACGCTCAGCGACGGGGAACCATTTCAGCAGCGCAACATGATCGTCTTCTTGACCTTCGCAGTGATTCTCACGACGCTCGTGGCGCAGGGCATCTCGCTGCCGGCCGTGGTGCGATTGCTGCGGCTTGCCCCCGAGCCGATGGATGGCTGCGACGAGGCCGAGGCACGCCGCCTGCTGTTGCGTCGTGCCCTCGGCTATCTGGAGGACTGCCGCAGAACGGATGAACCCGAATTGCAGCATGCCTACGACGATCTGTTGCACCAGTACGGCCACCGCCTTGAGTCGATCGTTGACTGCGGTCCCGGTGCTCCGGCCGAAGACCGGCATGCGCGCACCATGGCCAACGTCATGCTTGAGACCGTCCAGATTGAACGGGAAGAACTTATTGGACTTCGCGACAGTGGGCGTGTGGAGGAAGGCGTCTACCGCATTCTGGAGAGGGAACTCGACCTGAGCGAAAGCCGCTTCGCATCAGGCCTGTAACCCACAAGGGAGAAGTTTTGACCGTTCGCGTTCTGTATCACAACAACTGTTTTGATGGCGCGTGTTCCGCGTCGCTGTTCACGCGCTTCCATCGCGAGTGCATCGGCACCGCCAGCGAGTACACCTACACCGGCCTGATGCATCGCGCCGGATCGCAGTTCGACGAAGCCGAGTTCAATGGCGATGAGAATGCCATTGTCGACTTCAAGTACTCGCCATCACCAAAGATCACGTGGTGGTTCGATCATCATCAGAGCGCCTTTTTGAACGATGCCGACCGTGCCCGCTTCGCGCTCGAGCAGGGCGCCGCTCATCCGCGAAAGTTTTTCGACCCGCTCTACACCTCATGCACCGGCCTGATGGCCGACGTGGCACGCAGGACCTTCGGCTTCGACACGAGCGGCCTGGAAGACCTGCTCTACTGGGCCGACATCATCGACGGCGCCAAGTTTGCATCGGCTGAAATGGCTGTGGGCATGGCTGAACCCGCTCTGAAGCTGATGATGGTCATCGAGTCGGCAAGCGATTCTTCGTTCATCCCACGCCTGATCCCACTGCTCACGTCGCAGCCGCTCGCGGATACCCTGGGTGAGAGCTTCGTGCAGCAGCAACTGCAGCCGCGCCTTGAGAAGCATCACCGGGACATCACCCTGCTGCGTTCACGCGTGGCCTGCGACCGAGGCGTCATCACTTTCGACATCACGGACCAGCCCACCGAGGGCTACAACAAGTTCATCCCGTACTACCTGCTGCCGCAAGGCGTGTACGTCGTCGGTCTGTCGAAGTCGAGCTTTCGCACAAAAATCTCGGTCGGCACCAGCCCCTGGACCACCGTTCCAGCAAGCGACCTGGCGAACATTGCCGCCATCTGCGAGCGCTATGGAGGCGGCGGCCACGCTCGTGTCGGCGCCATCAGCCTGCCCGTCGATCGCGCCGACGAAGCACTGCGCATCGCTGCGGAAGTCACGGCGGAGTTAAAGGCGCTCTGTCATGAGAACACCCTGCAAGCCGCTGCGACTTAGGAATCAGGCCAGAAGCAAGGGTAATGGAAGAGGCTTACCTACTTGCTCCGCGCCGCTTCGTAGACCTTCAGCCGAACGTAGGCTCCCGTGAGCAGCGGTGCGGCGACGCCCTTGGCACGCGCCAGCAGGTCGCCCAGGATCTGGTCGGCTTCAACGGGCGCACCCTTGGTCATGTCGCGGTACATGGACGAGGTCAGCGACGAGCCGGCTTCTGTGACGCGCTGTGCCTGCTGCTCTGCGAAAGCCGGGTCTGCGGGGTAGCCATTTGCAGCCGAGATGGCGATTGCTTCCTTGAGAATGGCGCGTCCGATCTCCACGCCGTACGGCACGGCCGCCATTTCCCCCACGGTTCCGCCGGAGACGACGCAGACACCACCCATGGTGGCAAGGATCCACCACTTCCGCCACAGCGCAGCAACGATGTCCTCGGAGAGCTTGAGGCTGTAGCCGTGGACGGAGAACTCCTCGAAAAGCCTCTCCGTACGAGGCGACCGGCCGCCGTCCAGTTCGCCAAAGACAAACTCATCCAGCTCCGTCATCTGGTGGATGCGGCCCTCCGGATCGACATCCGCAACGATGCGGACGGATCCGCCAAGCACGCGTTGGCGGCCGAATCGCCCGGTCAGCGTATCCAGGTGGCGCATGCCGTTCAGGAGGGGGATCACGACTGTTTCCGGACCGACCGCAGGCTTGAAGTCATCCATCGCAGAGGTCAGCGAATACGCCTTCGTGCTGACGATGACCACGTCGAACGGCGCAGCCCGCGGTAGCTCCGCGGCCGTGATGAGCTTCGGGTGGACGGTCGCGTCGCCGCTTGGACTGACAATCTGCAGCCCGCGTTCACGAATCTGCTCCATGCGCGCGCCGCGGACCAGGAAGGTCACGTCACGGCCAGCCTGGGCCAGTCTGCCACCGTAATATCCGCCGGTCGCGCCGGCTCCTACGATCAGGATGCGCATCAGGATTCAGCTCGGCCTGTGCGTGAAGATCGGCAGCTTCGTGATGTCGTTGAACATCCCGAACGCCACGAGGATAATGATGCAGACGAAGGCAGCCTGGTAGATGCGCTCTTTCACGGTGGCGTTGACGTCGCGGCGGATCACGCTTTCAATCACGAGGAACAGGATCATGCCGCCGTCGAGCACGGGGATGGGCAGCAGGTTGAAGATGCCCAGGTTGAGGCTGATGCCAGCCATCAACTGCAATACCACCCATGGACCCATGGACTGCGCCAGCCCTACCTGCTGCGCGATGCCGACCGGGCCGCTGAGCGTGCGTACCGAGACCTGCCGCTTGAACATGCCGCCGATCACGTCGAAGATCAGCAGCGAGCTTTTCGTGAAGTCATGCCACCCCGTCGCAAGAGCGCGGTCCAGCGGCTGGTGGGTGGTGACCACCGGCGGCGGAACTGCGGCGAACCCAAGCCGGTATGCGGATGTGCCGCTCTGCGTGGGTGAAAGCCGGGGCGTGATGACCATGGTCTGCGTGCTGCTACCCCGTCGAATAGTGAGTGTGACCGGCTTGCCGTTGCCATCCTTCAGGTAAGCGCTGGTGGCCTCGGTGCCGTGAAAGGCGTGTCCATCGACGGTGAGGATGGCATCGCCACTCTGCAGGCCCGCCTTTGCGGCGGGAGCGGTCGCATCCGGCAGGCCTGACACGATGACCGGGCCGGCCTGCATACGCGGCACTAGGCCAAGGGCGTCGGCGGAAAAGTCTTCCGGACCGCCGGTGAAGTTGATCGGGATGGTGGTGTCCACACGCTTGCCGGCGTGATCGTAGGAGAACGGCACGACCTGGTTCTGCTTCAGGCCGCCGCGGATCTCGATGTCCTGCCACGAGGGGTGCTCGACGGAGTCAAAGTGCACCACCGAGTCGCCCGCTGCAATGCCGATCTTGCTTGCGACACTGTTCGCACCAACGTAGTCCAGTTCCGAACGATTCTGCAGGTACTCCACCGTGTCGTGGTGAAAGTGCGCGACAAAAGTGAAAATCACGATGGCAAGGATGAAGTTCGCCACCGGTCCCGCAAACGCGATGAGCATGCGTTGCCAGCGGGGCTTGGTGTTGAAGTTACCGGTGTCGCCGCCCGCCTGCGCAACCGTCTGCGTCTCGGTCGGCGAGGTCTGGATCATCTCCATCTCGGTCTCGCCGGACATCTTCACGTAGCCGCCCAGCGGCAGCATGCAGACTTTGTAGTCGGTGCCGTTATGCACCCAGCCGAAGAGCCGTTTGCCCATGCCAATCGAGAAGGCCTCGACGCGCACGCCGCACAGCTTGGCTACCGCAAAGTGGCCGAACTCGTGCACCAGCACCATGATGCCGAGGATGACGAGGAAGTAGGCGGTGACGATCAGGAAGTGCGGAATGTGCAAAGAAAGCCTCAGGAGGTAAACGGACACGTACTTTACTCGTCCACTAAAGATCAGACCCCATTTTAGACGTTTGTCGCGGTCGAAGCGTACCGGCTAGCGCCGCAGCAGTAATTCCGCCGTAACCTGCTGCGCGGTTTCGCGTGCCTGGGCGTCCGCCTGCAGAACCTGCTCGATGGTCGTGGGAACACCTGCAGCCGTCAGCTCGAGGACGCGCTCGATGGTCTTCGGAATTCCCATAAAAGGAAGATCCCCTGCCAGGAACGCTGCCACGGCAATCTCGTCCGCGGCGTTCAGGGCGATGCAATGCGTGCTGCCTGCCTTCGCTGCTTCGTAGGAAAGCCGCAGGCAGGGGAACCGCTCGAAGTCTGGCTGCTGAAAGTCGAGCTGCGCCAGGGCGGCCACGTCGAAGGTCAGATCAGACGGAACCCGCTCCGGATAAGCCAGGGCATAGAGGATCGGGAGCCGCATGTCTGTCACGGAAAGCTGGGCAAGGATGCTGCCATCGACGTATTCGACCAGGGAGTGAATCGTCGACTGGGGGTGCACGGTGACGCGCACCTTGTCGGGCGGCAGATCGAACAGGCGGCACGCCTCGATGATCTCCAGACCCTTGTTCAGCATGGTGGCAGAATCCACGGTGATACGCTGCCCCATGACCCACGTCGGATGCTTGAGCGCCTGCGCCGGCGTGATGTGCTCGAAGTCCGCCAGCGGTGTGCTGCGGAACGGGCCGCCGCTCGCCGTCAGCCAGATCTGCTTCACCTCGTCGGCCGCACCGCCGCGCATGCACTGGTGAACGGCGTTGTGTTCCGAGTCAATGGGCAGCAGCGCGACGTTGTTCCGTCGAGCGGCGTCGGTGATCAGCTCGCCTGCAGCAACCATCGCCTCCTTATTTGCGAGGCCGATGGTCTTGCCGGCACACACCGCCGCATAGGTGGCTTCCAGGCCTGCAACGCCGACAATCGCGCTCACGACAAAGTCGACCTCGGGCAGCGTGGCGACTCGCACGGTGCCTGGCGCTCCATGGACCACTTCCACTTCGTGGACTGCCTCATTTCGCAGCTTCTCTGCCAACTGGTCTGCAAGAAATTCGCTCGCCATGGAGACCACCCGCGGTCTCCACTGCATGCATTGCGCAAAGGCAGCATCAAGGTTGCGACCGGCGGCCAACGACACGACGCGGTACCGCTCCGGATAGCTCTGGCAGATGTCGAGCGTGCTGGTGCCGATGGACCCGGTGGATCCAAGAATGGCAATGTTCTTCACGGCTCTATTTTCTCACCGCGACCCCGTTCGAGGCTGCTCACCTAGAACGTGCCCAATCCTGCCGCTTCTTTCAGCAGCAGCAGGTACCAGAGCACGGGTGCCGCAACCAGCAGAGCATCAATCCGATCGAGAATGCCGCCGTGGCCTGGCAGCATTGCGCCAGAGTCCTTCACGCCGACGCCGCGCTTCAACGCGCTCTCCAGCAGATCGCCAACCTGTGCCGCAAGATTGACGATGGCTGCCAGCAACAGCGTCTGCCAGAGCGGCTGGGTGATATGCAGCAACGTACTGCCGCGCCGCCCAACCAGCTCGCATGCACCGGCAAGCGCAGCCGCGATCAGGACCGATCCAAGCAGGGACGCGACCGCACCTTCCACCGTCTTGTTCGGGCTCAGCGCGGGTGACAGCTTCCGCCGTCCGATTGCCTTACCCACGTAGAGCGCCGCAATGTCGCCCGTCCAGACCACCAGCATCAGGAAGACCAGCAGTGTCGGACCGTTCTCACGGGCGATCATCTGCGGCAGCAACGTCAGCGGATAGGCGACGTAGATCAGTCCAAAGAAGCCGGCTGCGCTAATGGGCAGAACGCGTTCAAGGTGTCCGCTGCCGGCCTCGCGGAAGGCGATAATCGTCAGCAGGCTCAGCCCAAGTGCGCTCAGAACGGGCAGAACGGCTTCCAGCGGCCGGTAGTACGTCACCAGAAACAACACCGCTACAGCCGGCAGCAACCACCACGCCGGCACCACTTCGTCGCCTGCCCGCGTGAGGGCGACGTACTCATACGCCGCCAGCAGGGCCACAAGTGCAGAAACGATGATCAGCGCAAGCTGATTGCCCCAGAAGACCAGGCCGAAGACAATCGCGATCAGCACAACAGCAGTAAGAACTCTCTTCATAGCCAGAGAGAAGCATACCAATCCGCGCTCTTACAGCCCGACCTCCTCGAGGCGAGCCTTTGTGCTGTCCCAGTCCGTCAACGCGACAACGCTTCCTTCCACGGCCGTGTTCGTGCGGAAGATAGCTGCCGCGGGGGTGCCCGAGAAGCCAAACAGTTCCGGCATCACGAGTGAGGTGACCGCGAACGCAGCGTCCATTTTGCCGTGCAACTCGAAGGAGATGAGCGGCTTAACGCCGAGCGGATAGTCCGTCAGCAACGACTGGACCAGCACAAACGTGCCCGTGAAGAGAGCTGCCAGCGCCGCGCGTGGATTGCTCTTGCGGCAGACCAGCGCTGTTCCAAGGAAGAACGCGGCGTGGCTGTAATCGATCACGCCGTGCGTGCGAGCATCGATGATCTTGGGCGTCCTGGTTTCAAGGGATGAAACAGCATTCGAGGACATGATGAGACTCCTGAGTGACGATGGAGGATCTTCGTCAGCACGTAAGCCCTGTGATGCGCGCAGCTTTGCCCATCTGCGAAGACGACGCGCTTCGGCGCACTGCAGCGCGAACACGAAAGATTGAGGGTTCTGCGGCAGTCTGAACGGATCAGCGAACGAGCTCGGGCATCAGCGGATCGGGCAAAGACTCATCCGTGAATTCGGTGTCGAGACCGCCAAACCGGCGGCTACGCTGCTGGAACTCGGCTATCCCCTCCAGCAGGTGCAGGCCCCGGAAGTCGGGCCAAAGGCGGTCGGTCACGTACAGCTCACTGTAAGCAATCTGCCACAGGAGGTAATTCGAAATGCGCATCTCGCCGCTCGTCCGGATGAGCAGGTCCGGATCGGGCATGTGGCCGGTGTACATGTGTCGTGAGAGAGCTGCTTCATCCACGCTCTCCAGGCCGTCGACACTCAGCAGATCCTCGACCGAGCAGCCGCGCCGGTGCGCCTCGACCATCAGTTCGCGCAGCAGATCACGGGTTGCATCCACGATCTCCGCGCGCGAACCATAATTGAGGGCCAGTGTAAGTGTTGTGCCCGTGTTTTTCGCGGTCTCCGCTTGTGCCCATCGCATGGTTTCCTGCACTTCAGGAGGTAATTCATGGGTGCGGCCGATGTACGCCATCCGCACGTTGTTGTCGTTCATGCGCTTCACGTTGCCGACGAGATAGTTCCGAAGCAGCTTCATCAAGAAGCTGACTTCCGCCTTAGGCCGGCGCAGGTTGTTCTCCAGCGAGAACGCGTAGAGGGTAAGGAAAGGAAGATTGATGCGACTAGCCGTCTCAACGACGAAGTGCACGCTTTCGGCGCCCTGCTGGTGGCCGAGGAAGCGCTTCATGGCACGTTTGCCGGCCCATCGACCGTTTCCGTCCATGATGATCGCAACGTGCTGCGGCATGCGATCTGCGTCCAGTGTGCGGTAGACCGCGAGCTCCGCGGGAGAGAGCTCATGGACACGCAGGGCCTGGGTCAGCGGCAAAGGTCAACCTCTCCGAATATCGGACTTCCGCTCGACCGTAGCACGTCCGCTCGGGCCGGTGCAATGAGCCGCAACCTGGCCTGAGCGTGCGCGCGTGGGGAGAGGAGGGCGCGGAGCGGTCTGCCTAAGCCATGCGGCGCCGGCCCGAGGCCAGTTCGCGCACGTGGTTCAGAAAGATCGACTTCTGCAGCGCGTCCAGTTGCGAGCAGAAACCAGCAATCTCCGCCAGGAAGGGGTCGGCCAGTAGAACGGCAGCCTCGTCCATGTGACGGGTTTTCGCATCGCGCAGAAGAGCGCTGATATCCACCTGCAAGGCACGGGCCAGTCGCTCCAGCGACGACAGCGTCGGCATCGCCTTGCCATTTTCAATCTTGGAGATGTAAGTGCGTGGAACGCCCATGCGGCCGGCAAGCTGGCGTTGGCTCAGGTTGCGAACGTGGCGAAGGTCGCGCACAGCCGTTGCCACCTGGATGCCGCTGTCTTTGCCTGACGTGGCGGGCGGAACGATGGACAGCGTTGGCGCCGCAAGCGGCTCCGGCTCTTCCACGTCGAGCGGCTTGTGGCACTTCCGGCACATCGCGGTCGATGTGCGGAACTGCACCAGGCTGCAGTGATCGCAGCGCAGGACTTCCCGCTGTTCTACGGGTGCCATCATTGTTGCCATAAGTTTGTGTAGCGGATGGGTGCCAGAGCAAGGACCCATATCGCGGCGTCCGGTCAAGAACGATTGCGATGTTCCTACTTTGATACGGGGTTACTTTTCCGTCAAGGGGAATCCCGATGATTATTAGCGAATTGCCGAAGAAAACCGGAACGGAACCAAACAAGTAACTGGTGTGGCGATTCGCGGCCATGTAGGCGCTCACATCAGCAGGGAACTGTGCATACGGCGGACACCCGCGGCAGACCAGCGTTCGGCCATCGCGGCCATCCCGCCCGGATCGATACCGCGGACAGCATCTTCCACCACCACCACCTCGAAGCCCAGGGCCCTGCCGTCCAGCGCGGAAAAGCCCACGCAGTAATCCCAGGCAAGGCCGCAAAGGTACAGGCGTGAAAGGGTTCGATCGCGCAGATAGCCGGCCAGGCCGGTCGATGTGACGTGGTCGTTCTCAAGAAACGCCGAGTAGGAATCAACGTCCTTTCGGAAACCCTTGCGCAGGATCATACCGGCATGCGGCAGTTGCAGATCCGGGTGCAGCGCCGCGCCAGAACTCTGTTGCACCGTGTGTTCGGGCCACAACGACTGGGTGCCGTAGCTTGCCTCTACGGTGTCTAAGAACGGCCGCTTGCCATGCGTGCTGCCGAAGGAGATGTGTCCCTGTGGGTGCCAGTCCTGGGTCAGGATGACCTCCTGAAAGCGGCGCCCGAGCCGATTGATGAGGGGAATGACGGCCTCGCCGCCGGGAACCGCAAGGCTGCCGCCGGTCAGAAAATCCCGCTGTATATCAATCACCAGAAGCGCTTCAGCGGCTGTCTCCCTCATCGTTCCTCCCTGTGACCGATTGTTGGTTGTACCATTCGATGCCTGCGGACGGGTCCGGATGGCGGTAGCCGATACACTTCAAGCATGCCCGGAACTTTCCACGCCGAAGCGCGTTTGCGTGTGCGCTACGCCGAAACGGATCAGATGGGCGTGGTGTATCACGCGAACTACCTGGTCTGGTTTGAGGTCGGCCGTGTGGAGATGCTGCGGTCGCTCGGCATCCCGTACCAGCGCCTGGAGCAGGAGTTTGGATGCATGATCGCTGTCGTCGGGGCCGAGCTGCGGTATCGCGCGCCGGCCCGCTATGACGACGAGATCGCGGTTCGGACCCGCCTGATCGCGATGCGCGGATCGGTCATAAAGATCGGCTATGAGGTGGTGCGGGTGAGCGACGGCAAACTGCTGTGCGATGGCGGAACGACCCACGTGGTCGTCAACCCCGACATGGTGAAGCGATCCCTGCCGGAGCCCTACGAGCGTGTCTTCCGAGCCCTGCTCCAAAATGATTCCGCTGCAGCGGAAGTCACGGGAAAGATCGGCTAGGCTGCGTCTGACAGGGAAGCATCGTCGATTTTGTTGGAGTTGTTCACCAGGTCTCGCAGTTCTTTCGAAGGCTTGAAATACGGCACACGTTTCGCCGGCACATCGACCTTGTCGCCGGTCTTCGGATTCCGCCCGGTACGCGAGTTCCGCTGGCGCGTCCGGAACGATCCAAAGCCGCGGATCTCCACCTTTTCGTCCGCCTTCAAAGCGCCGATCACGCCTTCGAAAAAGGTCTCCACGATGATCTCGCCGTCACGACGCGTCAGATCGCCCACCCCGGTTACCTGGTCTACCAGTTCAGCCTTTGTCATGCGTCGATCCTCTGCGCTGCGAAGTTGCTAAAGTTTACACCGGCAAAATTTACTTCTGGCTGTGAGAAAAGGTTCCGTTCGATTTCCGTCCGGCGAGGCACGTGCTGTTGGACGGGCGCAGGGATTTGACATGACGCTGCTGTGACGGCAAGACTCTGCTGAGATGCTTCGTTCCTTTCTGATTGCACTCTCCCGAAACCCCACGCTTCGCCGGCTGATGGAGCGCTCCGCGCCCGGGCGTCGCATCTCCAGCCGCTTCGTCGCTGGCCTCACCGTTGAAGATGCCCTTCGCGTCACACGCGACTTGAACACGCAGGGCTTTGCCGTTTCGCTCGATTCACTGGGCGAAAGTGTCCAATCGGAAGCGCAGGCGCGCGCCGCTGCCGGCGTGTATCACGAGCTGCTCGACTCCATCGCTGCACGCGGCTTGAACGCGAATGTGTCCGTGAAGTTGACGGGCGTCGGCATGGACGTCTCGCCAGCGCTGGCTGAGAGCACGGCCGGCGGCATCGTCGAGCATGCCCAACGGCTGGGCAATTTCGTCCGCATCGACATGGAAGGTTCGTCGTACACCGAAGCCACCATCGCTCTGACAGAGCACCTGCACGCGGCGTTTCCCGGTGCGGTGGGCACCGTTCTGCAGGCGTACCTGTTTCGGACGGCCGAAGATACCGCGCGCCTGCTGCGGCAGGGCATTCGCATCCGGCTGTGCAAGGGCGCCTACAAGGAACCGGCATCCATCGCATTTCCGCAGAAGGCCGATGTCGACAAGAACTACGTCAGGCTGATGCAAACTATGCTGCCGTCCGGCGTCTTCTGCGGCATGGCCACGCATGATGCGGCGATGATCGAGGCCACAGAGCACTTTGCAACCGGGCAGGGAATCGCACGGAGCGCGTTCGAGTTCCAGATGTTGTTTGGCGTGCAGAGGGACCTGCAGCGCGACCTGCTGGCCCGAGGCTACGGGGTCCGTGTCTACCTGCCGTTCGGGACGGATTGGTATCCGTACTTCATGCGCCGGCTGGCGGAGCGGCCCGCGAACCTGCTCTTTCTCGCAAAGAACCTGTTCAAGAGTTAGCGGCGCCGGCGCGCCTCCCATACCTTGACGTACTTCCAGTGCGCGTAGACAGCGTGGTTCAGATGGAAGATCAGGCCCTCGGCGCCGTCGAGAAAGCCACCTCGCAGCAGGTAATTCTTCAAGAAGCCGAATGCTGGATTGACGATCGATTGCAGCAGGATGATCCCGTCTGATGCGCCCGCTTTGCGGCGGCTGAGAGCGACGACGGTGCCCGTGCTGTACTCGTTCATGTGGTCCAGATAGCCGGCAAAATCTGGATAGCCGTAGTGCAGCAGGTGATGACGCAGGCGGCCCTTGTCCGCGTTGTACTGCGGCGTACCGTGTGGTCCGATGCTCTCATCCACCATGGCAATGCCGCGGCGAAAGAGCCTCAGCTTGTCGTCCGGATACAGGCCGCCGTGACGCATCCATCGCGTCAGAAAAATGTTCAGCCGTGGGATCCAGTAGGCGTTCTTCTCCGGGCTGGCGAGTACGGATTGGATCTCTGCGGCCAGCTCCGGCGTCACGACTTCGTCGCCGTCCAGCAGCAGGATCCAGTCGCCGGTGCACTGTGCGATGGCGATGTTCTTCTGCTCGGCATGCCCCTTGAAGTCGCGGTTGAAGCTGTGTTTCGCACCGAACTCGCGAGCGATCTGAGGCGAGCGATCGGTCGAACCCGAGTCGACGATAACAATTTCATGCACCCAACCAGCAACACCCGCGAGCGTGCGGGGCAGGTTCTTCTCTTCGTTCGTCGCGATCATGGCGACGGATACCGTCTGTGTGGGCTGGCCGGGCATGCTCGGCTGAGTCTATCGCAGAGCCTGCCAGGCTATGCTGCGACGATGCCCGTGACCATCTCTCGAACCGCGTCCAGATCGAACGTGTACTCCTCCGCTGGGAGCTCATCGAGAAGGGTATGTAGTTCGCGCAACAGCTTTCCGCTGACCTTGCCGGAGCGCCTAGCATCGTGCAGCAGCGTGCAGAGTTCGTCCTCGTGCTGGGCAATGCAGCGCATGGTGTGCAGCAGGGAGTCAAGCCGATGAGCGAGCGATACCCCGTTTGCTGCCGGCTGCTTTTTAGCGATCGCAACGTGTCTTGCCGATGACTTCACCGGCCGTCTTGCGGACTTCTTCGCTGCTGATTTGGCCGTGGTCTTGTTCGTCTGCTTTACTGCTTTCTTCACCATGCTCCGTTCTGATGTCGAGATCGTTAGAAATCGAAACGTGCTCCGACCTGGATTTGCCGTGAGCTTGTCAGCGTATTCGTGATCAGGCCCGCGCTGGCTACGCGGCCCGTCGTGGTGAAGACGTTGCGCTGGCTGGGGATGGCGAAGTTCGCTCGATTCGGGATGTTAAAGACCTCGGCGCGGAGCTGTAACTTGCTGCGCTCGCCGAAGAGGAAGCTCTTGTTGATGGCGCCGTCGATCGAGATGAGCCCGGGACCGATGAGGGTGTTGCGACCCAGGTTCCCGTAGAAACCGGGCGCTGGCAGCGCGAAGGCAGTCGGGTCAAAGTACTGCACCGGGCCGCCCTTAATAGGGTTGGAAGTGCGTCCGACCACCAGGTCAGGGCGCTCTGGTGAAGGGCCTGTACCGAAGCGCGCTCGCGCACTGTCATAGCTGACCAGGGCAGAAAACGGTGCGCCCGAACTGAACACGCCGATGCCGTTCACCTGCCAGCCTGCACCCAGCCACCTGGGCCCACCGAAGCGCGGCAGATTGGTGGTGATGGAGGTGCTGGAGTAATGCCGCAGGTCATAGTTCGACAGGCCCTTCTCCGCGGCCAGGCTGTCTGGGTCCTGCGGCACATCGTTCTCAGTGCCCTGCGCGGTAACCAGCGAGCTGGTGTCGAGCGACTTGCTCCACGCATAGGTCGAGCGCAACTGCAGGAAATCATGGAAGCGATAATCCAGCGTGGCGCGCAGAGCGTGGTAGCTGGAGAGGCCGTTCGTCTCCTTGTAACGAATGGCAGTGAACGCCGGATTGCGCACCGTGGAGGTCAGCGGGAAAAACTTGCGGCCGTTGACGATCTGCGGAATGGCCTGGTTCTCGTCTACGATGCGCTGGTCATGCACACCCCGGTTGGCGGAGTAGGCAATCGTCAGCACCGCGCCCCGCGCCAGCTGCTGCTGCACGCTGGTGTTCCACTGCATGACGTACGGGCTGGCAGGGTGGTACTGCACAACATCGATGCGGCCAAGCACGAAGTTCTGCGGCGTGATGGTCACGTGAGGGAATGTGGGAGCGTTGACGCTACCCACGGTAAAGAACGGCGGCTGACGGCTGCCGGAGTTCAGGTAGAAGTCCGTCCACAATGGGTCGAAGTACACGCCGAAGGCGCCGCGCACGCTGGTGGTGCGTGCTGCGGGCGAGTAAGCAAATCCCACGCGGGGAGCAAAGTTCGCGTTCGCTGGATTCGTATAGAGCGGACCGACGGTGTCAGCCGTATCGTGCAGCACGTCGCGCACGGTAGCCTGCAGGCCATCCGTTTCGACGGGTACGCTGGCACGCTCATAGCGAACGCCGGCGGTAACGCTGAGCGCCTGGCTGGCGCGGTAGGTGTCGGTGATGTAGGCGGCTTCCATGTGCTGGCGCCAGTGCCGCCGCGGGTTTGAGCCGGGTGCAGCAATCTCAACCGCGGAAGGCCTTGCCGCAAGAAAGTTTGCGACCGATGTGAACTGGTAGAAGCCGTTCTGCGATTGCGCTGCCTGCTGCGGAAACAGGATCTGCTTCTCATCGACACCGAAGGCAATGGTATGTCGGCCTGCGATGAAGGTAAGGTCATCGCTGCCTTGAAACAAGTTAAGGACATTAACGTTCGGGCCGAAGCGCATCGGTCCGATCATGGCGAGGCCCGTGATGCTGATCGATCCGAATGGATTGCCCGGCACGAACGACAGCGATGGATCCAGGTTCGGCAAGATGTTGTATTCCAACGTGTAGTACGAGCGGTTATAACTGGCGCGAGCTTCATTGACCAAACGCTGCGAGAAGCTATGCGTCATCTGGACAGTGGAGTACTGCGCTCGGGAACGGTTGTGGCTGGCGGACAACTGCAGCGAATCGGGCGTGCGCACGTTGGCATTGTCAAACTGAAAGCGCGCGAAGTAAGACGTGCTGTCGGAACGCTGGTGGTCGAAGCGCGCGACGAAGAAATCCTCATCCGTGACGCTGGTGTTGGTTGACTGGTAGATACCCGTGCCGTCATTGAAGATCGTGCTGTTGGGCGACGGGATGATCGCCAGGAAGGGCTGAACGGCGGCCACGCCGGTGGCGCGCGACGTCGCGTTTGGCACCAGCGCCTGCGTGGTCAGGCCAAGATCCTGCCGCAGACCTTCGTAGTTGCCGAAGTAGAACGTTTTAGCGTGGCCGATGGGCCCGCCGGCGGAACCGCCGAACTGGTTCCGCTGAAAAGCCGGGATGGGAGCAGTTGGAGAATCGAAATAGTTCTTCGCATCGAGCGCGGAGTTGCGCACAAACTCGAACGCGCTGCCGTGCAGGCGGTTGGTGCCGCTCCGCGTGATCTCGTCGATGATGCCGCCCGCGGTGCGGCCAAACTCGGCTCCGTAGCCGTTGGTTAACACGCGAAACTGCGCAATGGAATCCACACCGGGAATGACGCCGGACGCGCCACCGGGCGTGTTGTTGTACGCATCGTTGACGTCTGTGCCGTCCAGCAGAAACTCGACCTGGTTCGGTCGCCGGCCCTCGATCGAAACCTGTCGGCCGAGACCCTGCGAATCCGGGTTGACGCGCCGCGACGGTACCACGCCGGGCGACAGCAGAGCGAGTTGCGTGGTGTCCCGGCCGTTCAGCGGCAACTGCTCGATCGACCGCGCACCGGTGACGGCAGACAACGATGGGTCTTCTCGTTCCACGACGGCTTCGGCTGTCTGCACTGTGATGTCTGCCGTGGTCGCCTGCACCTGCAACTGCACATCAAGGTTGGCGCGCTCGCCCACCGTCAGCAGAACGCTTTGCTGCGCAGCAGCGAAGCCCGGGGCCTCGACCGTGATGCGGTACTGGCCCGCAGGCAGTTGCGGCATCGCATACATACCGGCCGCGTTGGAGTCTGTGGACCGCCGCGCTGCACGGCTCTCTTCCGTGACCGTGACCCGTGCATGCGCGACCTGTGCTCCGCTGGCGTCGCGCACCATGCCGGAGAGCGACGCGTTCGCTCCCTGCGCCAGGGCGCCCGTGCATGACAGGACCGCCACCGCCGAAAGCGCAGCCATGCCGCGGAAAACTCGAGCCGAGTCGATCTTGCTCTGAAACAGAGGCTTGGGTCTGCGGGTCATCTTCCTAGGATAGAGCGCATATATGCCAAGTTGCTACGCGCCACGTTCCGTTGGCTCAAAACAGACCTTCTGTGTCACGAAGTTCGATGGATGGTGACGGCGTTTGCCTGGCTGATAGACGTCAGCAGCAAGGACGACACATTCACGTGTGCTGGACGCGTCACAGCCCATACGATGGCGTCTGCGACGTCCTCCGGTGTGAGCGGCACCACATTCGCGTAGACCTTCGCGGCCCGTTCCTTGTCGCCGCCGAACCGGACCTCGCTGAAGCGCGTTTCCACCATGCCCGGATCCACGCTGGTGACGCGTACCGGCGTTCCCAGCAGGTCGATTCGCATGCCTTCGCTCAGCATGCGCTCTGCTGCCTTGGTCGCACAGTACACAGCGCCGCCCGCGTACGCCGTCCATCCCGCAGTTGATCCCAGGTTGACCACGTGACCTGCACCGCGCTCGACCATGCCCGGCAGAACCGCGCGCGTGACATACAGCAGTCCCTTAGTGTTGGTATCGATCATCTCGTCCCAGAAGTCCGGGTCGTCCAGGTAGATCTTCTCGAGACCGCGGGCCAGGCCTGCGTTGTTGACGAGGATTTCAATGTTTTGCCATGCGGCGGGCAGCTCGGCAACTGCCGACTCGACTTCGATGCGGTTGCGTACATCAAGTGCAATGACGTGTACATCCGCCGCCCCCGCGCGTAGTAACTCCGGCCGCATGACTTCCAGCGCGTCGGTCGATCGTGCGCACAGCAGCAGATTTGCGCCTTCGCCGGCAAGCGCCAGCGCTGTGGAGCGACCTATGCCCGCGCTGGCGCCGGTGACGAATGCAATCTTGCCTCGAATGCTGATGCCCATGTGTCCTTAGAATCCTGTGTGGATGTTATGCCGATGTTACTCGGAAAAGATTAAGGGACAAAAGGGGCGCCTGAATTGAAAGGGTACGGCCTCGCACAATCCTGCACGGTCGAGACAAAGAGGAAAGAGGCCGCCGGGGCAGCCTCTCTCCCACGTGATCCATGGTTTGGTTAGTGACCGCTGTCGCTTGGTGCCTGCGTTGCGACACCAATCGAAGGACCTGAGACGACCATCTCCACGCGGCGATTCTGTGCCTTGCCGGCGGCCGAGGTATTGTCGGCTACTGGATGGGACTTACCGTAGCCCATGGCTGTTACGCTGCCGGGGTTTACGTTGTTGCTGATGAGAAAGGCCTGCGTCGCGTTCGCGCGATCCTGGCTCAGCTTCAGGTTATATTCGTCACCGCCCACGGAGTCTGTATAACCCTCGATCTGCAGTTTCAGGTCAGGGTACTGCTGCAGGATGACAGAGACCTTTGCGAGCGAGATCTGTGCGTTCTGCTTGAGATTGCTCTTGCCTGTATCGAACAGCACGTCACCCAGTGTGACGACGAGACCGCGTGGCGTTTCCTGCGTGGCGAGGACCGCGTTCAGTTGCGCACGCAGCTTTTCGCGTAGGGCGACCACGGACTGCTGGGCCGCCGCGGCCTTCGCAGCAGAGTCCGCTGCAGCGGCGTTGGCGTTCGCGGCCTGTGCCTCGGCACGTGCGCGCTCGGCTGCCTCACGGTCTGCGGCGGCGCGTGCGCGCTCAGCGTTCAGAGCTGCCTGCTGTGCCGCCAGCTGCGACTGAGCGGCCTGAGCCTCGGCGCTCTGCCGGGCTTCAATCTGTGCCTGCTGGCGTTCCGCTTCCTTCTTGCGCAGCGTGCTGATGCGCGCGTCTTCAGCGCCCTGGACTGCCGAGCGCGCATAGGTGATTTCGAGCTTTTCGTCGCGATGCTTGTTCTGATCCAGGTCGTCCGCGTTCTTCAGGTCCGTCTTCACCTTCGCCAGGATGTCGGGCGCATAGCGCTCCGCGCCCGCGGCAACGGCGATGTTGTACGCGTTATGTGCCTCGTAAAGTTCGAGTGGGCTGTGCTCGTTGCGCGTGATCGGATCGAAGACGGTTTTCGATCCATCGGTCTGCGCGTACAAGCCCTTTGGCAGGAGGGTGTAATGGGCATTCACCTTGGTCAACACGCCCGCAGTTTTGTCCTGGATGACGTGGTTTTCCATCACGACCACGTCGCTTGGCACATTCACCGCAAAGTAGGGTTCTGCAGTCACAATCAGGCCAAAGGCCTGCAGATCTGTGGTGACGTGCAGGTCAACCTTGTTTCCGCCGCCGGAAGGCAGCACTTCGCCGAGCCTTGAGGGCGTTCCCTCAGGTGTGATCGCCCATAAAACGTAGGTCAGGTACTCCGGTCCAAAACCATTCGCCGGTGTCAGGCCTTCCAGGTGTACATCCACGGCAATCTTGCCTTTGTCGCTGCCGACTTTGGCGTCGCCTTTTGCACGCGGCAGCAGCGTTGTGCCGTCCATGGAGATCTTCGTGGAACCGCTGCGGTGGAAGTAATTCACCGCGTCCAGGTCGCGCCGGACCACGTTGACGCGGTAGAGCGGTACACCGTTGATCTCTCCCACCGGACGTCCGCCATTCTGGACGCCGTTTGCTGTTCTTGGGTCGGCTGTCGGGTTCAACTCTTGCGCTGCCGCCGACGCGCCGCACGCCAGGACACCGCTCAACACTGTTGCCGCTCCAAACATCGCAGCCGTAACCTTGAAACGCTTCATGATCCCTCTTTATCTGGAATGGGCCGCCTGCGCACAGACTCAGCAAGGGTCAAATCCAATTCCATCCATTCGATGCTCTCGTAAGTAGCCGGGTAGTCCAGCGGCTTTGCGCCCCTGCCACTCCAGCTGCAATCCTAGGCGTGAGTGCCGGCGAGTTTCCGGGACAACGCAAATAAGGCAAGTTCAAGACGGGTGGATACGCCTGTCTTGTCGAAGATGTTGGACAGATGCCGTTTGACCGTTTCTTCGCTGATGAGGAACCGCTTCGCGATGTCGCGGTTGGAGCAGCCCTCCAGGATGCAGCGCACCACCTCGATCTCGCGCGGCGTCAGGCCGAAGTTCTTTTTCTGTGCGGCAGCGGCGGCCTGCGCGGTCAGTTCCTGCACCGCATGCGCCAGGTTGCGGATGCGCTGTCCGCGAATCCAATAGTCTCCACCTGCCACCGCATGGATTCCGAGCGAAAGTTCGTGAGGCGGAGAGGTGTTCTGCACCATGCCGCGCGCACCTGTTTCCAGTGCGGCGAGGGTCTCGGCCGCTGACGTCTTGCCCGTCATAAGCAGCACCTTTACCGAGGGCAGTTCGTCCAGAACCGCGCGCAGAACGTCCAGTCCATGACGCGGCACCTGAACGCCGAGCAGAAGGATGTCCGGTTGCTGCTGCAGGGTCTGCATCTTTGCGGCTTCCCCGTCGCTGGCTTCACCTACAACGTGAACGTCCCGTTCGTCCTGCAGCATGTGCTTGACGCCGAAGCGCATCACCGGCCGCTCGTCTGCAACCAGCAGGCGCAAGGGGGACGCGTACGTTCGAGGGAGTTCGCGAAGGTCAAGAGTGGTCGAGGTCGTGAGCGTCGAAGGCATGGCGCGGTAAAGATGCGGACTGGGGAAAGTAGACACAAGGACTGCATCGGCGCAGTGCAGCATGGAGGCCATGTACGAAGTCGCTACAATCGCCTGAGCCGCACCGGGAGTGTTGCGGACGACAGCATGAGACATCTGCTCCTCTTGGCGCTTGCCGCGGCAGTGGCCTCCCCGCCGTTGCCCGCTCCGCGCACCGTGTCGGCATGGCGCTTCCTGCGCGTAATCACGCCTGCCGAGAGTGCACCTCTGGCGGCGCAGTGTGTCGTTCTGGATGCCGATCTGTACGCTCGCGCCGCGGCAGGCCTGCGCGATGTGCGGCTGGTACAGGATGGGCGCGAACTGGCATACGCCACTGATGAGTCCTTCGACGACCGCGCGAGTATTCCGGCCGCGCTGGGCACCGAAGACCGTGCGCTGTACGAGGTGTCATTGAAGATCGCGGCAAGGCCGTCTGAATGGCCCGGCGCTCCCGGTAATGGAGCAGCTTCCTCGCGGCCGGAGCATCCCCCGGGCTGGTTCTACGGTCAGGATCTTCTCCCCGCACACGTGCCGGTGGAGCGTGTGCGGCTGGAACCAGCCCCCGCAGGCACCGAGTTCCTGAGCCTGCGGGCCGCGGCGAAAGATGATCTCCGCAACGCAGAAGTGCTGGAAACCACGCTGACCGCGGAACACCCGGCGGCAGCCTTTACCGTCGGCGCGAACCTGCAGGAAGACGCCGATGTCCGCGTCGGTGTGCATGGACAGGCGTCGCAGGTCACGTCCTTTGTGCTGGAGATGCGCCGTCGCCAGATGTGCTACCAGCCGCGGTCGGCAGCGCCGCTGCTGATTTTCTTCGGCAATGAAAACGCCCGGCCGGTGCGTTACGACTACGCGGCGCACTATCAGCCGACCGGAACGCCGCTGCTGGCCCGCATGGGACCGGTGCAGCCGAATCCTGCCTATCGTCCCCGTGAGCCGTACCGCTTTCAGATCACGCGGACGGAGCGCCTCTTATTGGCACTGACGCTTTCGATGGTGATGTTCCTGGTGTTGGCCGTGCCCGTGTTGCGCCGTCGCCGCTAGTTCGAACAGTGTGCGGCCGCGTCACCGGTGGTCAGCGAATCCAGAAGGTCTTTGGCCACAACCACGAGCGGCTGGTACGGCTCCTTGCCGTCGGCGAGCGCGATGAACTTCGCCATGGCGTCTTTCGCGTCCGGTAACTGGCAGGTGTAGGTCAGCGATTGCGCCCGTGAAAAGTAGGCGTAGTAGCAGTTCGGAGCGCTCTTGATGGACATGTTCGACAGCCGCAGCACCTCATTCCACTCGCCGCGCGCACGTGCTCCGTCGATGGGCAGCATGTATTTTTTCGTTGCGGAGTGGTCGATGAAGACTGATCCCGAGTAGTCGTCCTTGATGGTCTGCGTGCCGTCCGGCGTACACGTGCTGTGGATCGTCGCGGTGTCGTTGGTGGGCTTGCCCTCGCCGCCAAACTGCGCGTGCAGTGACGGGACCAGGAGCGTGATCAACGGAAACAGCAGACTGGATCTGAGACGATTCATAATCCGGAAGCGTAGCAGGGAGGCGCCTGCATGCGAAAGCCTGAAAGAGGAAAGCGGCAGCCGGATATTGATCCCACTCACGCGAATGCAGGAACTGTGCTTCCACACCCTCGCTGGTCCTCCTTAGCGCAGCGCCTCGTCTACCTCGCGATAGAAATCCGGTGACTTGAGGATTTCGCGCGGCTTCGATCCGTCGGAGGGCCCTACCAGGCCGTCCCGTTCCATCATGTCGATCAGGTGCGCGGCGCGACCATAGCCGATGCGCAGGCGGCGCTGCAGCAGCGATGTGCTGGCCTTGCCGAATTCGAAGACGAGGCGAACTGCGTCCTGGAACAGGTCGTCTTCCTGGCCATCGTCATCCAGCTCGCGATCATTGCCCTTTTCGTCCTTCGGACCTTCGAGGAAGCCTTCGACATACTCGGCCTCGCCCTGCTTCTTCCAGAAGGCGACTACGTCGGAGATCTCCTTTTCCGTGACAAACGGCGCGTGGACGCGCTGCAGGCGGCTGGTGCCCGGCGGCAGAAACAGCATGTCGCCGCGGCCCAGCAGGCTCTCCGCGCCATTCGAATCGATGATCGTGCGCGAATCGACCTTGGTCGCCAGGCGGAAGCTCATGCGGGTGGGCACGTTTGCCTTGATCAAACCCGTAATGACGTCCACGCTGGGCCGCTGCGTGGCCAGCACGAGATGGATACCGACGGCGCGGGCCATTTGCGCCAGGCGGGTAATGCTCTCTTCGACGTTGGCCTTGTCCAGCATCATCAGGTCGGCAAGTTCGTCGATGATGATCATGATGTAGGGCAGTGGCTGCTGCTCTTCGCCGTCTTCGTTGAAGAGCTGGCCGCTCTCAAACAAGCGGTTGTACTGGTCCAGGTTGCGCACGTGGCGCGAGGCCAGCAGCTTGAGCCGGCGCTCCATCTCCCGGACGGCGTTGCGCAGCGCGTTGGCTGCGAGTTTCGGCTCCGTGATGATGGGTGTGAACAGGTGCGGGATGCCCTCGTACATGCCTAGTTCTACCCGCTTGGGATCCACGAGGATCATGCGCACCTGCTCCGGTGTGGCCTTGAACAGGACTGACATGATCATCGCGTTGATAGCGACCGACTTGCCCGACCCGGTCGACCCGGCGATCAGCACGTGTGGCATGGCGGCGAGGTTCGCCGTGACGATGCGGCCGTTGATGTCCTTGCCCATCGCGATCTCGACCTTGCTCTTGCTGTTGGCGAAACCCTCACTCTCAACCACATCGCGCAGCCAGATGGTTTCGCGCTCGTGGTTCGGCACCTGGATGCCGACCGTGCTCTTGCCGGCCATGCGTTCGATCAGGATGGATTCAGCTGCCATAGCGAGGCACAAGTCGTCGGCCAGGCTGGTGACGCGGCTGTACTTGATGCCCGCATCCGGACGGAACTCGAAGGTGGTGACGACCGGTCCGGGGTTGATCTGCGTGACCTGTCCGTCCACGCCAAATTCGGCACACTTTTCCACCAGTACACGCGCCTCTTCGCGCAGGGCCTCCTCGCGCACCGCAGCGTGCTCGTCACTGCGGTACAGCAGGGATGAGGGTGGCAGCTTGTAGCCGTGGACGCTTTTCGCGGTCAGGGTGACGGGCTTGATGCTCTCGTCGGCGCGTTTGCCGAAGGAAATGCTGTGCTCGGCGGCGGCGGGCACGGCGGCTTCCGGGCGGGTCGCCGAAACAGGGAAGGGAACGATCTCCGCCATGCGCTGCGCAGGACGTGGTGCGGTGGTCGAGGACGCAGCGGTCCAGTCGAACGGCCGGTCCTGCGATGCGATGGGAGCCGCGGGTTCGGTCCAGTCGGCAAAGTTTTCCTGCGCAGGACGGTCTTCGTTCAGCAGATCATGGGCTTCCAGCTGCGCATCTGCCGCGGCCTGCAGATGTGTGGGCAGGGGCGCAAACTCGGGCGCAGGTCCGGCGTCCACATCGGTGCGCGGCATCTGCGACCAGACGGTCCGCGATCGCGGTTCCGCGTCCAGGCCGAGGGTGCTGTCTGCCCGGATGCCTTTGCGCCAGAAGCCCCACTTGGCAAACAGGCTGCCCAGCAGCGTTCCGCCGGCTGCACGCTCGGCTGCAGCGGCGGCCTTCGCATGCTCCGCCTGCTGCTTGGCGACGGCTCGCTCGCGGCGTGTTTCCAGCTTGTTCGCGATGCGTGCGGCACGAAGGTCGGCACGTCCGCTGCGCCAGTGGATGTAGCGCTCGCGGGTGCGGTACACGATGCCGAGCCGCTGCCCCGCCCAGTCCTGCGCGGTGTTGAAGGTGAACGTGGTGCTGAGGTAAACGCTCAGTAGCAGCGCCAGGAAGATGACAACGCAGGCACCAGGAAAATTCAGCAGCGCAATGGATGCGTCAGCAAGCAGGCGGCCTGAGACGCCTTCGATCGGCAGTGCACTGCGCCAGCGCAAATGGATCGGGAACAACGCCAGCGCCGCCGGAGCAGCCAACACCCAGAGCACCAGTCCGACTGTCTTTGCGGCAGCCGAACCCTGCGGCCGCGACCGCATCCAGCAGATACCGAGCCGGCCGATCATCAGGGGGAACACGAAAACCGCGATGCCGAGTGCCTGCAGCAGCAGATCGCTCGTCGTCGCCCCGGCGCGCCCTGCCCAGTTATGCACGGGCCGCAGCAGGCCGGTGCCCGAGAAGCCGCCCACGGTGTTCCACGAGGGATCAGTCGGGGTGTAGCTGACCAGTGACAGCAGCAGAAGCACGGCGGCAGCCAGCAGGCCGAGGCCCAGCACCTCGTTCAAGCGCCGGCTGTGGGTTGGCGTTATCTCCAGGCGAAGCGGCTTCATGCGTGTTGCTCTCCCTGACCCTAGAATCCGCACAATCTGCAGACACACCGCGTGAGCCGCGCCACGCTGCGACACAGAGGGGATCATGCCGATTCTCTATCCTGCCGCGCTCTGCCAGCGCTGCAATCTTCAGGAGGAACCCGCGTGGGCAACCCGTCCGAAGACCTTGCTCTCCAATGCCTCAGTAAGACGCCTGCAGTAGCGGCCAGTTTACCTGGGGCGATTGCAGGTGATAGCTCATCCGGACCAGCGCCGGTGGGCTTCTGGAAGCGCAGAGGGTGGAGGAGGGGGTTTTCGCGATTTCCTCCCCTTGCTGCCGGTGAAGGAGAATCGCACTGCAACCGGCAGACTTCACCCGATGCACCCCGTACGATAGATTTCGGCAGCACAGGCGCACCGCGCCGGAAAGAACAGAGACATGTCAGAAGCGTTGAAGGAAACAGAGAGCGTAGTGCGCGACGTCATCAAGTCGCTGATCGATGGGCAGGAGGGTTTTCGCGATATCGGCGAGAAGCTGCAGGACGAGACCCTGAAACGCTACTTCCTGGCCGAGAGCCTGAAGCGCGCACAGTTCAAGGGCGATCTGGAAGACGTGTTGATCAAGGAAGGCGTGTCCGACGCGTACAAGGAGACTGGAACTGTATCGGCGACCCTGCACCGCACCTGGGGCGATCTGAAGGCGAAGCTGGGCGGCACCGATCATACGTTGCTCGAGACCGCTGAACAGGGCGAAGATGTTGCCAAGAAAGCCTACGCAGACGCGCTAAAGCATGAACTGCCTTTGCCGATTCATCAGTTGTTGAGCACGCAGGCTGCACACATTCAGACCTCTCACGATTATGTGAAGGCTGCGCGCGACAGCCGCAAATAAAGGATCCTCCCCCAGGGAAGGCCTCGCTTCGGCGAGGCCTTTTCATCTCTGCAAAGCACCGGACCGGACCGCACCTTCATGGCCAGACGCAGCGTTTTCAGCACCGTGGGGCTTGTCGCACAGTCGCTGCTGTACGTTGCGGCTGGCGCCAACCATTTCTGGCACAGCCGAACCTACACAACTATCATGCCGCCGCACTACGATCACCCGCTGGGACTCGTCCAGATCAGCGGCGCCGCCGAGATCCTGGGCGGCATCGGTCTGCTGGTGCCGGGTACCAGACGGTTTTCAGCCTGGGGCCTCATCGCGATGCTGATCGTCTACTACGACGTGCACATCTACATGGCTACGCATGCCGAACGGTTTGCGCCGATTCCGGCGTGGATTCTATACGCCCGCTTGCCGCTGCAATTAGTGCTGATTGCGTGGGCCGGCTGGTATGCCAGGCGGGATACAGCTACTTCGTTGTCTTCTTAGCGACTACGGGTGCATATGCATCCACACCAGCAGGCCCGCGCCGAGCGCGATGCGGTAGGCGGCGAAGATGCCGAAGCCACGCTTGCGCACGTACCCAAGGAACCATGCCACCACCACGTAGGCCACTACGAACGACACCGCCATGCCGATGATCAGCACCAGCCAGCGTTCCGGGCTCATGACCAGCGGTGTCAGCGATCCGCCACCCGCGGCGATATCTTTCGCGCTGGGGTGTACCGCCTTCAGCAACGAGTACCCGGTGGCCGCGATCATCGTCGGGATCGAGACCAGGAACGAGAACTCCAACGCCGACGGCCGATCCATACCGGCAACCTGGCCCGCAGCGATGGTCGCCATGGATCGTGATGTGCCTGGAACGATGGCGCTGATCACCTGGCACAGACCGATCCAGACGGCCTGGGGCAGGTTCATTTCTTCCACGTGCGTCGTGGTTGGCTCGCGCCGGCTGGCCCAGATGTCGATCGCCCACATCACGATGCCGCCAACCAGCAGGGCAAGCGCAATCACCGTCAGGTTCTCCAGGTTTTCGCCAATCTTCTTTGTCAGCAGCTTCGCGGGGATGGCGGTGCAGACGAAGGCGACGAGTGTCAGCGTGATGGGATGCGTCAGCCATGTCTTGTTGCCGCGTTCGCCCTGCGGAAAGGTGCGCATATAGCCCACAATCTTTAGCAAAAAGAACAGCAGCAACGCGAGAATCGCGCCAAGTTGGATGACGATCGTATACATCTTCCAGAATGGGTCCGTCAGTGAGATGTGCAGCGCCGCTTCCGCCAGGCGGAGGTGCGCGGTTGAACTCACGGGCAGGAACTCGGTCAGTCCTTCGACAATGCCAAGGACGACGGATAACAGGTAATCGTTCAACGCGGCTTCACCGGTCTTTCAAAGGGAACGCAGGCTTGCTCAGTCGCGATCACTACCGTAAATCGCAATCCCCTGCTCCACCCTGTATACCAGACTGACCGCCCGCGCCGTGTAATCGCTGCCAGGGAACTTCGCCAGCATCCCGTCGCGGAGAGCATGCACCCGCTGTGTCGCGACGTCGGCCTTCTTGCGGTTTTCCTCGGTCGTGTACATCGTCACCAGCACACCCTGCCGATAGGCCGCGTTCCATAACGCCTCGGCGGTCTTGGGTCCATCCGGGAACTGCTCGGCGTACTTCTGATACAGGCCGCTTTCCATCTCCGGGCATTTCGGCAATCCCTGCCAATCGCCGCACAGCTTCGCGTCCAGCAGGTCATATGCGGCCAGTGCCGGATATTTTCCGGTGCCCGTCTTGACGATCTTCTGTAGTGCCTTGGCGTAGACCTGGGGCCGCAGGTTGGCGTCCATGTCCTTGGCTGAGGGTAGCGTGCTGGCGTCGAACTTCTCCTCCTGCCAGCGGATGTCGGCGGAACGCCACGTGCTTTCACCGGCGAGCGGAGAGGTCGGGAAGTACTCCGCCACGCGGCGATACAACAGGTGCGCCGCGCCGGCAGCGGATTTGGGCGCATGCGGCTCGTTGGCGGCGGCTTCCATGCTGGCAGCGGCACCGTAGATCAGCTTGTCGCCGTCCGCCGTCGTGGGTCCGACCACGCCCTTGTTGCGGATCCATCCAGCGCGCGGAAAAGAAGCGGCGTCGACCGAGAACTCAGGTTCGTCCTCGCCTTTCTCCTCTTCAATGTCGGTGTTCGCAAAGACCTTCACCCACGGTCCTGACCGCTCGGTCACGACGACCTCATGGCCCGGCATCACGACGGAAACCTTCTGCGACTCCGCATCGGGTGCCACGTAAACGTCGGCCACCTTCAGCACTGTGGCGCGCATCGCGTCCGGCGGAGACGGCGCGTTCTTCTGGGCCGTTGCGGCCAGAGGGAGGGCGAGGAATAGAAGCCAAAGTAGCTTGCGCATAGACCGATTAGACGACAGGGGACGTGGTGTCGTTACGTTCGGAACAGGTATCGACAAAATTCGGTTCGTCATCCTCATCGAAGCGAAGCGGAGTGGAAGGATATGCTTTCCTTCAGAGTGGTTCGGCTGCTTGAACGAAAGCAGGTCCTTCGCCCGCACTGCACACACTTCGATCCGCTCAGGATGATGGTCCGGCGCTTACGCCTCGGCGGTCAGCAGCTCTTCCCTCAGTGCCGGATCGATGTTGCCGCCGCTGACGATCGCCACGATCTTCTGTGCGGAGGGCAGCTCGTCCGAATGGAACAGCGCAGCAGCCAGCGCGACCGCGCCGCTCGGTTCGGGGACGATGTCGCTGGCCATCAGGAGGACACGCGTGGCATCGAGAATCTCCTCTTCGGTAACGGTCAGGATGCCGTCGACGAACTGGAGGATGTGCTGGAAGTTGCGCTCGCCCAGGCTCTGGGTGCGCAGGCCGTCCGCGATGGTGCGCGTGGTCAGCGAGCCCGGCCACTCGATCAGCTTGCGCTTGCGAAAGCTCTCGGTCGCGTCGGCGGCAAGCGCAGGTTCGCAGCCCCAAACCTGCGCAGCCGACCCGGACAGCTTCAGGGCCGTGGCAACGCCGCTCAACAGACCGCCACCGCTGACGGGAGATAGCACCACGTCGGCGTCGGGTGCCTGCTCCGCAATCTCGAGCCCGCAGGTCGCCTGCCCTGCAATGATCAGTTCGTCGTCGTAGGGCGGCACCATGACGTAGCCGTGCTGTGCGACCAGTTCCTCCGCGCGAAGCTTGCGTTCGGTGCTGGCGGGGCCTACCAGAACGACTTCCGCACCCAATGCCACCGTGGCCTCTCGCTTGATGCGCGGTGCGTTCTCCGGCATCACGATGACAGCTTTGGTACCGAGCGCACGGGCCGCGTAGGCCACTCCCTGCGCATGGTTGCCGCTCGAATAGGTGATGACTCCGCGCCCCAGATCTTCAGGCGAAAGCGATGCCACCTTGTTGTACGCGCCGCGCAGTTTGAAGCTGCCGATCGGCTGCTCGTTCTCGGCCTTGAGCCAGATTTCGGGCGAGCCAGCGGTAATGGTGAATCCCGCCGCACGCATCCGCCGAGGATCCAACCGGTACAGGCCCGTGCGAACCGCGGTGCCGGAGATACGCTTCTGCGCGGCGTGTATGTCGTCAAGGGTGATCAGTGCTTCCGTAGCCATGCTGTTATTGTCGCGCACGCATGCAATGCTCTGCTCGTCAGGCGATTTGTGGATCGACGAGGCAGATTTGGAGATCGATCTCGACTTCCCACAGTTCGACCATCCTTGTCGATGTCAGCCCGTGCATTGAGGCTGGATTTCTGGAACTCCGGGAACTCAGAGGACGTATCTTGAGAGATGCGCACCTATTCGATCAGACGTCTACTGACTGGGGCGGGGTACGCCGCCGCCGTCGCGGTAACCTTTGTGCAGTTGGCCCTCTCTGCTCAGACGGCCAGTAAACCGATGGCGTTTGACGTGGCTTCCATCCGCCGAAATGTCGACAATACCGGCACGTGCAGTCCGGACCAGGTGCAGCCCACCCAGAACGGCTTTCACATGACGAATTGTCCGCTGCTCATGGCGGTGGGTGCGGCGTACGTTCCTACAAGCGGCGACCCGCTCGGATACCTGGTGCAGGAACGGATTCTTGGGATGCCGCCAGCGCTCGCGCAGGAACGGTATAACGTCGACGCTCGCATCGCCGAGTCGGACAGGGAGGCCTGGCGAAACCCGGTGCAGCGAACACAAATGCTGCATGCGATGATGCAGACGCTGCTGGCTGAGCGGTGCAGGCTGGTGGTGCGTCGCGAGATGAGGGAGAAGTCCATCTATGCGCTGGTGGTAGCGAAGAATGGGCCAAAGCTGAAGGCTGCCAAGCCGGGTGAGATAGAGGCTGCCCAGGCACAGCACCCAGATGCTGTTGGCATCCCTGGTGGAAGTGGAGTCTTTGTTCGCGGGCAGGCAAACGGGCACCTCGATATCTATGGAGCAACCACAGGCACACTGGCGCTGCTGCTGTCCGGGCCAGCCGGCCGGCCAGTCGTGGATGAGACTGGGCTCAAAGGCATGTACGACATGCACCTGGACATAGGACAGGCAGGACCGGCCGCAGATGGGTCAGCGGACCCGGGAGTCTCGGTCTTTTCTTCGGTGCAGGAACAGCTTGGATTGAAGCTGGAGTCGCGGAAAGACCAAATAGAGAACCTGATCATCGATCATGTTGAACGGCCTTCACCAAACTAGCTCTTCCCCACTCACGCTGTGCCGATCGGTCGCTGATGCCGTGGCCAGGGGAACGGGAAGAGCGCTTGGCCGAACGGGCGCTCATGGTGACCCGCCGCGCACATGCGGCGCGGTTTCAACCGGAGCGGCCGTGCGAACCCCGTGCCAGAGATACGCTGCTGTGCAGCCTGTATGTCTTCTAGGGTGATGAGTGATTCCTTAAGGAATCCCTGCCTTGTCGGGCGCGCGCGAGATTTTGTGGCTCAAGAGGCAGCTCGGCGAACGACCTCAACTGCCCACAGAGTGTGACTTCACAGGACTGATTTTCGATGCCATGCTTAGTTCCGTTTGGGTGTCTGACCTGCTGCCTGTAAACCGAGGGTGCCTTGAAACGAACGGCTGCTCTGCTCGAAGTTCTCGGAGTCTATCTTGCCGCAGGCGCGCTTGAGGATGGACTCATCAACCTGCTTGCCCGATTGCACATCGTCTCGGTGTTAAATCCCTTTGCTCTACTCACCAGCCACACTTCCGATGCCGATCTGCTGCTCGCAAGCCGCCGCCTGCTGCTCATCTGGGTTCTGCAATACGGGTCCTATTTCGCGATCATTATCCCGCTGAACTGGTGGTACCGGCGTCGCGGTCCAAAGGCTTACGGACTCACGCGGGCAGGTCGTTCCATGAAGTGGCTCGTTGCTGCAGGGCTGGCTGCGGCATGCCTGTCTGAATGCCCCGTGCTTATCTTGTCGCTGGTCGATGCCGTTCATCCCCTTGGTCCCATGGCTCCCTGGCGACAGGCATTTTTCGATACCTCATGGCAGCGATGGCAATTCTGGCTCTTTGCAGCGGTAGCCAGCTACGCAGTGGTGCCCGTCGTGGAGGAGCTGCTGTTCCGGGGGTACTACCAGCGCCGTCTCGCTGAAGATTGGGGCGATGCTCCAGCCATCCTGGGTACGGCATGCTTGTTTGTCTTTGCGCATAAGCAGTACTTCATTCCAAACGCCTACAACGTAGGTATGGTACTGAGCTTATTTTGCCTTGCCCTGGGGCTTGGAGTCGTCTTCGCGTACACGCGGTCACTCATTCCATCGATGATCGCTCACGCAGTCATCAACATACCGATGACGCCCAGGTACCAAATCGTTCTGCTCAGCACATTCGTCGTCGGTTTTCTGGTCTTCTCTCGAACGGGACTGCAGGCCGCCAGGCAAGTCATCTCTAAGCCCTCTCTCGCTTCTTGCACCCTGCTCGCCTCCGTAGGTGCGCTTTACGTGATCTCCTCACAGCACTTTGCCATCATGACAAGGATGGCTATCGCCCTCCTGGTGGTGGCTATCGGGCTCGAATGGAAGGTGCGGAGAGGCGTATCTGCCCTCCATGCTGATCGTGGCGCGGAAGCAGCATTTCCTCTGAGGCCGCTTAGGTAACAGGAAACGCGCTTGCCGCATCCGCTTCCGGTGTCTGAAACACAACAGCCGGAAAGCAGAAGCGCCGTGAACAGGGTCGCAGCGCTTCGCTTTCTCATTCATGAAACAAGGGTCAGATTTCGAGGATGACCGGCATGATCATGGGCCGGCGCTGTGTATTTTTCTGAATGTAGCGCTTCAGGTCTGCGCGGATCTTTTCCTTGATCAGCATCCAGTCGCGCTTCTCCTCGGCGGAGGACTGCTCGAGCGTCTGCCCGATGATGCGGCGGGCGTCCTTGATGATGCCTTCTTCGTTCACCGCGAAGCCGCGTGTGACGATTTCGGGCTGTCCCTGCTGCTTGCCGCTCATCTTGTCGATGGTGATGATGGCGAGCACCAGCCCCGCCTCGCTCAGGTGACGGCGGTCGCGGATGATGATGTCTTCCACCACATCCGAGGTCGAACCCGAATCGATGAGGATGCGTCCGCTGGCAACCTTGGTGGTCTTTTCCGCGGTGGTCGCGGTCAGTTCCAGAACTTCACCGTCTTCCAGAAGGACGGTCTTTTCCGGGACGCCGGTGCCGACGGCGATCTCGATGTGCTGCGTCAGGTGGCGATAATCACCGTGCACGGGCACGAAGAACTTCGGCTTCAGCAGGTTGATCATCAGGCGGAGCTCTTCCTGGCTGCCATGACCGCTGACGTGGATCAAGCCGCTGCGGCCGTCGTCGTGGATCACCTTCGCCTTGCGGCGGTAGAGGTGGTCGATGACGTTGTAGATCGCCTTCTCGTTGCCGGGGATGACGCGCGAGGAAAACAAGACGGTATCGCCGGCTTCAATGCGCGCGTGCTTGTGATTGTCCACCGCGGCGCGGCTGAGCGCGCTCATGGGCTCGCCCTGCGTACCGCTGATCATGACGCAGACTTTTTCCGGCGGCATGTCCTTGATCTGGCCACTGTGGATGATCAACCCAGCCGGTGGGTTGATGTAGCCCAGGTCCTGCGCGATCTCGGTCGAATTGTCCATGGACCGGCCGATCAGCGCGACCTTGCGACCGTGCTTGTGTGCCAGGTCCATGGCCAGCTTGATGCGGTGGATCGAGGACGAAAAGCACGAGAAAAACAGCCGGCGTTCGGTGCGTGCGAAGATCTCGTCGAGCCTCGGCTTCACAGCGAGTTCGCCCGGGGTAAAGCCGGGACGGTCGCAGTTGGTAGAGTCCTGCAGCAGCAGCAGAACGCCTTCCTTGCCCAGTTGCGCGAAGCTTTGCAGGTCAAAGGGCTTGCCATCAGGAGACGACAGGTCGATCTTGAAGTCGCCGGTATGGACGATGGTGCCGATGGGCGTCCGAATCGCAAGCGCAACACAATCGACGAGCGAGTGCGTGACCCGGATCGGCGAGATGTGGAACGGCCCCAGGTCGAAGCTTTCGCCCGGCAGCATCTCGATCAGGTCGGCGTCGTCCAGCAGCTTGTGCTCTTCGAGCTTGCCTTCGACGTAGGTCAGCGTGAACTCGGTGCCGTAGACGGGCACGTTCAACTGCGCCAGAAAGCGGGGCAGACCGCCGATGTGATCCTCGTGCCCGTGCGTCAGCAGGATGCCGCGGACCATGCTGCGGTTTTCGAGCAGGTAAGTGATGTCAGGAACCACGATGTCCACGCCGAGGAGGTCATCCTCGGGGAACATCAGGCCGGCGTCAATGACGATGATCTCGTCCTTCCATCGGATGGCCATGCAGTTCATGCCGAACTCGCCGAGGCCACCCAGCGGGATTACTTTAAGCGAATCAGTATTCATTCATCTGTCATGCTAGCAGTGTTGGCCTTAAGATTGCCTATTCCCAATGTGGGCTTGGTCTCCCGACTTGCGCATTCTGCGCGCAGTCCTGCCCGCTCTTGCACCCATGAAGCTCTTCCAGGCGCCAATGACCAGGAACACCAGGCAGGCTTCACCCGCCTTGCCAGGCGGCAACACCACGGCCAGCAGGCAGACCAGCAGACCAATACTGCCGGTGCCGGCCTCTTCCAGAATGAAACTCTTCGTCAGCATGCGCTCGATCGTGCTCAATTCCAGCTTCTCCCTTTGGCGATAGGCGTTGGCATACATCGCTGCGAACAGGAAGTAGAGCATGGCAAGGCCTGAGGCAAACAGCAGGACCACCTCTCGCGTGTCGTGCGCGCTATCCAGCGATCCCGCCTGGCCAAAGGCGGACAGGAACAGAAACTTGAGCGGATAGACGTAAAACAGCACGACAAACAGCAGGATTCCGTTCAGCCATACGGTGCCCGCGTCGTGTGTTCCGAACCGGCGGAAGTACGTGAAGTGCCCGTACCAGATCAGCATCAGGAGCAGAAAGCTGATGCCAAACGGCAGAAAGCCGCTCCACAGATGGTGCAGCTCCTCGAAGTTTTTCGGCACTTCAAGGGAGACGACAAGCAGGGTGAGCGCAAATCCGAAGACTACGTCGGAGAAGGCGTCCAGGCGTGAAAAGCCCAACCCGCGCAGGCGGAACCCGTCACTATCGGTCTCTTCATGATCGTGGTGCAGCAACGCCGCTCGCAACATGATTTCTGGATTATCGCAGCAGACCATCGCAGACCATTCAAGATCGTTAGGTAGGATGTGATCCTGGTACCGAGAACATCTGGCGCGGGGACAAAACGATCATGGGGAATGTGGGTGCACTGTCGGATCTGCAGCAGGCAAGTGTGTGCAAGGCGCTGGATGGCTTTCGCATCGAGCTGCCATCGTGGGGCTTTGCGAACACGGGGACCCGCTTCGGCAAGTTCCTTCAGCCCGCTGCGGCTACCAATATCGCGGAGAAATTCGCGGATGCCGGCGAGGTCAACCGGCTGACCGGGGTGGCGCCCACGGTCGCGCTGCACGTGCTCTGGGACCTGCCAGCGGGCGAGCGCTCCGTTGCGGAGATCCGCGCGCTCGAGCAGCAGCATGGCGTCCGCGCCGGCTCGATCAATCCCAACCTGTTCCAAGAGCAGGAATACAAGTTCGGATCGCTCTGCAACCCTGACCCGGCCGTGCGCGCGAAGGCGCTGGAACATATGCTGGCCTCGGTGCGCATCGCGAAGGCGCTTGGATCGCAGGATGTTTCCCTATGGCTCTCGGACGGGTCCAATTATCCCGGCACGCAGAGCATCGCAAGGCGCATCGGCTGGCTGCAAGAAGCGCTGCAACGCACGCACGCGGAGTTGGGTCCGGAGCAACGGCTCCTCGTCGAGTACAAGCCCTTCGAACCGGCTTTTTACCACACGGATATCGCCGACTGGGGCATGGCCTACACGCTTGCGAAAGCTGCCGGTCCACAGGCCGTGGTGCTGGTCGACACGGGACACCATGCGCTCGGCACCAACATCGAGCAGATCGTGGCCTGGCTGCTGCACCTGGGCGCGCTCGGTGGCTTCCACTTCAACGACCGCAAATACGCCGACGATGACCTGACGCTGGGGTCGATTGATCCGTACCAGATCTTCCGGATCTTTCACGAGATCGTCAGCTTCGAAGGGTCGGGGAAGGGCAGCGACATTGCCTACATGATCGACCAGAGCCACAACCTGAAAGGCAAGATGGAGGCCATGGTGCAGACCGTCTGCAGCGCGCAGGAATTGTATGCGCGCGCGGCGCTGGTCGACCAGGCCCTGCTCGCCGAACTGCAGGATGGTTGCCGGCTGGTCGAAGCGGAAGAGCACTTCCGCGGCTGCTTCTACACGGATGTTCGGGCGGTGGTGCAGGCCTGGCGGACGGCGCGCAATCTACCGGCGGATCCGCTGGCCGCCTTGCGTGCGAGTGGATATGTCGAACGCATCACGGGCGAACGTGCCGCGAAGAACGCAGGCGCAGGCAGTTCCTACGCCTGAAGTCAGCGCAGCAGGTCTTCGAGCGTCAGGGACAGCTCCGTCTTGTCGTCGCGGTACTTCACGATGATCGGCGTATAGATGCTGAGGCCTTCCGCACCGGGCTTGCTGATGGCGCGCGATCCAGGAACGACCACCGCACCTGCGGGGATGATCAGAGGCGTGTCCGCTGTGGCCCGGATGGTAGTGCCGTTCACCAGGTCGTAGACGGGCGTGCCGCGCGTCAGGATGGTGCCGGCCGCGAGTACAGCTTTACTGCGAACCACGGTGCCCTCATAAACGCCGGTGTTGCCGCCCACCAGGACGTCGTCCTCGATGATGACGGGTGTAGCATTTACCGGCTCAAGCACCCCACCGATCTGCGCGGCCGCGGACAGATGGACGCGCTTGCCGATCTGCGCGCATGAGCCGACCAGCGCGTGCGAGTCGATCATGGTGCCCTCATCGACATACGCCCCCACGTTGACGTACATGGGCGGCATGCAGACGACGGATCGCGCAAGAAACGCTCCCGCACGCACGCTGGAACCGCCGGGAACAATGCGTATTCCGTCTTCCGGCGTGAAGATGCGCGCAGGATAGGTGTGCTTGTCCACGTAGGCACCGGCGCTCATCTCGACCAGCGATCCCAGGCGAAAGCCCAGCAGGATGCCACGCTTGACCCACGCGTTCACCTTCCAGCCGAGGGGGGCCGTTGCGTCAGGTTCGGCGGAGCGCAGAGCGCCGCTCTCAAGGGCGGTACGCAGTTCATTAAAGGCGTCGATCGAGCTGCGTTCAGCCACGGCGCCGGCACCAAGCGAGAACGCATGCTCGATGCGTTGTTCCAGGTCTTCAAAAGGCATGAAGCAAGTTTACCCATGGTGTCAACAACATGCAGGCAGGCATCCTATCAAGCGCATGCAGAAGGCTCCATCACAAGCGGATCTCCGCCCTTCCGTCACGCCGGATGGTCGATACTTCGTCGTTCGTGGCAGGTTGTGGCGGTGTTCTGATCCGGTTCTGCCTGAGGAGCGGCGTGAGGCCCTGGTCCGCGAACTGATGTTGGCGCGCCGCGCGAAAGGCGTTGCCATGCTTGCAGGCGATGCAGAGGCTCGCGAAGCTGCGCGCAAGCTAGTCGATGCCGCGAAGCACGCTCTCGGCGAACGCGGTGCGCCCTGGTGGACCGACGGCAGCCCGGACTACAACCGGCACCTGGCTAAGAACACGCCGTACGCAGACTGGTTCGCGTCACTGGCGCAGGCTAAGCAGGGATTGTAAGTCCAAGCTCTAAAGCCTCACTGCGCAACGTCTTGCGCGTGGCGTCTGCCACTGGGATCATGGGCAGGCGCAGCGTGTCGCCCTCAATCACGCGCATCATCGCGAGGGCGGCCTTGGCGGGTGACGGGTTTGGCTCGGTGAACAGGGTTTTCATCAAGGGGTGAAGCCGGCGTGCAAGCTCACGCGCCGCGGGAAGGTCATGCGACAGGGCCGCACGTACGAGTTCCGAGACCAGCTTCGGCGCGACGTTCGATGCAACTGAAATCAGGCCTACGCCACCGCCTGCGATGATCGGCAGCGCCAAGTAGTCGTCGCCCGCAAAGACAGCGAACGTTGCGGGTGCGTTCGCAAGCAGTTCGCCGATCTGCTGCAGGTTGCCGCTCGACTCCTTCACACCGATAACGTTCGGCAGCTCGGCAAGACGGAGCAGCGTAGCCGGCTCCATGTTGGCGGCAGTCCGGCCCGGAATGTTGTACAGCAGCAGCGGCAGACCGATGGCCTCGGCGATGTTCTTGAAGTGCAGGTACTGGCCCTGCTGGCTCGGCTTGTTGTAGTACGGGTTCGCCGAGAGGACGCCGTAAAGGCCTTTGATCTTCGAGATTCGCGTCGCGCGCCGGACCGCCTCGGCGGTCGCGTTGTGCGTGCATCCGGCCATCACCGGGACACGGCCGTCAGCAGCTTCGATCACGGTGCGGATGACCGCATCTGTCTCGTCTTCGCTCAGCGTGCTGGCTTCGCCGGTGGAGCCGCAGGGCACAAGGAAATCAACACCGGCGTCGATCTGCAGGTCGACGAGCGCCTTCAGAGAAGCGTAGTCGACGCTCTCATCCGCGTGAAAGGGTGTGACAAGAGCAGTGCCAAGGCCGTGAAGAGTTGCAGGTTCCATGCCGCGTTCGAGTGTATCGCGATCAGCCATGATGAGTCCGCTCGGCAGCTTGTGCCTCCGTCTTTAGCCCGCGACGAGAACCGTCATCCTGAGCAGAGAGAAGGATCCCTCGACCTTTCGTTCCGGTGCGAAGCTGGTGGCTTCCTCGCGAGAAAGCCTGGGAACTTTGACTGATTTTAGATGTGGAGGATCCTTCGCTTCGCTCAGAATGACGGCTGCGTAAGGATGACAGCCGCATGGGGATGACGGCTTCACTCAGTACAACGGGCGCGGCTCTGCTACACCCACTCGCCCTTGCGCATCAGCGGCTCTTCCGTACCGTCGGCGCGCAAGCCGTGCACGTCCATGCTGCCGCCGCCGATCATCCAGTCCACGTGGATCAGGCTGGTGTTCGCGCCTTTGCTGTTCAGCGTGGTTTCGTCCAGTGTCTCGCCATGCAGGATGCACGTGGCGTACGCCTGTCCAAGTGCGATGTGGCTTGCAGCGTTCTCATCGAACAGCGTGTTCCAGAACAGCAGGCCGCTCTGCGCGATGG
>CBAAAE010000001.1:2039-44879 GCA_964658845.1 uncultured Novosphingobium sp. | reverse complement strand
CTGATGGGCCGCAACGGTACCGGCAAGACCACCATGCTGAAGTCCCTGCTGTCCGGGGTGCCTGACGTGCAGGACGGCGACTTCGTCCGCACCCATGGCAATGCGAAGTGGGGCCACGAAGCGCAGATCGGCTACTTTGCGCAGGACCATACGGCCGCCATCGAGAAGGGAACCACGGTTGCCGAGTGGCTGCACGGCTTCGATCCCAGGAAGTCGACGGAGGAGATCCGGGGCATCCTCGGACAGATGCTCTTCCGCGGTGAAGAGGGCATGAAGAAGACCGACGCACTCAGCGGCGGCGAGGCTGCACGCCTCCTCTTCTGCAAGCTGATGATGCAGAAACCGAACATCCTCATCCTCGACGAGCCGACGAACCACCTTGATCTCGAAAGCATCAACGCGCTGAACCAGTCGCTGCAGAAGTACGAGGGCACGTTGCTGCTGGTCACGCACGATCAAGACCTGATCGAAGAGGTCGGCACCCGGATCTGGCACTTCGATCACCACAAGGTCACCGACCACAAGGGACCGTACGAGGAATATCAGCAGCAGCTTGCAATGACAGCGAAGTAGGCCCACGGCCTGCTTCGCTACCGTTCGCCGACAGCAGCAACCAGCAGGTCGAGTGCCGAACTCTGCGACCCGGCGTTAACCTCCACGATCAGGCCGGACCACACCACGCCGAACTGGTTGTCGTTCGTTCGATCGCTGGTCCAGATGCTGTCAGCATTTCGCGTGAAGAAAGCCCGGTAACGCGCCTCGTGCACGGCATCGTTCAACTGCCGCAGATTGCGGGCGTAGATGCCCTTGAACTGGACTGCATCCGCCCCGCATTTCGGCTCGCAGGGATCGTGCAGCACGCCTTGATCGTCGGTCAGATGGCTGATCGATGCGTCGGCAAGGATGCGCGCCTCCATCAGAGGACCGGGGTCGTGGGTGGCCTTTGACCACTCGGTCAGCGCGCCCAGCACAACGCCCTGGTTATAGCTCCAGGTGGCGCGGCCGTTGTTGCGGCATGAGCCGTCCGCCTTGTCGATAGTCAGGCCATCGTTCACGAGATGGTCGTCGTTGATCATGCCCGACCCTTGAAACCACTTCCACTCTTTTGCCGCCCAGTCCGCGGCCTGTGCCCGGTCCGCGTCGGTTCCGCGCCGCGCCAGGGAGGCCGACACCGCAAAGAAGAGCTCATTTGCAATGGCGTTCTTGTAGTTGCGATCCCTGCTCCACCAGATGCCGCCGCCGCAGGTGTTGTCCCAGGCGCCGGACATGTCTTTGAAGATAGAAGAGGCCATGGCGAGGTATGCCTGCTGCCCGGTCAGGTCGTAGGCATCGATCCACGCCAGCGCCCACCAGCCCTCATCGTCGTAGTAGTCGTTCAGGAACCCAGGAGCGCCCGTCATTTTGACCAGTGCGCCTACCCGCTCAGCTTTGGGAACGACGATCTGGGCCTGGCTGAAGGTGTTGGTCAGGACGGCCTCATTCGAGTGCGAACCGCTGACCCGCATGGCGTCGACCAGCACCGTGATCGCGTTCGCGGCGTTCCACCAGCCCGCGGTCTGGTACAGCCCTGTGCGCGGTACGTACCAGCGCTGCAGGGCATCCACACCGGCCTGCAGTCGGCGTACATTCTCAGCGCGTGCGGGCACCGCTGGCTGCTGTGCAGGTACGTTGAGGAGCACGGACAGCAGCAGGGCAAGACAGAGCAAACGATGAAGTCGCATAGGTTCGTTGTACTAGAGGACTCGTACCGCCTGCCAGAGCCGTCCCGACTCGCCGTTATACTGAGGTGTACCGCCGGCAGACCGGCGCTCCTGAGGATTTGCCAGTATGCCGCGGATAGAACCAGCAAAAGCCGAGTCGAAGAATGTGTTGGGCCAGAGCTTGCAGACATGCGGCTGCGATCCGATGACCGGCTTTTTCCGGGATGGCTGCTGCGACACCGGTCCGGACGACCTCGGCGTACACACCGTCTGCTGCATCGTTTCGAAGGAGTTCCTGGCCACCTCGAAACAGCTTGGCAACGACCTGTCCACACCCATGCCGCAATACGGCTTTCCGGGCTTGAAACCCGGAGATCGCTGGTGCGTCTGCGCCGCACGCTGGCTGCAGGTCTTCCAGGCGGGCGCAGCCTGCCCCGTGGTACTCGAGGCCACGCATGAAAACACCCTCAGGATCGTGCCGTTTGAGGTCCTGCTGCAGCACGCGGTGATTCCCGACCAACTGCACTAAACCGCTGAATCCTGATGTCGTTCACGATCTGCCGTTTTCGGCCAGGCCGGCGCCGGTCCTGCGTTGGCCGCCGTTAACGAACGACTTGATCCGGTTCACCGTGTATTTTTGTGAACCGCCTTGACACAGCGGGGTGTTCTGCTCGACCGTAGATGTATCCCAAATTTTGCGAATCCGGCTGTCCGTGAACGGGCCCCCATCGACCGGACGCAAGCATTGCCCTGTCATGGGCCGGTTTAACCCGCAGCGCCACCATTCGTGTGGCGCGCGGACATGAAGTCCTTAGGAGCAGCCAGTTGAACAGCAATCGAATGTCACGTACCTTGTGGACCACCGCGGTACTTGCTTGTAGCCTCACCTCTGCCACAGCCTTTGCGCAAACGGCTGCCTTGGGAAACATCAGCGGTATCGTCCGCGACACCAGCGGGTCCGTAGTCCCCAACGCCAGCGTAACCGTCATTAATAATGACACCGGCGCGAAGCGCACCCTGACCACGGACAGCGAAGGTCACTATGCCGCGACCTTTCTGCAGCCCGGCAACTATGAAGTCACCGCGACAGGCGCAAGCTTCGGCACGATCGACCAGAAGAACATCAAGGTTACGGTAGGCACCACTAACACGGTCGACGTGACCCTGCAGGCCGGCAACGTCAGCACTGAAGTCGTTGTTACCACGGACAACGCGCTGATCGACACCGATAAGGTGGAGCAGTCGCAGACGATCTCGGAACAGCTGGTTTCGAACCTGCCGGTGAATGGTCGCCGCTTCGATAACTTCGTTCTGCTGACGCCGAACGTCGCGCCCGATGGCAATACTGGTCTGCTCAGTTTCCGTGGCATCTCCGGCCTGTACAACACCAACCTGGTGGACGGCGCGAACAACAACCAGGCCTTCTTTTCTGAAGCTCGCGGGCGCGCCATCGGTGCTCCCTACGTCTTTCCGATCGACGCCATCAAGGAGTTTCAATCCTCGTCGTCGGGTTACTCAGCGGAGTTCGGACAGGCGGCCGGTGGTGTCATCAATGCCATCACCAAGTCCGGCACTAACAGCTTCCATGGCGATGCGTATGAGTATTACCGCACGCCCGGTTTCAATGCCCTGGACGCGCTGAGTAAGTTCAATGGCATCACGCAGAAGAACCCGCTGTTGTTGACGCAGCCGGTCAAGGTGCAGCACCAGTTCGGTGTCTCCGTCGGTGGTCCCATCATCAAGGACAAACTGTTCTTCCACGCGGTGTATGACGGCTACCGCCGCGTCAATCCGATTACTTACCTGTCGACTTACAACTCCACCACGCAGAGTATCGGCGACCTTACCGCGCTGTGCGATGGCCGCACGACGGGTTACCTGACGCGTGGAACGACTATCTATCCTTCCGTCATTCCAGGTGTCAATCCGACACAGTGCGCCGCTGCCGTGACGTTTGCGAACACCCAGCTACTCGGCTCGTTCGCCCGCAACACCACCCAGGATATCTACCTGCCCCGCCTCGATTACCAGGTCACACCCAAGACCCACCTTTCCGCGTCGTTCCTGTTTCAAAATCTGAAGCAGCCGAACGGCTACAACTCGTCCGCGACGGTGACCAACGGTTCTGTCACGCAGAATGGCGGCATTAACTTCCACGAGCGCTTCCTGTTTGCCAACGCAGAAACATCGCTTGGCCCGACCGCCGCCAACGTGGTGCACTTCCAGTGGTCACGCGACCTTGAGACGGCAGGCACCAACACGGGTGGTCCGGCTATCAATCTGACGAATCTCTTCTCGTACGGTGAGACTTCTGCTCTGCCCCGCGGTGCTTTCCCGGATGAGCATCGTTGGCAGATCACGGACATCTACTCGCGGAGCGTGGGAAAGCATTCTTTCAAGGTTGGCGTTGATGTCAACCTGATCCATGAGCAGATTGCCAATCTCTTTGGCGGCGACGGCTCCTTCTCCTACTCCAACGGAACGGCAGAATACAACTTCGCGAGCTGGATCCAGGATGTCTACCAAGTCAACGGCGGCAAGCACTACAACTCGTTTTCGCAGACGAACGATCCCATCACGCACGTGGGCGCGGATGACTTCTGGAACAAGAATCTGGATATCTTTGCCGAGGACGATTGGAAGATCACGCCGAAGCTTCTGCTGTCGCTCGGTGGTCGTTACGATGTCCAGCTGGTGCCGCAGCCGGACCTGCCGAACACCGCGAATGCGGTAGCCTTCGCCGCGACCAGCGTCATCAACACCGATTACCACATGTTCGCTCCGCGCTTCGGCTTTGCCTGGAACCCGCAGGAAGGCACCGTCGTGCGCGGTGGTTACGGCCTGTTTTACGGCCTGACCTCGAACTCACTCTGGTACACGATGCGGCGCGAAAACGGCGTGTATCAGCAGCAGTTCTCAACACCCACCGTCACGATCAACGCGTACGGCGCAGTCACCGGCGCAGCTGCCGGCCGGCCCAACGTGGCGCTTCAGCAGCCCGCCGCGGGGACCTATGTTTCCTATGCTCCACAGGGCGGCATTCCGGCCTTCACGCCGCCAGGACCGGCACCTGTGAACCTGGTCACTGGCGCGCCAACGCCGGCGGTCAATCCAGGGCTCCCGACGGCTGCCATCGGCGTTCGAGGCGCAAGCGCGAGCTTCCTCAATCCCTACACGCACTCCTACGATCTGTCGGTTGAGCAGCAACTGCCCTTCCGTGCAACGCTGACCGTTGCTTTTGTCGGCACGCGCGGCATGCGCCTGCCCATCTACGTCGATACCAACGTCGATCCCACGTCCTCAATCAACCGCACCTATCTCGGGACGACGCCGAGCGGCACCTTCAACTTCGCTTTCCCGTACTACCAGGCGCGGCTGGCTACCACCACTTCGTCCGTGTTGACCGGCTTCTCTGACGTGAATAGCTGGTACAACTCTGGCGCGTTCTCGCTCCATAAGCCATTCGCGAACGGTCTGGAAGTCCTGGCGAACTACACCTGGGCACACACCATGGACGCGGGTCAGTCTGGCGCTCCGAATGGAACCTTCAACGGTACGGATTCGCCCATCATCCCGTTCGCGTTGGGTCACCGGCAAGGCCGTGGTGCGGAGTACTCGCGGTCTGATATCGACCAGCGCGGCCGCTTCGTAGGCACGCTGCTGTACATCACGAAATTTCCGATGGCCAACAAGTTTGCCGGCTATGCAGCAAACGGATGGGAAGTTTCCGGTACGGTCACGGCGCAAACCGGGTTTCCGGTCACCGGTTTCATCAACGGCTCCATCTCGTCCAAGCTCAGTGGCGACGGCGGCATCAGCGGAGCACAGGTGACGTCTGGCACTGGCTACCGCGTGCCGGATGTTCTGGCACCCCGCAACAGCTTCAAGGGGCCCGGCGTTCACAACACGGATGCTCGCGTCTCGCGTCAGTTCCCCTTCTTCCGCGAGGGCATGCATCTTGAGATTGCCGCCGAAGCCTTCAACATCGCCAATCACCGCAACATCCTTGCTGTGAATAACAGCGCATACAGCTACGCCGCGCCGGGCACCACGGGCTGCTCCGTCACGCTCTACACCGGCGGTTGCTTCTCGCCCTATTCGCTGTTCTATACACCCACGTCCACGTCCAGCACCATCTATGGATCGCGGCAGTTGCAGTTGCTCGGCAAGCTTTACTTTTAACGCCAAGCCAACCAAACAGAAAAGCCCCGGCGATTGCCCGGGGCTTTTGCTTGCCTGAAGGTGGTGCACTCGAGAGGATTCGAACCTCTGACCTACAGCTTCGGAGGCTGCCGCTCTATCCAGCTGAGCTACGAGTGCATGGGTCCAGTGTACTGCAAACCGTGTTTCCGGAGCATGTGAGGTGGCCGCAGAAATGGGTTCAGGTCCGAGGTCGGCTTACTGCCAGCCTCCTCCCAGGGCGCTGTAGAGCTGAACGATGGTCAGGGCCTCTCCCTGCTGAGCCGAGACGAGGTTCAGTTGCGCGCTGAACAGGTTGGTATCGGTGGTAAGCACCTCAAGGTATCCGGTCGCACCACCCTGGTAGCGCATGCGGGCCAGGCGGGTTGAGTCTTGCGCGGCGGCGACAAGCTGTTCCTGTTGCTCGCGATACGCACGCTGCTTATTGAGCGCGACCAGTGCGTTCGAGACATCATGCAGGGCGGTCGCAATCGCCTTCTGGTACGCGAAGACGTCTTCCTTCTGCGTCTCCTTCGCGACGTTTAGCTGTCCGCGAAGCTTGCCCCCTTGAAACAGCGGCTGAGCCAGCGTACCAATGCCGTAGATGGTCTTAGCATCCGGGCTGAAAATGCTGGACAGGCTGTTGCCGCCGACGCCGCCTGAGGCGCTGATCGAGAGCTGCGGGAAGAACTGTGCGCGGGCCACGCCGATCTGCGCGTTGGCTCCGATGAGTGTCGCCTCCGCCTGCTGGATATCCGGTCGGCGCTCCAGAAGCTGCGTCGGCAGGCCGGTAGGAAGATCCTGCGGCGGCGGCGTCAGGGCGCTGGGATCCGTATGAGCGACAGGTCCGGGGTTCGCGCCGAGCAGCAGGCTCATTTCGTTCTCCTGCTGCTGGATCTGCTGCTCCAGTTGCGGAATCTGGGAGGTGGCGGTGTACAGCAGTTGCTCCGCCTGCCGAAGATCCGAGAGCGGTGCTGCTCCTCCGTCCGCCAGTGTCCGGGTGAGTTGCACCGAGTCCTGACGAGCCTTCAGCGTTTGCCTGGTGATCTCAAGTTGGCGATCAAGCGCGCGCAACTGGAGGTAGGAGCTGGCGACCTCCTGCACGAGAGAGAGGCGAACGGCTCGCTGCGCCCAGGTCTGTGCCAGCAGTTGAGCCCGTGCAACCTGGGTCTGCTTACGATAGAGGCCCCAGAAGTCCGGGTTCCATGCCGCAGAAACGTTGAATGAACCAACGGCGAGCGGGCTGGAGATGCTGTTGCTCCCGTTGTTATTGGTGCCGAACGCGGACGTGTTGAACGATGCGCCCACACCTGTCCCACCGACGGAAACGGTGGGGAACTGCTGCGAGCGCGTGATCTGAACCTGCGCCTGTTGCTCCAGAACACGCTGCGCAGCGATCTGGAGGTCATAGTTGTTGGTCAACGCGGTGCGAATCAGAGCCTGTAGCTCGGGTTCCCGAAAGACCTGGGCCCACTGCTCGTCACCAAGGGAGTTCTGAGCGTCACTGATGACTGCCGCATTGTCGGCGCCACGGAAAGCTGGCGGTGCCTGGTAGGCTGGCCGCTTGTACTTGGGACCCACGTTGCAGCCCGCCAGCATGCCGGTTAGAGCCACTGCGGCTGCAGACGCGCGGACGCCTTTGGACCAGGGAGAAGAGTTCCTCATGCGTGACCTCCTGGGGTCGAGTGCACGGGTCCGCCCCCGGCTGCTTTGCCGGCCGCAACTGGATCGAAGTCGGCCTTTGAGTCCATCGTCGTGCCCTGACCGCCCCTGCTGAAGCGATGGGAAACGTACTCGACGACAGAGAAGGTGACGGGGATGAAGATAAGGCCGATCGCGGTGGACAGGAACATGCCTCCGATCACCGTGGTTCCGAGGATGCGTCGTGAAGCCGCGCCCGCACCGGTTGCGACCCAGAGCGGCAGGCAGCCAAAGACGAAGGCAAGGGCCGTCATGACGATCGGACGGAAGCGAAGCCGAGCTGCGCTAAGCGCGGCTTCTGAAATGCTCATGCCGGATTCGTAATTGGTCTTCGCGAATTCGACGATGAGGATGGCGTTCTTGGCGGATAGACCGATCAACATGATGACGCCGATGGTGGCGAAGATGTCGTTCTCAAGCGCACGTGCATGGAGTGCGATATAGCCGCCGAGGATCGCAACCGGTGTGCTGAGCAGCACACTGAAGGGCAGCGTCCAGGACTCATACAGCGCGGCCAGGATCAGGAAGACGAAGAGAAGCGAGAGACCGAAGACGGCGTAAGTGGGTACGCCCTTCTGGGCCATGTCCTCCTGGTAAGAGATACCGGAGTAGTCGAAACCGGCACCGGGTGGCATGACCTCCGCAAACTTCTTCTCCAGGGCCGCTCGTACCTGCCCGGAGCTGAAGCCGGGCTTTGCCGTAATGTTGACCTGCGCCGCGTTGAACTCGTTAAAGCGGAAGACGTATTCCGGCCCCGTGATCTGGCTGACATGAACCAGTGAACCCAGTGGAACCTGTCCGCCGTTTGCGCTTCGGACATAGAACTGATCGATGTTCTTGATGTCTGTGCGCGAGGACCCCTCAGCTTCCACGTAGGTCTGCCACTGCCGGCCGAAGCGATTGAAGTAGTTGACCAGGTAGCCTCCCATGAAGGTGGACATGGTCGTGTAGACATCCGACAGTTGCACCTGCTGCTGCAGGACCTTCTCCTTGTCGACATCCGCATACAGCTGCGGCACGGCGGGCGAGTACGACGGCTGGGCGAAGGCGACCTCAGGCAGTGTGCTGACGGCCTTGAGATAGGTCACAAGGTTCTTGCTCAGGATCTCCGGGTCATCCTTGCCGGATCGATCTTCGATCACCATGGTCACGCCGCCGGACGTTCCGATACCCGGAATCGAAGGCGGTGGGAACGCGAAAGCAATACCGTCCGGATTCCCGGCGAGTTGTTTGCCCAGGCTGGCAGTGATGTACCCGAGTTGTTCTTCCTTGCTCTTGCGCGCCTCCCAGGGCTTGAGTGCGACAAAGAAGAAGCCCTGGTTGGTGCTTTGCACCTGCGTGAGAAGAGAGAAGTTAGTGACGGCGATGACTCCCTCGACGCCAGGCGTCTTTAGCAGTGCAGCGGTAATTTTCTGCTGTGCAGCATCGGTACGCTGCGCGGATGCACCGTCCGGCAGTTGGAGCGCGAGGAACATGTAACCCTGATCTTCCGTGGGCAGGAAGCCACCGGGAAGCGACTTGCCGAGAAAGGCACCAAGGATGGCAATCACCGCGATGCCCAGCATGGCCAGGTACGACTTGTGAATCAGCACGTCCGAGGTGTGCACGAAGCTTTCCGTCGTGCGGCGGAAGAACTTGTTGAAGAGTTCAAACCCCCTGCCAAGCAGGCTCGGCTTCCTGTCCTTGTCCTTGGGCTTGAGCAGGAGCGATGCCAGCGCGGGTGAAAGCGTCAGCGCATTGAAAGCGGAGATGAGCACCGAGATGGCGATGGTCACCGCGAACTGCTGGTACAGACGACCGGTGATACCAGGAATGAAGGCCGTCGGGATGAAGACGGCCGCGAGGATCAGCGCGATGGCAACCACCGGGCCGCCTACCTCTTCCATCGCCTTGATGGTAGCGGCCTTCGGATCCATGCCTTCATCAATGTGGTGCTCTACCGCCTCCACAACGATGATCGCGTCGTCGACCACAAGACCGATGGCAAGCACGAGGCCGAAGAGCGACAGGGTGTTGATGGAGAAGCCCAGCAACGGAAAGACGATGAAGGTTCCGATGAGCGAGACCGGCACAGCCAGCAGGGGAATGAGGGTCGCTCGCCAACCCTGCAGAAAGATGAAGACGACGATCACGACGAGCGCGAGTGCTTCGAGCAGCGTGATCACGATCTCGTGAATGCCGGAGCTGACCGCCTTGGTGGTGTCGAGAGGCACGTTGTACGAGATGCCCGAGGGGAAGGTTGCAGAGAGCTCCTTCATGCGGGCGTTGACGAGTTTGGCGGTCTGCACGGCGTTCGAGCCTGGTAGCTGGTATACCGCCATGACGCCGGAAGGATTCTGGTTATAGCGGCCAGCGATCGCGTAGGCCTGATCTCCGAGCTCAATGCGTGCAACGTCCGAAAGATGCAGGATGGAGCCGTCCGGATTTGCGCGGAGGATAATCTGGCCGAACTCCTCCGGCTTGACGAGGCGGCCCTGGGTGCGGACTGTGTAGGTAAACTGCTGACCCTTGCGGATGGGCTCCGCACCGATCTGACCGGCGGGATTGACGTTGTTCTGCGTCTGGATGGCTGTGATCACCTCAGGCGCCGTGACGCCGAGCTTCGCCATCTTGTTTGGATCGACCCACACGCGCAGCGCGTACTGTCCACCGAAGATCTGCACGCGGGAGACACCCTTCACGCGCGTGATCTGGTCCTGCAGATTGATGATCGCGTAGTTCGTGAGAAAGTCCTGACTCAACTTATTGCCCGGGGAATTAACAGCAATCAGCATCAGGGGCGAGGTAAGCGCCTTTTGAACAGTTAGTCCGGCCGTAGTAACCTGCGCTGGAAGCTGCGACTGGGCCTGGTCGACACGAAGCTGCGAGAGAACCTGGTCGATATTGGGATCGGTCTTTACGTCAAAATCTACGAAGAGCTGGACAACGCCATTATTCGCGCTGACCGAATTCATGTAGATCATGTTATCGACGCCGTTCATCTGCTGCTCGATGGGCGTGGCAACGGCTTGCGCAAGCGTTCTGGCATCGGCACCGGGATAGGTGGCCGTGACCAGGATTTCAGTCGGAACAATGTCGGGAAACTGTGCCGTGGGGAGTGTAGTCATCGACACCAGGCCGACAATCACGGTCAGGATGGCAATGACAATCGCTACAATTGGCCGATTAATAAAGAATTTCGACATGAATGATTACCTTCCCGCCGACGTAGTCGCTTGCATGATGGGAGCTGCGGGCGGACCTTGGTGCGGCGCGATAGGACTGCCATCCCCGAGCTTCTGGAGGTTATCGACAATGATATTTGAGCCGGGAGTGACGCCGTCCTCAACCAGCCAGTTCGTTCCAATCTGCGGCCCGAGTTTCAGCGTGACCAGGTGCGCCTTGTTATCCGTGCCGGCAACATAGGCCTGCTGTAATCCCTGCAACTCCTGAATGGCGACCTGCGGGATCAGGAGCGCGTTCCGGCGCAACTGTGTCTCCGCTTTCACGCGCCCAAATTGACCGGGGCGCAGGACATTACCAGGATTCGGGAAGGATGCTGCAATACGGATCGCGCCCGTTTGCGCGTTGATCTGACGATCCACGAAGGCGATGCGGCCCTTTGCCGGATAAGGTTCGCCGTTAGAGAGTGTAAGTGTCAGCGGCACGGACGAGGCATTTTTAAGCAGGTCTCCTCCGCCGGCGTGAGTGCGCTGTACCAGCGACAAGTACTCGCTGTCACTAATCGAAAAATAAGCCTTGATCGGATTTAACTGCGAGACCGAAGTAAGAATGGACTGCGTGTTGACCAAATTGCCGACCTGCAAAGTAGCCTGCCCCGCAACGCCGCTGATCAGGGAGCGAACATGAGTAAAGCCAAGGTTGAGCCGGGCATTTGCAACGTTTGCCTGCGCCGCTGCGACCGTTGCCTCAGCAGACTTGACGGCGGCTTCCTGCGTAGCCTTCTGCTGCGTATCGTTATCCAGCTGGCTCTGTGCAATGGCGCGCGCCTGTGCCAGCGGTGTGTCGCGGTTGACATTGATCTGAGCGAGACCGAGCTGCGCCTGGGCCGACGCCACCTGACCCTTAGCCTGTTCCAGCTGGCCCAGCGCTTGATCCAGCGCAGCCTGAAACGGACGCGGATCAATCTCAAACAGAACCTGGCCCTTGGAGACCTGTGCACCCTCGCGATAATTCTGCTTGATGAGGTAACCGCTGGCCTGCGGCTGTATCTGCGCGTTGACATACCCGTCCAGCGTACCCACCCATTCTCCTGTAACTGGAACATCGGTCGGCTCAAGCTGAACAACCGTGACTGGCAGGGCCTGTGGAGCGGGAGCGGCCGGCGCCTTAGCGGCGCAGCCAGCGAGAAAACCCGTGCTCACAAGGATGATGCTGGTCGCAACGGCTAACTTGAACTTGTTGAAAGCAGTTGCCTTTGCGACGTTCTTACGCGGGTCACTCATATAACTCTCTCCGAAATAGCCAGGTATTTCTTCACCTCTGAACGCACCAATCAATGGATACGTACATGCGTGTATGATTCCCTATGTGACGCAGTGAGACGGAATGTTGATTCAATAACTATCGATGACGGGCCAGAAGCCAACCTTCGCAGGCAACAGCGCAGCTTGGTGACACGGCAGGCATTACTTCGCTCGGCACGTGCGATGTTTGCTCGCGATGGGTTCGAACATGCGCGGCTGGAAGATATTGCAGCGCATGCCGGCCGGACACGAGGCGCCTTTTACGCCAATTTCAAAGACAAGGAAGATGTATTCTGCGCGATCTTTGAAGAGAACATCGATCGCGACGCAGCGGAGCTTGCGCCTCTGTTCACCGGCCTGATCACGGCCGAGAAGCGTCTGAAGGCATTGAGCCGGTATCTCACTAAGCTCAGCAAGGATCGTGAACGCACCCTGCTGACTCTGGAGTTCAAGCTGTACGCCATACGCAATTCCTTGAAGCGGAAGCGGTTGGCTGATCTGCACAGTCTCATGTGCATTCGCTGTTCGATCCCCGAAATTTATCAGCTACTGCCGAAGCTGAGTAAGCGTAGTACAAAGACGCAATTGACCGAATCTCTTCTACTAAGCGGGATTGTAGATGGGCTGGCACTCAACCATTTGTTTAATCCTATCGTGCTAGACGATCGGGAGATTACGCGATACCTCAAGCTGTGTCTCCGCCGCACCTTTCCCGGATTGCATGCATAGGCTCTGTGGAGCGTGTTTGCTTTGAAGCTGGGGGTGCTTCTCGTCAAAGTCGATTTACCTTACGACTAATACCAGTAAGAAGGCTAACGAAATTGAAGTGGATCATGAAGCCGAGCCGGTTTCCTGAAAGCTTCAGGTAAGACAGCAACTGTGGGTGGCGAACAGGCGCAAAAGTCTCGACGCCTTTGATCTCGACGACTCTCTGAGTCTCATCCAGCAAGTCGATGCGGTACCCAATCTTTCGAAGCGGTATATCAGAGACGCGCTACTTCGAGATCAACCGACATACCTCGGACATTCCACTCGCGATCGCCAGCGCGTTCAGTTCCGCTTAGTTCCCATTTACCAATCCTTCGCAGCAGTATCCGATTCCAGACCACTGGTCGGCGGTCCTTGCCAGCGAAGAATGGGTTTGCGTGCGGCGCCGGTCTCGTCCAGGCGGCGGATGCGTGTGGTGTGCGGCGCGGTCTTGACCAGTTCAGGGTTTTCTGCGGCTTCACGTGCGATCTGCTGCAGAGCATCGATCAGCAGATCCAATTCTTCGCGTGACTCGCTTTCCGTAGGCTCGATCATCATGGCACCACTTACGATCATGGGAAAGCTGACCGTGTACGCGTGGAAGCCATAGTCGATCAGGCGCTTGCCCATGTCGCCGGTTTTGACGCCGTTCTTTGCCTGCAGCTTGTCACTGAATACCACCTCGTGCATCGACGCGGTCTTATACGGCAGATCGAAGTAGCCATCGAGCTTCGCGCGGATGTAGTTCGCGTTCAAGACCGCGTCTTCGGTCGTCTGGCGCAGGCCGTCCGGCCCGTTCGCCAGCGTGTAGGCAAGCGCCCGTACGAACATGCCGAAGTTGCCGTAGAACATGCGCACACGGCCGACAGATTGTGGACGATCGTAGTTGAAGCCGAGCAGACCGTTGCTCCTGCGAACGACGACGGGCTTCGGCAGGAAGGGCTCGAGAATCTCCTTGCAAGCTACCGGGCCGCTGCCTGGGCCGCCACCACCATGCGGTGTGGAGAAGGTCTTGTGCAGGTTCAGGTGCATTACGTCTGCACCGAAGTCGCCCGGACGGGTCTTGCCGACAAGCGCGTTCATGTTGGCGCCGTCCATGTAGAGCAGGGCGCCCTTCGCATGCAGGATGTCGGCAATCTCGTGGATCTGGCTTTCAAACACACCGATAGTCGAAGGATTCGTCAGCATCAGCGCGGCGGTGTCTTCATCGACCAGCCGGCGAAGTTCTTCCAGGTCAATGGCGCCTTCCGCGTTCGATTTCAGGTTTTGCACCTGGTAACCGACGACCGCGGCCGTTGCCGGATTGGTGCCGTGTGCGGAGTCGGGGATCAACACCTTGGTGCGGGCATTGCCCTTGCTCTCGTGGTAAGCGCGAATCATCAGGATGCCTGTGAATTCACCGTGCGCGCCGGCTGCGGGCTGCAGCGTAATGGCGTCCATGCCAGTGATTTCCAGCAGGCAATCCTGCAATTGCTGCATGATGCCGAGTACGCCCTGTGACAACGATTCCGGCTGGTAGGGATGCGCCTCCGCAATGCCTTCGAAGCGTGACACCGCTTCGTTCACGCGGCCGTTGTATTTCATGGTGCAGCTCCCCAGCGGAAACATGCCGAGGTCGATCGCGTAATTCCACGTCGAGAGCCGTGTGAAGTGCCGCACGATCTCGATCTCGCTCAACTCAGGCATCGCGCCCAGGTTGGTGCGAACGCAATCGCCAAGCAGCGCGGCCGCATCCACCGCAGGCACGTCGAGTTCGTCCATGCGATAAGCCTTCTTGCCGGGAGAACTCTTTTCGAAGATCAGGCCTTCGTTCTGGCTGGTGTGCGTGGTCGCTTTGCGCGGCGTTCCTACAAAGGGTGTGTCTGCCATGGTGTCCTCTAAGCTTCTTGCAACGTCCGTGCCTGCTGGGTCGTAGTCGCCTCGCAGAGCACGGGAAAGTTCACGGAGTTGGCGATGAAGCACTTCTCGTGCGCCGTGTGGTGAAGTTGTTCTGCCTTGTCTGTGTCCGCGCCATCACCCAGCGTCACTTGTGGACGCAAGGTGACGCTGGTGAAGCGGCCTGCGCCGTCACGGGAGAGTTCCATCGTGCCGTTTGCCGCATCGGTGTAAGACAACACGACGATCCCAGCATCTGCGCACAGGTGCAGGTACGACAGCATGTGGCACGACGACAACGCGGAGAGCAGCATCTCCTCCGGGTTCCACTTCGATGCGTCGCCGCGGAACGTCGGATCGGACGATCCTGTAAGCGTCGGCTTGCCGTCAGATTGCAGCGTGTAGGAACGCTCGTAGTCGCGATAGCCGGACGTGCCGGTCCCGCGATTGCCGGTCCACTCGAGCTTCGTGGCGTATTCGTGGTCTTTGCCGATCATCTTAGCCTCGCTTAGAACTCGGTTATTTCGCCGTCAGAGGAGGTGAAGCTGCCGACCTCCGGCGTATCCAGATCTTCGGCGCGCAGACTCAGCGCAAATACGGTGCCCGTTTCGAACTCGATCGTCAGGGAATGGTCTTCGTCGAAGTCCGCCTCGGTGACGAGTTCGCCGATGGGTGAGCAGAGCGCATCGCGATAGTTGGGCTGTCCAAAGCCGACCGAAATACCGTCGGCGTCCGCAACATCAGGCCAGACGAACAGGGTCAGCAGGGCCTCTCCGAACCGCAGCTGCACACCCTCCTGCACAAACTCGACCGCGGTAAGCCGTTCATTGGGAAGATCGCCGAGACTCATCGTTTGTGTCCGTCCTTCGCCAGCACTTAAGCCGTTACAAGTTCGCGGTCGCCCGCCGTCACAGCGCTGAGCGCCGCGGCAACTTCGTCGATCTGCAGACGGGTGGTTAGTTCCGTTGCGCACCACAACGAGGCGTTCTCACCCAGCTCCGGGTACCACCGAGCCAGCGCCAGACCGCCAATGATCTTCTTTTCGAGCAGCGCAACGTTTGTGTCCGCGGCAGTCTGCGAAGTGGTCAGGACGAATTCGTTGAAGCGGGGAGCGCCCTCGAACAGCACCTCCGCGCCTTCCGCCTTCGCCAGCGACGCCGCAGTGAAGTGCGCCTTTGCAAGATTCTGTTCCGCCAGTTCGCGCAGTCCCTTGCCGTAGACCGTCAGGAAGATCGTGACCATCAGCGCGACGAGGGACTGGTTGGTACAGATGTTGCTGGTCGCCTTTTCGCGGCGGATATGCTGCTCGCGCGTGGACAGCGTCAGCACAAAACCGCGCCGGCCTTCCGTGTCGACGGTCTGGCCGCAGAGTCTTCCCGGCATCTGGCGAAGGAACTTTTCTTTCGCCGCAATGACGCCGCAGTAGGGTCCGCCGAAGCCAACGGCGACGCCAAAGCTCTGCGCCTCAAGCGAGACGATATCTGCCTCGACAGGCGGCTTCACAATGCCGAGCGACACGGCCTCGGCTATGGATACGATCAGCAGCGCGCCCTTGGCATGGGCGATCTCTGCAATAGCTGCCACATCTTCGATCGTGCCGAAGAAGTTCGGCGACTGGATCAGGACGCAGGCGGTATCCGCGGTGATGGCAGCGTCCAGCGCGGCGACGTCGACGCGTCCGTTTTGCGTGTAGCTGACCTCGGTCGTGGGTATGCCCTGGTGTTGGGAGTAGGTGGCGAGCACCTCACGGTACTCCGGGTGCACCGTGCGGGCGATCACGGCGGCATTGCGGCCGGTGACGCGTACGGCCATCATCACGGCCTCGGCTGCGCCGGTCGAGCCGTCGTACATGCTCGCGTTCGCGATGTCCATGCCGGTCAGCTCGCAGATCATCGTCTGGAACTCGAACAGCGCCTGCAGCGTGCCTTGCGCAATCTCAGGCTGGTATGGCGTGTAGCTGGTCAAAAACTCGCCGCGCTGCGAGAGGGAATCGATCAGCACGGGCCGGTAGTGACGGTAGGCCCCCGCACCCAGAAAGCTGGAGTAACCGGTAGCATTCTGCGCCGCAAAGGCCTTGAATGCCTCTATCACTTCGTGCTCGCTGTGCTGGCGAGGGATGTCCATGTCGCCGCGTAGACGGTACTCGGCTGGAACCGTGGAGAACAGGTCGTCGATCGACTCGACGCCGATCTCCTTCAGCATGGCCACGCGGTCTGCGGGCGATTTAGGTAGGTATCGCATAGTCTTGCCCTTCCGATGCTTTGCCGAGGTGTGAAGTCGCAGCGTTCGCGCTGGCATGTGCGCAGGAGCGGATGTAAGGTGTATCGCGTCCCACCCTATGCAGCACGTCGCGTTTCACCCGCCGTGACGGCTTACTTGCCGGTCTCTTCGTTGACGTACTGCTCGTAGGCAGCCGCGTCCAGCAGGCTGTCCAGCTCTGCAGGATCGGCCAAAGTCAGCTTCAGCAACCAGGTCGTGTTTGCCTCGGCATTGATCGTCTCGGGCGCGGAGGTCAGCGACTCGTTGATTTCCGTGACCGTGCCGCCTGCGGGAGCGTACACATCGCTGACCGCCTTGACGCTCTCGACCGAGCCGAAGGAAGCCTTCTGGCTCAGCGTCTGGCCCACCTTGGGCAGATCGACGAAGACGATGTCGCCAAGCAGGTGCTGCGCGTAATCCGTGATGCCGACCGTTGCGTTCGTGCCGTCCGCCTCAATCCACTCATGCTCTTTGGTATAGCGATAGTTTGCCGGGTAGGTCATGGCTTTGATTCTAAAGCCGGTTGGCGACGGTGTGGTCCGCTTATCGCATCGGGGTGGAAATCGCCTGCTCGGGCAAGCTGGGCCGCCAAGCTGCCGCCCATTTTGAGGGCGTCGGTCCCATTATCAGCCGCAAGGTTGCGCCGGCCTGGATTTGCTCCCATGTCAGAACGGGCCGGTCGAGTGGTCTGCCGTTCAGCGTGGCGCTCTGGATGTAGACGTTTGCGGCGGAATTACCCTGCGCCTCGATGGAAAAGGTCTTGCCGTTTGCCAGCCTCAGGCTCATCTTGCCGAACAGCGGGCTGCCGATCATGTAATCGCCTGACGCGGGATTGACGGGGTACATGCCCATCGCGGTGAACAGGTACCAGGCGCTCATCTGGCCGCAATCGTCGTCGCCGTCGAGCCCTGCGGGCAGGTCGGCGTACTCGGCCGCGGCGATTTCGCGGACCTTGGCCTGCGTCTTCCATGGCTCGCCGGTGAAGTCGTACAGGTAGCCGTAGTGGTGGCTGGGCTCGTTCTTGTGGACGTTATGGCCGCCGGCGAAGTGCTGATCCAGCTTACGGCTTGCCGCCTCGGGGCCGCCCATCATCTGCATGACGCCGGCGATGTCGTGAAATGGAGCCCAGGTGTAGACCCACGCATCACCTTCAGTCCATCCAGACACAGAGCGGTTATCCGGTGTATCCCTGCTGCCACCGATCGGTGCCCATTGCCCGTCCGCCGTCTTGCCGCGCATCAGGCCGAGGGACTTGTCGAACAGCTTGCGATCGTTCAGCGACCTCCTCAGGAAGAAGTTGTAGTCGTCCCCTCGATGCATCGCCTTCGCCACCTGTGCCACGCACCAGTCGTCATAGCTGTCTTCCAGGGTGCGGCTGCTGGCCTCGTCCGTCTTGTCCGTGGGGATGTAGCCGAGCGTCTTGTAGTAGGTCAGGCCGGCGCGCGCCTCGTACGGCGTGTGTTCTTCGCGGTCGAGCCAGCGGCGCGTTGTGTCGCCGTCCGGGGGCGTCATCGCGTCCTTATAGACGGCCTGCCAGGCCACGTCGCGGTCGAAGCCGTGGAAGCCCTTGCGGACGGCCTCTGCGACCATGCTGTCGGCGTGCGTGCCGATCATGATGTTGGTGTAGCCGGGGTTGGGCCATTTCGGCATCCAACCGCCTTCTTTGAAGTCCTGCAGCAGCGCCGTGATCATGCCGTCGATGCGCTCGGGCGCGACCAGCGTCAGCAGGCTGTGCTCAGCGCGAAACGTGTCCCAGACCGAGTAGTCCGTGTACGCCTTGCCTGCGTGCAGGGTGTCGTCAAAGGCGCTGTAGTAGCGGCCGCCCTCATCGAAGACTCGCGGGTACAGCAGCGCATGGTACAGAGCCGTGTACACGATTCGGCGATCGGACGCGCTCGCGCCTTCCACCTGCAGCGCGTTCAGCTTGGCCAGCCAGGTGGCATGCAGCTTTGCACGGACGGCGTCAAAATCCCACGCTGGAATCTCCCGGTTCAGGCTGGCGCGTGCCTCGTCGATGCTGAGGAAGGATGTTGCCACGCGGACCTCCACAACCGTTGAGCGGGTGGCGTTCGGTTGGAACGTTACGCTTGCGCCGCGCGCACCCTGAGAGCCTTCGCCGTAGGTGGCCCCGTCCTGTGCGACCTGGCGAAACTGCGCAACGAAGTAGCCGCTGAAGTGCGGCAGCGCGGACGGCCCCAGGTTCCTGTCGATGCGGTCAGGGTTCGCTCCAGAGATCTGGTTTCTCGCTCGGTCGAACGTAGCCTTGCCGTCGATGCCGGGGCGAGAGGCTTCCAGCAGGATGCGCGGCTTCGTTCCCGGCGGGAAGGTGAACCGGAGATAGGCGCAGCGCTCGGTCGCGGTCATCTCCGCGTGGATGAAGCCGATGGCACCAGCGGTGTAGTCCTGGCCGTTCATCGTTGTCCCCAGGTCCACGGAGTAGTAATCGGGATGGGACACCTCTTTTGCATGAGTAAAGCCCAGCGCTCGCTTTTGGGGATCGGTCTTGAGAGCGCCCACCTCGGGCATCAGGGTCACGTAGCCGAAATCACCCATCCAGATGGCCGGCTGGTGCGTCCCCATAAAGCCCTGGATCGTGGTGTCGCTGTACTCGTAGGAGGTGACGCTCAGGCGGTTCTGCCGTGTCTGCGCGGTCCAGTTCGTCATGCCGAAGGGTGCAGTCACAAAGGGCATGGTGCCGCCGTAGCCGATCTTGCCGTGACCTGTTCCAATCAGCGGATTGACGGTGTCCACCGCATCCTGCGCCCTGCACTGGAAGGGCAGAAGGACAGCGAAGCCAAGCAGCAGACGTGCAGCGCGAAAGGCAAGCGAATGGATCATGGCGGCCATCGTACAGACCGCTCGCAAGCGAAGTAAACGACAGCTACTTGAGCGTTCCGGAACTCACCCGTGCGAAAGCTCTTCGCGAATCGCATGAAGTAGCTCAGAATGGATGCGGGAGACCTTCCACACCATGAGCCAAGCCCACACCAGCCAGGAGCCGGCGACCTCTGCCGCAGGCCTGTGGCTCGTGATGATGAAGGCCTACCGCTCCATGCAGAACTACGTGGAAAGCACGCTGGTCAGCATGGACATCGGCCTGAGCGACTTCATGATCCTGGAGGCACTGCTGCACAAAGGTCCCATGAGCATGTCGCACCTCGGCGAGAAGGTAATGCTGGCGAATCCGTCCATGACCGCCGCGGTCGGGCGCCTGCAGCGGCTTGGCTTTGTACAGAGGCGGTGCGCGACTGCTGATCGCCGCGTGCGCACGGTGGAGCTCACGCCGGAGGGTTGCAAGGTCATCCGGAAGATCTTCGCGCAGCACGAGCTCGATCTGGAAGGCGTGATGAGCGGCCTGTGCCCGGAGCAGCGTGCAAAGCTGCGCGCCGGACTGAAGAGCATTGGACTTGCAGCGAAGGCGAAGACTTCGAGCGGCTAGGGCATTCGCAACGAAACCGACCTTGCGCACAGCACGGCGCGGAGGCGCTTACGACAACTTTGCCGGTGTCGCTCGTACGCGCTTGTAGAAGGGAGTCGGCACCACCCTTGCCTTGACCAGGTTGCCGCGGATTTCCACCGCGACGACATTGTCCAAGACCGCTTCAGAGGGCGGAACGAAGGCCATGGCGATGTTCTTCTTCAGCGTCGGCGAAGGCGACCCGCTGGTGACCAAGCCGATCGGCTCACCTTCCAGCGTGCGCACCGAGTAGCCGTCACGCGCGATGCCGCGGTCCACCATCTCCAACCCCACCAGTTTGCGTTCCGGCGCGGCGTTCGAGGCGGCAAGCAGTGCCTGCTTACCCACAAAATCCACTTCTTTCTCCAGCTTGCAGTAGCGGTTTAGACCCGCCTCAAGGACGTTGATCTCGTCTGAGATTTCGTGGCCGTACAGAGCCATGCTCGCTTCAAGCCGCAGCGTGTTTCGCGCGCCCAGACCAGCCGGAACGATGCCGAACTCCTCACCCGCAGCGAAAATCCGCTGCCAGACGCTGGCGCTGGTCGCTTCGTCGCTTGGGACGTAAAGTTCGAAACCATCTTCGCCGGTGTAGCCCGTGCGCGCGATCAGCACGTTATAGAAGCCCGCGACCTTGCCCCAGGTAAACCAGTAGTTCTTGATACTGGACAGGTCCGTATCCGTCAGCTTCTGCAGGGTTTCCTGCGAGCGCGGACCCTGAACTGCGATCTGCGTGTACATGTCGCTGTAGTCGTTGATGTGGACGGATGGCATCTGGCCGATGGTCCGGCGCACCCACTGGATATCCTTCTCGCGAGTGCCGGCGTTGATCACGATCAGGTAATCGTTCTCGCTCAGTTTGTGCAGCACCACGTCGTCGACAAACGTGCCCTCCGGCGTCAGCATGGCGGAGTAGTGGGCCTGGCCGATCTGCAGCTTGCTCGCATCGTTCATCAGCAGCGCCTGCACCGCGTTCAGCGAGCCGGGTCCGCGCAACTGGATGCAGCCCATGTGCGAGACGTCGAAGACGCCCACACCGGTGCGCACGGCATTGTGCTCGGCGACCAGGCCGCTGTACTCCACCGGCATCTCCCATCCGCCGAAGTCAACCATCTTTGCGCGAAGTGCCTTGTGCGTGGCGAACAGCGCGGTACGGCGCAGCGCAGGTGGAGCGGTGGTCGTGTCGGTCATGTGCCTGGTCCCTTGCGAAAATGTTTCGGAGCGCGCGTAAACTACTTGCGGCCGATGATTTGATGGTATCGCGAGCGCAGGCTGCCGCATCGAATCGGCGGAGACCCATGCAGACGCCACCTTTCCTGAGAGCGCACGTGTGCACCGCGCTGTTCTTATGCGCCGCTTCCATGCCTGCGCAGACCGCCGACCGTTCTGCGGCTCCTCCGGTCCCGGCAACCGCTGCGCCGCCGGCCCGAAGCGGTACGTACGTCATCTCCAATGGGGAATTGATTGTTGCGCCGGGTCTGCGCATCCCGAACGGCAATGTGCCATGGGCGCTCGATACGGTGGAAGGCAAGCAGGTGCTGGTGCCGATCCATCACGCTGCGATCGCGCAATCAGGTGCAACGGCAGGCACGCTCGATGGGTCAGGGTCTCGTACCTCTTTGCGTTCGGCCTCGCCCGTATTCTTTGTGCATACCAGCGACCGCACCGAAAATACCGGCGATTCCGGCCGGGGCACACCGACGGGTTGGGCGCTGTTAGCCGCAAAAGTCGACGGCACCACCCGGACAGTAGACCGCGTCAAGTTTTCCGACGTGAACGGCGCGACCGTTTGTGCAGCACCCGTTTTGTGCACGCAGGCTGAGTCGCTGCCAGGTGGATGGCTGCGGATTACGCCACGAGCTCCACTCGATCCAGGCGAATACGCCCTGCTGCCGGTGCCGCGCAGTAGCACGACGTTCTCTCCGCTGGTATACGACTTCACCATCAACACGGAGTCTCCCGCACCGAAAGACTCGGTGGCGCCCGGCCAGGATCTGGACAGCGCAGCTACTACCAGCAAGAAGAAGAAGAAGCGCTAGCGAACCGGCCTGCGGCGCGCACGAGCGAAGCTGCTGACAGAGAAGTACCCGAACAGCAGCGTGACCGCGCACATCAGGCCGAAGCGGTAGCGGTCCCCAACGACATGGCTCCACGCATTGCTCCTGGTGTGCCAGACTCCGACCGCAAAGCCGAACGCAAACAGCGCAAAGAAGCTGCCGGTCAGCTCATGCCATAACTCACGCGACGCGCGGCGCAGGGGCGTGATGACGCCGGTGTGCGCGGCCCTGACCGCGGGCTGCAGCCTTGAAGGCGTCAGTATGGAAGGTGGGATGACAGTCCGGACTGGCTGCCGTGGCGCGACTCCCTGTGCGGCAGGATTGCGGGCAGACGGCTCGGCAGGCGAAGCGGCGGTGGCTGCGTCCACCGCTTCGAACGCGGTGCGCGCCGCCAGACGAGCGCCCCTTCCCAGCACGCGGCCCAGCCGCTCACGATCCATGCCTGACATTCTACGTCTGTGGGAGTGGTGCGAAGGCAGCGTCTTTGCAGAGGGCGCATCCAAAGGACATCGCCGCGCAACGGCGGCTTACAAAGCCTTGGAATCGGGAGCAATGATGAAGAGCTGGATCTTGATGGTGGGTGGTATTTGTGCGGCGGCTGCGGGATGGATCGTCTGGGGTCCCAAGCGGGTGGAACCGGTGCAGGAACTGGCGCACCAGCTTGAAAGCGCATGGGCGGACCATCATACCCGCGTCTGATACGGGACACTGAGATTGCGGTGCCGGGACTTGCCCGGTAAGGTAGAAGGCTACGCCATAAGCGGCGACCGTACAGGAAAGCAGCCATGTTTTGCCGGCTGACGTTTGAGAGGGGTTGCCCATGGATAAACGCATCAACCCACGAATCAAGGAACTGATTCAGCAGCTTGGAGAGGCCATCCACGAGTCTGTGTCGGACTCCGAGCAGATTTCAGGCGTGGTCCGGGAGATCCGGGAAGAGGGCTTCGACGTGCTCCTGATGCTGGAAGCAACGATCGGATTGAACGAAGTGTCAGCCGACTCAGAAGGCGAAGAAGAGGAAGCCGAATCGGGTGAGCCCTTCACACGAAACGATGTCAGCTTTCTGAAGTCTCTCCGGATCTCGCTGCCGGAAGAGATGCCGGACGAGCCGTCGAGCGGATCCGAGACAGAGTAGACCGTCTTCCATCAGCCCTCACACGCACAGCACCGGTCGAGAGAGTTTTGTCCTTGACATTTGTTAGCATGCAATCCTGACGTTGCGGCACACTCGCGGTAACTGTCAGATTCTGCAGCGCTGGGGCAACTGAGATGAAAGACACACTAGGAGTGCTGCTGGCCGGTGGAGCCGGCGAACGGCTGTTTCCCTTAACGAAAGAGCGCGCGAAGCCCGCCGTTCCGTTTGCCGGGCAGTACCGCATCATCGACATCACGCTGTCCAACTGCATCAACAGCGACTTGCGCAGGGTCTACATCATGACCCAGTACAAGGCGCTGTCGTTGAATCGTCACATCCGCGAAGGTTGGGGGCCGGTGGTCGCCAACGAGCTTGGGGAGTTCATTGAAATCCTGCCTCCCATGCAGCGTGTCAATCGCAACTGGTACCAGGGCACGGCCGACGCGGTGTACCAGAACATCTACTCCATCGGTTCGGAAGAGCCGAAGTTCGTCATCATCCTGTCCGGCGATCACATCTACAAGATGAACTACGGCTTGATGCTGGAGCAGCATACCCGCAGCGGGGCCGCCTGCACCATCGCCACGCTGCCCGTCGATCCGGGAGAAGTTGCTGGCTTCGGTGTCGTGGAAGTAAGCAGCAATGGCGAGGTCATCGGCTTTCAGGAGAAGCCGAAGACAACCACGGTTCGCTCGCCCTTCAACGCGGACAAGGTGGATGCTTCGATGGGCATCTACATCTTCAACACGGACGTTCTGCTGCCTGAGTTGATGACCGACGCGGACGATCCGGATTCGAAGCACGACTTCGGTCATAACATCCTCCCGAAACTGCTGGGGCGGTACAAAGTATCCGCCTTTAATTTTGTGGATGAGAATCGCAAGGAAGCGTTGTACTGGCGTGACGTAGGGACGCTGGACGCGTACTACGATGCGAATCTTGACATCGCCTCAGTGTCGCCAACCTTCAACCTGTATGACAAGGAATGGCCAATGCGCACACGGCCCACCCAGTACCCGCCCGCGAAATTCGTCTTCGGTGAAATGGGTCGAACGGGCATGGCGATTAACTCGGTCGTTTCGCCTGGCTGCGTGATATCGGGCTCGGCCGTGCGGCAGAGCGTGTTATCCCAGGATGTGCGTGTTAACTCCTATTCGGATATTGAAGCGTCCGTGATCTTCACACACGTCAACATTGGCCGGCACTGCCGCATCAAGCGCGCCATCATTGATCGCGATGTCCACATCCCTGATGGAACCGTGATCGGCTATGACGAGGCAGAAGACCGGAAGAAATACCACGTCACACCGAGCGGCATCACTGTAGTAACTCGGGATATCTCGCCCTACGAGAACCCGGTCTCACCCGAGTTCATGCAGACAATGTAGTTAGGTTCCGTACTTGCAAACTAAGAAGCCGCAGAGTGTTCTCTGCGGCTTCTTTAGTTCACGCATGAAGTTGTCGGACGAGCGACTTCATTCATTCGACAGCCCTATCCCTAAGAGCCGTCATCCTGAGCGAAGCGAAGGATCCCTCTGGACTCTGCCAAGCGCGAGACGCCCTAGAACCTTATGCTGAAAAGAGCTCGAATTCTGTACAGGTACGAGCTCCCTCGAGATCCTCCGCTGCGCTCAGGATGACAGCGAGCTTAGGATGACGGTGAAGAAGGATGTCTCCGATCTCAGCTTCCCTCAGGCGCGCCTTTACCGGTCCCCAAACCGGTAAATCACACCGCCCGACACATACACAAACTCGCGCAACTCATCCCCGAAATGTTCGAAGACGATTTCCGGAGCGATGCGGATCGCGAGTCGTGCGGACCGGTTGAAGTCGATGCTGCCGCCGGCCACGCCGATCGCCGAGGTGCGGTTGGTATACAGTCCGCTGGCACCGTAGAACGTGTTGTCCGGCAGGCCGGGATTGCTGTGGTCGAACGTACCGCGTGTGGCACCCGCCAATGCATGAAAATTTACGCCGGCATGCTGATTGCCGAACCAGTGGTACTGCAGACCGCCCATGCCGATGATCTGCGAGACCAGCGGCCGGGTCTGAATGGTGGGACTGGTCGCCTGCGCTCCGGGCAGTACAGGCGTGGTGCCCGCGATGTACCGCGCGTCGGCAGCGATGCCGTACTTCGGTGTCAGCCAATAGGTTCCCATCACCTCGCCGCCCGCCATGTTGTAGCGCTTCGGCAGGTTCTGCCCGGCCTGACCGTTCGAGTAATTGATGCCGCCGAACACCTCGTACTTCTCGGTGTAGGTGACGGGCGGCGGCGGGCGGAAGGTGTCCTGCGCGCGTGCTGCACCTGCCGCGGCAAAGGCGCACAGGGCAGAAACGGCGGCGAAGACAACACTGCGGGATTTATGCGGAGCAAACGGCCCGGCTTGAACGGGACGCGACACCGATGATGTCGCCTGAAACAGCCCGGCAAGGGTCGGCCGGGGACGGTAGATATGCATGTTCCTCCACTGCGTGCAGCATCTCAGAGGCGTTCCGCGATTCGCACGGTATGTGCAGGTAATCGCAAAGGGATGCTGCTCCCATAAAGATATACCGTCCCGTGACATGGTTGACCGTTGGCGGCGCGATTCGGGCACGTTGGATGTGCGACAATGGCTTGTCTGAAGTGCGTGCCAATGCACTGCTTCACGGAGGTTCGCCATGCTCAACGATCTGTTTCAGCCCATGCACCTGCTCATCATCGGACTCGTCGTTGTGGTGTTTTTCGGTGGGAAAAAGCTGCCGGAGCTGGGCAAGGGGCTTGGCGAAGGCTTGAAGGGCTTCAAAGAAGGTCTGAAAGGCATGACGGACGATTCGAAGGACACGCCCAAGAACGACGCACATGTTGTGACACCTGCTCCAGAGTCCAAGGAACCCGTCGTCAAGTAATTCAAGAGTGGTGAGGCGTCCTGCCTTCTCCGCACGCTTCCGCATCGTAAGTGCAGGCCGTAGATACCAGCCGCACCGAAAGCGAGTCAGCGTTGAAAATCCATTCATCCTACTTCATCCACCCCGGTCACAAGGTTCGCCTGAAAGACCACGCAGCAAACGATACCGGTACGTACAAGTCCTCCGACGACGCCAAGGCAACGCTGGACAAGCATCGCAAGCGCATCGACGAGTTGCAGGAGGTTCTTTACGCCGGCAGCGAACGTGGCCTGCTGATCGTTCTGCAAGGCATGGACACGGCAGGCAAGGACGGCACCATCCGCCACATCTTCGCGGGCATCAACCCACAGGGCTGCACGGTGCAGGCCTTCAAGGTGCCCACGCCGCTCGAGGCGCATCATGATTTCCTCTGGCGCTGCCATAACGCTGTTCCAGCGCGCGGCATGATCGGCATTTTCAACCGTTCGCACTACGAGGACGTGCTGTCGCCACGTGTGCACGGCCTGATCAGCGAGAAGACCGCGAAGCAGCACCTGCAGCAAATTAACGACTTTGAGACCCTGCTGGTAGACAACGGGATCGGCGTGCTGAAGTTCTTCCTCCACATCTCGAAGGAGGAGCAGGGCAGACGTTTGCAGGCACGCATCGACGCAGAAGACAAGCACTGGAAGCTATCCGCGGGAGACTTCGTAGAACGCAAATTCTGGGATGACTATCAGAAATGCTATGAAGAGGTCTTTGAGGAGACAAGCCGCAAGCACGCGCCTTGGTTCGTCATTCCGTCCGAGGAAAAGTGGTTCCGGAACGTTGCCATCTCCGAAATTCTTGCCGACACACTCGAAGGCATGAAGCTCAAGTATCCGAAATCGACCCTGGATATTTCGACCCTAAAGCTATAGCGTGATCAGCACAACCGCGGGCAGCGCCATCAACATGCCCCAGCGTTGACGAGGCGTAGTGCGTTCCTTCAAGACAGCCGCAGCCAGCAGGATGGTCGATGCCGGATAGATGGACGCCAAAACCGCTGCGATGTCGAGCCGGCCTGCCCGCGTGGCGGCTATAAAGCTCAGGTTGCCGCACGTGTCGAGTGCTGCGCCACCGACAATCCAAGCAAGCGTGCGTCCCTTGGCTGACACCTCTCCCGCTGCATCTGGCACCCGCAGCAGGATCATAGCCAGCAACAGGATCGCTGCGGTCGATGCGCTGCCGATGCGGGCGGTCCCCATGGGCCAGAGAATGCCGGTCGTTCCGGCGATCTTCAGCGCAACAAAGTACACGCCGAAACCTATGCCGGCCAACGTGGAGAGCACCATGGCGCGTCGCGAAGTGGTAGCCCCGGTCTCACCGCTGCTCGCAATCATCCAGATGGCTGCTCCTGCCAGGGCAAATCCCAGCAGCCTTCGCCACCCCGGTGACCCCTCGGTGAACCCCGAGACCAGGGCTGGTACGGCTGCACACAGCAGGCCGCTTACCGCTGCGGCTGAGCCCATGTGGCCACTGGCCAGCGCGAGGTAGAAGGCCACCAGCGAAACACCGGCGACAGCCCCGCCGCAGATGCCCCACAGCAGCGTCGCGCCATGCGGAAAGGAGTCACCGTGCATCGTTGCAAGCGTGGCGACAACCGCCAGGCTAAGCGCGTGGCCGATCAGGACCACGGCAAGGGCGGAGCGCATGCCGCCGCCAGCACGTTTGACCGCGATCGATCCTGAGAAGTCGCCACCGCCCCAAAGCAGGGCCGCCAGTAGACCCAGGGCCGCATTTGCCCCGAGCACAAGGTGCACGCGTCTTACCGGGGCTCGGTGGTGTTGTTTCCGGCCCCTGCACCACCGCTGCGCAGCACGTTTTCCGGCGTGGGATAGTAGCCCTTCTTGGCCGTCACATCCAGGCCCGGCCGCAGCACCTGCACCTCAACCGTCCGGAACTTGGCATCGGTAATCGGCTCATTTGAGTAGTAGCCGACGGTGTACTGCACGCGCACGTCCTCGGCAATCTTCGCGAAGCTCTGCTCGATACCCTTTTGCCGGTACTCCGACACAGCTTCTCCGCCGGTCTGCAAGGCATATTGTGGCAGGAGGTCATTTTTCATCTCGAAGGGGATGTGATATCGATCGAGGAAGCCGACGTACTTGACCGCAGAATCGCCCACGATCGTCGCGTACACGGCAATCTTGAAGGTCTGCAGGTAGCGGATGTTGTCCTTGAACTTGGCCTTCGAACCGTACTCCTTGCCATCGCTAATCACATAGATCATGCGGCGGGTTTTGTCCGGACGCTTCGCCAGGCTCTGCGCAGCCATGAAGATCGCATCGTTCAGCGCATGCGTTTCCTTCGGGGGTGCCTGGAAGATGGCGGCAGGCGCCGCGCGGTTCGGAGCCGTGTTGGGATCGAAGCTGCCCTTGTTATTGATATTCGTCGTCTGAGACAGCGGTCCGCCCGGGTCCGCCAGGTAAGCTTCGCGACCGGTCGTCTTCGACTGCGCAATCACCGCCTGGATGCGTGGGCTCTGCGATCCCGTGTAATCCGTGCGCATGACCGGACCATTGTTGTAGGTGAAGATGGCCATCTCGTCATAGGGCGTAAATGCACCCTGCAACGCGCCGAGTGCGGTGTTCACGCGGTTCATAACATCAAAGGGCAGCGTTTGATCGATAACGAAAGCCACCGAGAGCGGATACGGATCACTCGCGAAATATGTCAGGTGCTTGCGCAAACCATTCTCGAAGACGCGTACGTCGCGCCAGGTGAGCGCCGGCACCAGCGCGCCGCTCTTGTCCTTGACCGTAAAGGGGATCTGCACGAAGTTGACGTTTGCCCGGATCGTCTGAACGCGCCCGCCGGGGCCGAGCTCAGGCGTAATTTCGGGTGGCGCTTCATTCGCGGCCGCTGCCGCCTGGCCTTGGGCGGCGGCAGTACTCGCGGGCAATGCCGATGTCGGGATCCCCGGGCCGTTGCCATTGTCATCCACGGGAGCGCTCGTGCTGGTGGGTGTGCCTCTGCCTGGCGTGACAGAACCGGCGTTCGGCAGGGTTTGCGGACGTGGGCTGTCAGGAATGGCCTGCGCCTGTGGGGAATCCGGCAGCGCCGATGCCTGAGCGCGCGCCATCCCAGGCAGCGTTGCTGAAGCCGTTACCACCGCCAACACCCATGCTGCTGTTCCAAACTTCACCGGGAAACTCCTCCTGCACACGCCCTCCCAAGACTACCAGCCGAACAGGAGGACGCCGCAGTTATGACAATGTCTGTTGGACGCGGCCCGATAGGGGTACGTTGTCGTGTTCAACGTTGGTTTGACATCAAGAAGTAGACCTGCGGGGCTTCCGCTCCGTCCAAGGGTGTATGCGTCCGTTTCGCTTGCTGTTTCTCCTTGTTCTCCTCCTGGCTGCCGCACCTTTCACACAGGCGCAGGATGCCCCTTCGCCGGGCGGTCCGCCACCTGCCAGCACTGCGCCGCCACCCGATCCTCAAACGGTGGCCGAGGGGCAGACGCTGCGTGTCCGCGTCAACCTGGTCAATACCTACTTCTCCGCTCGCGACAAGGGCGGCTTCCTGACCGGCCTGCACAAGGATGACTGCCAGATCTTCGAGAACAAGGAAGAGCAGACCATCAAGAACTTCACCCAGGAGAAGAAGCTACCGCTGACCATCGGCATCCTGCTCGACACCAGCGGATCGCAGCAGAACGTTCTACCTTTGGAACAGGAGAGCGGTGCACAGTTCCTGAAGGACATGCTTACGCCCAAAGACGAGGCGTTCCTCATCTCGTTCGATATCAATGTCGACCTGCTGGCCGACTACACCAACAACCCGAAGGAACTGCGCCGCGCCATCGAAAAAGCGCAGATCAACACCGGCGCGGGTACAGGATCGATCACCGGCAACGTGACACCAAAGGGCACGTTGCTGTACGACGCCGTCTATCTCGCAACTCATGAAAAGCTGCATGATGAAGCCGGCCGCAAGGTCCTTGTCCTGCTGACCGACGGTGGCGACCAGGGCAGCAATATCAAGCTGAAGGAAGCCATCGAAGCAGGCCAGAAGGCGAACGCCATCATCTACGTCATCCTGATCAGCGACCAGGGCTTCTTCGGCCAATACATGGGATTCAATCCCGCCGCCGACATGGATCGCCTAGCACGCGAAACGGGTGGACGCGTGATCAACATCGGCCACAATGCCAAGAGGCTCGACGAAGCTTTTGCGCAGATTTCCGATGAGTTGCGCACGCAATACCTCGTCAGTTACACACCAAAGAATGCGAACCTCGACGGCACTTTCCGCAACATCAGCATCAGCTGCGGCAAAGACGTAAAGGTGCAGGCTCGCAAAGGCTACTACGCGGTCGCAGATTCCAATACCGAGTAAGTACGTCGAGTGCTAAGTCTCCAGAGCACCGCTGTACACGGCCATGCCCGCCACTGCATCCACGCCCATCGCGTCGAGATCGTCAATCTCCTGGCGCTCCTTGATGCCACCCGCAACGATCAGCTGCTTAGCCGTGCAGGCGCGCAGGATCGCAGCAACATCCATGGGAAAACCGCTCATGGTGCCCTCGGTATCGACGTGGGTGTACAGGAATGCAGCGCAGTCGTTCTCCAACCAGGTGACGGCCTCCTCGGGTGTCAGATCGACGCTTTCCTTCCAGCCCTTCACCGCGACCTTGCCGCCTTTGGTATCGACGGAGAAGACTAGCTGCTCCTCACCCAACGCCTTATTTAGCGACGCGGCAAAGTTCAGGTTCATCACCGGGTGGCGCTTGCGATCCGCCTCGTTGTCGCCACCGAACAGCGTGGAGCCATAAATCACGCGCTTCGCCCCAAGGTCCAGCATAGCCCGGCCGTCGTCTGCCGTGCGTAGGCCGCCACCCACCTGGCAGGTCAGTTGTGAGGTGAACTGCCGGATGAGCGAGCGGTTATCGCCCTGCCGCATGGCGGCGTCCAGATCGATCAGTTGGACCAGGGGGTACCTAGCGAATCGCTCGATCCAATAATCAAAATCATCAAAGGCGAGCTTCAGCTTCTCGCCCTGCACAAGCTGCACAATCTGACCGTTCATCAGGTCGATGGATGGAATCAACATGGTTCTATCTTCTCAGAGCCGCACCGGGATGCCTTGCGCTGCTAGCTCGCGTTTGAGCGCCCATGAATCCGTCACGCCAAAGTGAAAGATCGATGCGGCCAGCGCAGCGTCCGCCTTGCCGCGTCCGAAGACGTCGGCAAAGTGCCGGGCATTGCCTGCGCCGCCGCTGGCGATCACCGGGATTTGCACGGCTTGTGACACGGCTGCGGTCAGTGCATCGTCGAAGCCGGCGCGCGTGCCGTCGGCATCCATGCTGGTCAGCAGGATCTCGCCCGCTCCACGCTGCTCGGCTTCCTTTGCCCACTCGACGACGTGCAAGCCGGTGGGCTTGCGTCCACCGCTGACGTAGACTTCGGCTTCACCGATGGGATCGCGTGCGTTGGGGTTGCGACGCGCGTCGATGGCGACGATGACTGCCTGGGCGCCGAATGATGCGCCGATTTCGCCGATGAGTTCGGGCCGCGCGATCGCCGAGGAGTTGATGCTGACCTTGTCCGCGCCTGCGTCGAAGACGGCTGCGGCGTCCTCGGCAGTGCGGATGCCGCCGCCGACGGTGAAGGGGATGAAGAGTTCCGCCGCAGTTCGCTTTACGGTTTCGATCAGCGTGCCTCGGCCTTCGTGCGTGGCGGTGATGTCGAGCAGCACGATCTCATCGGCACCGGCAGCGGCGTGGCGATGCGCGAGCTCGGCGGGGTCACCGGCGTCGATGATGTCGACGAACTGAATGCCTTTGACGACGCGTCCACCGCGAACGTCAAGGCAGGCGATGATGCGCTTGGTCAGCATGTCTTCCTCTTACTTCTTATGACGGCGCGGAGGACTACAACTCCACGAAGTTAGCGAGTAACTGCAAGCCAGCATCGCCGGACTTTTCCGGGTGGAATTGGACGCCCATAACATTGTCGCGTTCGACGGCTGCGGTGAAGGCGCCACCGTAATACGTGGTCGCTGCGGTGTCGATGTCGACGGGTGCGCGCCACGAATGGGTGTAGTAGACAAACGCACCGGGAGCGATGCCGCGCAGCAGCTTCGAGTCCGGACGGATGTCTTCGAGCGAGTTCCAGCCCACATGCGGGCTCTTCAGATCGGATCCGTTGTAAGTGGCAGGGAATCGCTCGCAGTCGCCGCCGAAGTGGCAGAGGCCGTCCGTGCTCTCCGCTTCGGTCGAGCCCTCGTACAGCCACTGCAGACCCACGCAGATGCCCAGGAAGGGCACGCCTCGTGCGATGGCTTCGCGTGTGGCTTCGGTTAGTTGCAGGTCATGTAGTAGCTGGGTGGCGCGAAAGTGGCCGACGCCGGGAAGTACGATCTTGTCGGCTCCGCGTACGTCGTCGGGCGACTGGGTGACATGCGTTTCCGCACCGAGGTATCTCAGTGCCTTTACGACGCTGGTGAGATTGCCCGCTTTGTAGTCGATGACCTGAATCATGGGAGTACCACTACTCAGACAGTTAGGCCGATCCGAAGAAAGAACCACAGTAGAAGGACGATGACCTCTGTGCCGAACCCGATGGAAGAGCGATTGCGACCGCCTGTAAAAGCAAGGAACATCCCGGTGATTGCCGTCAGTACGCCAGAACCGAGCAAAGGGCTGAACCTTGCAGCTCCTATAGGGTCGAAGGCACTACCAGACGGTATCGCATAAGCCACGACGAGAATCACCAACGACGTAATCTGTAGAGCAAGTGCGAGTCGGAACACGATGGAATATTTCACGTTGTTCTCCAGCTAGAGCAACCCTTTAGTACTAGGCAACAGATCCTTCATGCGTTCATCGCGACTTACAGCCCCGCGTAGGGCGCGGGCAAAGGCTTTGAAGATCGCTTCGATTTTGTGGTGGTTGCTGCGGCCGTACATGGTTTTGATGTGGACGTTGCAGCGGCCGCCGCGGGCGAAACCGTCGAAGAAGTCGGTGACGAGTTCGGTTTGGAAGTCGCCTACGAGCGGCACGTCCACCTTGTCGTCGACGACGTAGCTGACGCGGCCGGACATGTCGACTGCGGCAACGGCGAGTGTCTCGTCCATGGCCATGACGAAGTAACCTGCGCGCATGATGCCCCGCTTGTCGCCGAGGGCCTTTTCGAAGGCCTCGCCCAAGGCAATACCGACGTCTTCGACGGTGTGGTGCTGGTCGACGTCGAGGTCGCCGGTGCAGGCCAGGTCGAGATCGAATCCTCCGTGGCGCGTGAACAGTTCCAGCATGTGATCGAAGAAACGGATGCCGGTGGAGACATGGTATGTGCCCTGCCCGTCGAGATTGAGCGTGAGCTTGATCTGGGTCTCGGTGGTGGCGCGATCGACCGTGCCGATGCGCGCTTCCGTGCCGTGCAGGAACGGCGATGCGTGCTCGTCGAGCGCGGCTTCGGGGACGAGGTGGATGTCGCTGGCGTTCTCGGAATTACTCATACTCGGGCGTCTCTTTCGGTTCCGTCTCGGGTTTGATCACTTCGGCTGGAGTCCAGTGTAGAGCGGCCAGCGAATCGCGCAGCGCGGCAATGCCGGTGCCCACCTGGTCCTCGATGCCAACGGTCATGCGGACGCAGCCATCCAGGCCGGGGTCGCTCGAACGGTCGCGAACCAGCACGCCGCGTGCGCGCATAGCCGTCACAAAATCCTTGTGCCGCGGGCCGATGTGCATCAGCACGAAGTTCGCATGCGAAGGCCAATGGGGCACACGCATGTTGTCCAGCGCCTTCTCGATCCGCGCGCGACCGGTCGTCATCTGCTGCACATACCAGTCGAGGTATTCGGTGTCACCGACGGTAGCTTCGACTGCCGCGAGAGCGACGCCGTTGACGTTGTAGGGTGAGGCGGTTTTGCGGAGATGCTGCATCAGTTCCACTGGACCGGCGAGCAGACCGACGCGCAGGTTGGCGAGACCGTAAGCCTTGGAGAAAGTCCGGGCGACGATCATGTTCTGGGGCATCGCTGCGTCGCCGGCCAGGTCGGACATGACTGTCTCGCCGAAGAAGTGGAAGTAAGCCTCGTCGACGAGGATGACGGCGTGCGGCGCGACGTTCGCGATGGTGTGGATCTGGTCACGCGTGATGACGCTGCCGGTGGGGTTGTTCGGGCTGCAGAGGATGATCAGTTTCGTCCGCGGAGTGATGGCTGCGAGGAGTCGTTCGTATGGAAAGCTAAGTGTCTCATCCGCCTGGATGCGGACTGCTTTTGCGCCCATCGCAAGCGTGTTCACGTCGTACATGAAGAACGATGGCACGGCGAAGAGACACTCATCGCCCTCTTCCAGGAAGGTGAAGGTGACGATATGGATGGCTTCGTCCACAGCGTTGGTCAGCAGCACCTGCTCGGATTGCAGGCCGAGGTGTTGTGCGACGACCGCCTCAACTGGACCGCGTTCCGGGTAGACCGTGAAGCCTTCGAGCGTGAGTTTCGAAAGGGCTTCGCGTACGCGCGGCGAGGGTGCGTGCGTGTTCTCGTTGAAGTCAAGGCGGAGCGCATTACGCCCGGCAAGTGGCGGGTGGTATTCGGGCATGGCGAGGATGGCGCGGCGGGGCTGGATGCTCATGATTTGCCCGCCTTCATGCGCACGCGCACCGACTCGGCGTGGGCCACGAGACCCTCTGCTTCGGCCAGCACGATGGCATGTGGTCCAAGCTTTGCGAGGCCCGCTGCCGTGTAGTTCTGCACGGTGATGACCTTGACGAAATCGGCAACGCTGAGGCCGCCGCGCATGCGTCCCACACGACCAGTCGGCAGCACGTGGTTCGGCCCGGAGATGTAGTCGCCCATCGACTGCGGAGAGTGGTTGCCGATGAAGACGGAACCGGCGTTCATGACCCATGCGAGATCGGCTTCGCTGTCGATGGTAAGGTGCTCGGGCGCGAGGCGATTAGTAATGACGTGCGTCTCCTCAACCGAGCTGCACAGGAAGACGGTGCCGCGCGCCTTCAAAGAGTTGCTTGCGAGCTTGTTGCCCTTGGACTGTTGGTTAACCTCGTTAATCACCAGCTTTGCGAGTTGCTGACTCGACGTGATCAGCACGGCGAGTGTTTCGGGATCGTGCTCGGCCTGTGCGATCAGGTCGGCGGCAATGCCGGCTGCGTCGCCCGTCTCGCTGGTGACGCCAATTTCAGTGGGACCTGCGGGCATGTCGATCCCACATTCGGTGCTGGCGATAATCTTTGCCGCGGTGACGTAAAGGTTGCCGGGACCGACGATCTTGTCGACGCGCGCGACCGTTTCGGTGCCATAGGCGAGTGCGGCGATGGCCTGTGCGCCGCCGATACGATACATCTCGGTCACGCCTGCGAGATGTGCCGCGGCAAGCGTCTCGCGCGCGGGTTTGGGCGAGCAGACCACGATGCGTGGCACGCCTGCAACCTGCGCCGGGATGGTGGTCATCAGCAGCGTTGAGGGAAGGGGATAGCGGCCGCCAGGGACGTAGCAGCCTACAGACTCAAGCGGCCGAATGATCTGTCCGACAGTGACGCCGGGTGTGTTTTCCGTTGTCCACTCGTCCGGCATCTGTTGCTGGGCAAAGCTCCGGATGTTTTCCGCGGCGATTTCCATGGCCTGCTGTAACGCGGGCGGCGTGGCGTTCCAAGCATCGAGCATTTCGCCCTGAGTCACGCTGATCGGCTGCTTTGACTGCAGAGCGTCGAACTTCTGCGCAAGTTTCAGCAGGGCCTTATCGCCGCCCTTGCGCACGCTGTGCATGATCTTCCGAACGGTCGGTTCCACCTCGGCGGTCTTAATAGCGCCGCGACGTTCGAGCGTGGAGAGCAGGGCGTAGGCGTCGTTTGCGCTGCGGCCCGTGGTCTTGATGAGCTTCATGTTTCCTCTTACTTCTATGCTGGCCCCGAGCAGCCAACAGATCCTTCGACTTCGCTCAGGATGACGGTTGAAGAGCTACAGCACGACTTTGCTTAGCGGGTACTCGACGATGCCGCTGCCGCCTGCTGCTTTCAGCTTGGGGATCACGTCGCGGACCGCGCTTTCCTCGAGGATGGTGTTGACCGCGACCCAGTCTTTGTCCTTCAGTTGCGAGACGGTGGGCGATGACAATGCGGGGAGGATGCTGATGACGTGGTCGAGGTTCGACTTCGGCACGTTCAGCATCAGGCCTACCTGGCTGAGCGCGTTGATGGCGCCGTTCAGCATCAGGGCGAGATTGTCGATTTTCTGCTTCTTGAACGGGTCGGTGTAGGCGGCCTTGTTCGCAATGAGTTGCGTTTCGCTTTCCATCAGCGTTTCAATGATGCGCAGACGATTGGCCCGCAACGAGCTACCGGTTTCGGTCACTTCGACGATGGCATCGCATAACATCGGCGGCTTGACTTCGGTCGCACCCCAACTAAATTCGACGGTGACGGGAATATTCTTTTCGGCGAAGTATCGCCTGGTGTACTCGACTAACTCCGTTGCGATGACTTTACCTGCCAGGTCTTCTGGTCTCTGAAAGGTTGAGTCTTCGGGGACGCACAGCACCCACTTGACGCGCTGGCGGCTCTGCTTCGAATAGGTCAGGGAAGTTACCCGTTCCACATCGGCAAGGTTCTCCAGCACCCAATCATTGCCGGTCAGGCCGGCGTCGAGCGCGCCGTGTTCGACGTAGCGGGCCATCTCCTGCGCACGGACCAGCATGCACTCGATCTCCGGGTCGTTGATCGATGGGAAGTAGGAGCGGCCGCTGGGGTAGATCTGCCAACCGGCGCGCTTGAAAAGGTCGATGGTGGCGTCCTGCAGGCTGCCTTTGGGAATGCCAAGCTTCAGTTTGTTGCTCACGTTTTCAGGTCTCCGTCCGGTTGTGGTCCCACTCATGATCACTACTCAGGTAAGTGGAATGTCTTTGGTGAAGCAGCTTACGGTGCCTTCGTGGCAGACCAGGCCATCGCCTTCGACCGCTACGCGGAACAGCAATGCGTCGGTGTCGCAGTCGGTGCTGGCGGTTACGATGCGCAGGCGGTTGCCGCTGGTCTCGCCCTTCATCCACAGCTTGCCGCGGGTGCGCGACCAGAAGGTAACGAAGCCGGATTCGAGCGTACGGCGGTAGCTCTCTTCATTCAGGAAGCCGAGCATCAGCATCTCGCCAGTGGTGGCGTCCTGCACAATACCGGGGACGAGGCCGTCCATCTTCGCGAAGTCAATTGCCGGGCCGTTTCTTACATCAGTCATAGGTCCTCGTTGATTTGTTGCGTCCGCTGCTTTTGCGGGTGGCGGCTGGACACAACAAAGCCCGCCGGCGGTATGCGCTCTGGCGGGCTTGCCTGATCCTGTGTACGTTTGAAGCGCTACGCCTCTGCACCGGACACCGCCGCCATTGCGCCATGCGCATGGTGAAGATGTCCGTGATGGCAGGTGCGAACGTTCATGACATTTTCCAGATTAATCGGTGGCCTTGGCCGTGTCAACGCAGCGGCACGGCAACACAATGAAAACATGACGAAAAACCGCCGCAAGGCAAGCGCCGCTGGAGTATCTTTGGCAGGTGCTTCACCTTGGTCACGTCAGATTGCAGCAGCACATTACAGGAGCGATAAACGCATGATGAACCTTCGCCGGATGCTTCCCGTTGCCGCCTTGATGCTCGCAACGCCGTTTCTCTCCGCGCAGAGTTCCCCGGCCAGGTCGGCGCCGGTGACGAAAGCGGCTGCCAGCCAGAACCAGAACGCGCTGGACATCAACACGGCCTCGCCCGACCAGTTGATGGCGCTGCCGGGCATCGGCGAGGTGTACATGAAGCGTATCGTCGACGGACGGCCCTACACGGCGAAGAACCAGCTGCTGACCCGCGGCATCCTGCCCAAGGGGACCTATGCAGGGATTTCTGACCAGATCATCGCAAAACACGCCACGAAATAGCCTCTGCCGGGAAAGTTTCCGCTCGTTCGGTACATTGGTGAAGCAGTAGTCTCGTTCTGACCTGACAGCGGTCGCACGAACTGCGATGCTTGCCCTATGCCTGCCAATAAGTTTCTGTCATTCCGCAGGACCTCCAGGGCGGCGAGCCTGCTCTTCAGGTCCGCAGCCTCACTCGTGTTGATGACCGGGCTGGCAGGCTGCGGTGTGGTCAGCGGCAGCCCTGGCGGCATGGCCCAACTGCGTGTCGTGGACGCGTCACCCGATGCAGGTAGCCTTGATGTGTACACCGGCAGTACCGGTGTGGCTTATAACCTGGCTTTTGGCACGGTGACGTCGTATGTACCGGTGTTCCCGTCTGCTTCAACCATGCCGGTGCACCGCGCCGGGACGCGCACCGCAGTGGCGTCTCCGCGGGCCACGCTTGGCGCGGGCAAGCAATACACCCTGCTGATCCACAACGCTGCGGCTGCGTTGGGGACGGAGGTCCTGTTAGACCAGTCACAACCGGCCGCGGCGGGCACGGTGGCTCTGCGTTTTCTGGATGAAGCCTCTTCAGCCGGCACGCTGGACGTCTACCTGGTGCCGCAGGGCAGCACGCTTGCGCGAACGATTGCGCTGCAGAGCGGCATGGTCGCCGGCATGCACACGGGATACATCAACGTGCCGGCCGGTGTCTACGCGGTGTACCTGCTGGAAGGGGGCTCCAGCGTTACGGCAGCGACGTTGCCGATGTACTCCGGTGCGTCGTCAACCTACGCATCAGGCAGCGCACGCACGGTGATTCTGCTGGACCAGGCGAAGGAAAGCTGGCCCGCCGTCCAGGTCGTATCGACCATGGATTATGACGCTGCCAGCGCCATGCCCGAGACGGCACTACACTGACCGCGCGGTCAAGTTGTCCTTCCTGCGAAAAAAAATACTTCTTCCAAAAGTCGCAACTGCTTGAAAAGGCGCGGGTTTTCTCTGCACGTGAGGCGGCTTAAGGAAAGCCGCAAAAGGGAGAACCACTATGAAGATCTTCGTCGTCGCATTCGCTTCCACCCTCGCTCTGACCACCTTGGCGCAGGCGCAGGAGTCCAACCGGACCATTAACCAGCGCAAGGCAGAGCAGCAGCAGCGTATCGGCCAAGGCGTCCGCTCAGGCCAGATGACCGCCGGTGAGACCGCGCACGTCGAGCACCAGGAAAAGGCGATCAATCATGAGGAGCGCAACATGCGCGCCCAGGACAACGGCCACCTGACCAGGAGTGACCGCTCCACTCTGCAGCACCAGCAGAACCAGGAAAGCCGCCGCATTTATCGCGACAAGCACAACGCGCGCGTGCAGTAATCTGCCTGGAAGCGACGGCAAAAGGGCAGCCCTCACAGGGCTGCCCTTCTATTTTGTGGATAGGGGGAGTATTACTTCGTCGCGCCCACAGCCTGCTCAACCCCGGCCTTCAGTGCCGCGGCCTTATCGGTCTTCTCCCAGGTAAAGCCGTCGCCTTCGCGCCCGAAGTGACCATAGGCGGCAGTCTGCTGGAACTTCGGCTTGCGCAGGTCGAGCGTTTCGATAATGCCCTTCGGCGTAAGTGAGAAGTTCTTGCGGACGAGCTCGGTCAACTCCCAGGCGTCGGCTTTGCCGGTGCCGAAGGTATCCACCAGCACGCTCACGGGCTCGGCGACGCCGATGGCGTAAGCCAACTGCACTTCACAGCGATCCGCCAGGCCTGCGGCGACAATGTTCTTCGCAATGTAGCGGGCCATGTACGCGGCCGAGCGATCGACCTTGGTGGCGTCCTTGCCTGAGAAGGCACCGCCACCGTGCCGGCCCATGCCGCCGTAGGTGTCCACGATGATCTTGCGACCGGTCAGGCCGCTATCGCCCATGGGTCCGCCGATGACGAAGCGGCCAGTCGGGTTGATGTGATATTTCGTGTTCTCGTCGAGCAGATGCGCGGGAATGACCGCTTCGATCACATGCTCGATCACGTCGGCGCGCAGCTTGTCATTCTCGACGTGCTCGTCATGCTGGCTGCTGATCACGATGGCGTCCACGCGCACGGGCTTGTGGTTCTCATCGTATTCGACGGTGACCTGGCTCTTGCCGTCTGGGCGCAGGTAGGGCATCTTGCCGCTCTTACGCACTTCGCTCAGCTTGGCTGCCAGCTTGTGCGCAAGCGAGATCGGCGTCGGCATCAACTCCGGCGTCTCGTTCGTGGCATAACCGAACATCATGCCCTGATCGCCCGCCCCGCCGGTATCTACGCCCATGGCGATGTCCGGAGACTGCTTATTAATCGTCGAAATCACCGCGCACGTGTTCGAGTCGAAACCGTATTCCGAGTGGTTGTAGCCGATGTCAGAGACCGTCTTGCGCACCAGCGACTGAAAGTCCACATAGGCGTTCGTCGTGATCTCTCCGGCGATGACAACCAGGCCCGTGCAGGTAAGCGTCTCGCAGGCCACGCGGCTCATAGGATCCTGCGCCAGGCAGGCATCCAGGATGGCATCGGAGATCTGGTCGGCAATCTTGTCGGGATGACCTTCCGTGACGGACTCGGACGTAAAGAGAAAACGATCGCGTTTGGACAAAACTACTCCTTAAAGAGGAACTTCGGGACGTGAGGCAACCGTTCTATCTTACCTGCCGAAACTGGGCGAGGCAAAACGGTTGGGGCTGCGATATGGAGCCAACGGCGTGCTTAGTAGGCGCCCGTCTGCTCAATGGGGAGACGAACCTGCAGGCAGGTCTGCCCTGGTGTGCTGTTCTCCACCCTTAGCTGTCCCCGGTGCTTGGTTACCAGGCGGTTCGCGGTGTCGAGACCCATGCCCAGGGCGACCCCGATTGACTTCGTGGTGAAGAAAGGCTCGAAGATGCGGGACTGGATCTCCGGCGCGATCCCGGCTCCGTTATCGCACACCTCAACCAGCACCGTGGACCCGGAACAGGAGAGCCGCACCGTCAGCACAGCCTTGTGGTCCTGCGTGCAAAGCTCCATGGCATCCAGGGCGTTTTCAACCAGCGCGGTCCACACCTGGTTCAACTCACCGCCGTAGGCGGAGACGCGCGGCACGTCGGCTGCATATTCACGCCGCACGTCAACTGGCCCGAGCCTCGAATTCAACATGGCCAGGGTGTTGTCCAGGGCCTCGCGCAGGTCGATCTCCTGGATCGGCGCCTGGTCCATGTACGAGTAATCCTTGATGGCAGTGATCAGTTCAAAGATGCGTCGGGTAGAGTCGATCACCGCATCCGTCATGCGTTCGGCGTGTAGAGCGCTGGCAAATGCACTCAGCGACACACCGAGGGCTTCACCCTCCAGGATCTTGGCCAGTTCATCCAGGTGTTCGAATCCGACCTGCGTCTCTGCCAATACCGGCGCAATCCTCCAGCCATCGTTTACACCGTGCGCGGCCAGCCAGCGCAGCAGTTGTTCCTCACGGCCTGTGACCTCAAACGCGTCGACGCGCAACGGGCGGCCATCTTCCTGCAGCAGGTGCCGAACCGACGAAACCCACTCGCCATATGCTGCCTTTGTCTGCCCGCTGAAACAGAGCGATCCCAGCTTGAACTTCTGATCGCCGTAGTTGCGCAGCTCAGTCCAAAGGCTGTTGGCAGCAGAGCGTGCAGCCGACGCGGGATTATTCAGTTCGTGTGACAGATTCGCCGCCAGCTTACCCAGCGCGTTCAGCTTCTCAGCCTGCTGCTCCATGCGTGTTACTTCGCGTGAGCGATCCAGCAGTGTTGATACGCAGATTTGCGTGAAGGATGGGATCGCCGCCAGCAGCGCAGGAAAAGTGGCCTCGTTGAAGTCCAGTGTCCAGAGATCTCCTACAGCGTAGCCATCACCACCAAAGCTCTTCATCCGGCTGAACGGCAGTTTGCCCGTGACCTGTCCGGAACGGCCGATAAAGAACTGAACCGGCCCCTGGTTGCGGCGCACATGAACCTCCCCTTGCAGAAGGATCATCATGTGATGGACAGGGTCACCGCCGCGAAAGACCAGCGCGTTTTCGACCGCCTTGTGTTCTGTGCCGTGCTCGGCAAGCCAGCGCATCTCGTCGTCCGTCAGACCTTCAAGCGTCTTGACGGCACGGAGTGCTCCGACAATCTCCTGGATCGACGAAGGCTGCCGCGGGACGAACTGATCCATGCACATTTCGCCCGCAGGACGGACAGTCTCTTGCGGATTCGCCACGATCATCGTTCCCATGGGGACCGCCTCCAACTCACCATCGTATCGGAATGTGTACCTGTCGCGAGCCTTCTTACGTCCAGCAGCGGAAATCGCAGTGTGAGCGGCGCTCTGAGACGATTCAAACGCAATTCTCGTCAGGGCTTCGCTCGCTGCATTTCGTCCTGCCGCATGGGCATGGCGTCAATCGTGCTGCGCAGCGTCTCCCACGGAATGGGCTGGTGCGACCGCAGCTTCTCGCCGCCATCCTTGCCGATGAGCATCACGGTGAACTGCCCTTCGGCCACGTGGAATCGCTT
>CBAAAE010000001.1:0-1939 GCA_964658845.1 uncultured Novosphingobium sp. | reverse complement strand
CGGAAAGCGTCTACGGCCTGCTCGAAAGGGAAGACCTGGTCTACAACCGGCTTGATCCCTGCCGCGGAAAAGGCCTCCATGCTCTCTTGCAACATGGTGCGCGAGCCGACGTAGATGCCCTGCACGCGTAGTGTCTTCATCAGGATCTGGCCGATGTTCAGTGGCTGCTCAAGACCCGTGAGGACGCCAATCAGGCTGACCTGCGCACCGTTTCCCGCAGACCGCAGCGACAGCGGCAGCGTGCCCGCGCCGCCGACCTCAAGGACTTGCGTGACGCCCTGCTTGCCGGTCAGGGTGCGTACCTGTTTGTCCCACTCCGGTGTCGTCTTGTAATTGATGGTCTGGTCCGCGCCCATGGCAACGGCGCGCTGCAGCTTCTCGTCCTTACTGCTGGTCAGGATGGTCTTTGCGCCCTTCATCCTGGCGATCTGCAGCCCGAAGATGCTGACGCCGCCGGTACCCAGCAGCAGTACCGTATCCTGCGGCCCGATGTTTCCGGTGCTGACCAGCGCATGCCACGCGGTGACGCCGGCGCAGGGAAAAGTCGCAGCCTCCTCAAAGCTGAAGCTCTGAGGAATTTTGACCAGCGAGTGATCGGGAAAGACCTGGTGTGTGGTCAGGGTGCCATCGACTGCACCGCCCAGCGCCGATGCGGCAGCCGCAGCGGTCGGCGGACCATCAACCCAATCGAGAAAAAATGACGCCACGACACGATCCCCGGGCTGCAGGTCGGTCACGTCGGAGCCCACCGAGATCACCTCGCCCGCTCCGTCAGAGCACAGGATCCGTGGCTTCTGTACATCCGGGTCGTACTTGCCGCCGACCAGCATCAGGTCTCGATAGTTCAGGGACACCGCACGGACAGCCACCAGCACGTCATGAGGGCCGGGTGCCGGCAGGTCGATCGTGTCAAAGGTCAGGGCGTCGAGCGAGAATTCACCGGAAAGGCGGAGTGCTTTGGCTTGCATGCAGGATTGGATGCACAGCCGAGAGACAAGTAGCAACGGCCATCGCCAATACGCGATGGCCGTTGCGCCTGATCTTTACGCCTTCGTAACCGCACCGTTTTCTACCTTGACCGGGTCAAGAAAGGGCATGCCCTTGCGCAGTTCAGCGCCAACCTTCTCGATGGGGTGCTCGCGATCCTGCTGACGGAAGGCCGAGAATTCCTTCCGACCGCTGTTCTGGTCTTCAATGAAGCGCTTTGCGAAACTGCCATCCTGAATGTCTTTCAGCAGGCCGCGCATGGCGTCCTTCACCGCAGGCGTTACGATACGCGGACCGGCAACGTAGTCGCCCCACTCCGCCGTGTCGCTGATGCTGTACCGCATATACTCCAGCCCACCGCGATACATCAGGTCGACGATCAACTTCAACTCATGCAGTACTTCGAAGTAGGCGAGTTCCGGCTGGTAACCGGCCTCGGTCAAAACTTCGAAGCCTGCCTTGACCAGCGCCGCGGTGCCGCCGCAAAGCACGGCCTGCTCGCCGAAAAGGTCGGTCTCGGTCTCCTCGGTGAAGGTCGTTTGCAGCACGCCCGCGCGTGTGCAGCCAATGCCCTTGGCATAGCTCAGCGCGTTGGCAAGCGCGTTGCCGCTGGCATCCTGCTCTACTGCCACTAGAGCCGGAACTCCGCCGCCTTCCGTGAAGACTTCGCGCACACGATGGCCCGGCGACTTCGGTGCGACGAGCGAAACATCCACGTCCGTCGGCGGCGTGATGGTGCGGAAACGGATGTTAAAGCCATGCGCAAACATCAGCGTCTTGCCCTTCGACAGGCCGGGCTCGATTTCCTTGTAGACCGCGGCGGCCGTCTGGTCCGGCACCAGCACCATAATGGTGTCGGCCCACTGTGCTGCATCGGCTACTGAAAGCACCTCAAGGCCGGCAGACTTCGCCTTCTCCGCACCCTTTGAACCTTCGCGCAAGCCAACCTTCA